>JBGPKX010000195.1:0-11036 GCA_041486185.1 Bryobacteraceae bacterium | reverse complement strand
GTCGTCGGCCTTGACGCCCAGACCTTTGCGGCCTGACACCTCGACGTAGGGACGCTTCTTGTCTTCCTCCGACAGTTCGATTCCCATCTCCACACAAGTTCGCGGCGAGAGGGCCACCATCTCGTAGGAGAAATGCACGCTGGCTTCGGCCTGTTTCTCAAAGCCCAGCGCGCGCAGCCCGGCGACCACTACATCCTGCAAATACGATTGCCGTGAATCGATGACGTTATACACGCGCGCACCGCGTCCGAATGCCGGCGAGCCCGCGTGAGGTTCCGCCGTCGAGGCCCAGACCTGGTGTCCGTCCGGATAGGTGTGCCACTGGCGATAATAGAAGTCCTTGCCCAGCAGCCCGAACTTCCAAAGCTGATACGCGATGTCCTTGCCGACGTAAGTGACGGTGCCGTTGGACCGCACGATCACTTTGCTGTCTTCAGAGTCCTCGGAAAACGCGGCGGCCGGCATGACCCAGCAGCCTTTGTTCTTGCCCTCTGTCTCAAGATAGATGGCTTTGCGTTCTTTGAGCAGATCGAACGCATAGGCCCAGAATTTCAGGTGCAGGATTTCGCTCTCACGCGGCAGCACGTCGTACTCGACCCCCAGGCGCAGCATGGTCTTGAGATGCGCCTGCACAATGGCATCGGCCACCATACCGCCGATCTCGGCCTGTGCGCCTGCGTTGGCTTCAATGGCGTGCAGCGTTTCGTTGCGCCACGCGAGCGAGTCTGGCTGGTCTTTGTAAAGCGCCGAGATGCGCGCGTACAGGTCCCAGCAATAGTAATCGAAACGCACCGACGGGTCGGCAATGAGCTGCCTCACATCGGCGGGCGACTTGCGCTCCAGATAGTGAAACCCCACCACCACATCCGCCACCTGCACGCCCGTGTTGTCAATATAGTTCTGCACTTCGACGCGCTTCCCGAGCCTACGCAGCATCTGGACGAAAGTATCGCCCAGCGTGGCGTTGCGCAGGTGGCCGATGTGCGCGGCCTTATTCGGATTGATATTGGTGTGCTCGACGACGTTCTTTTCGCCGGTCGCGGCGGCCGGTTCCGCGGCTGGATGGAGCAGGGCCGCGCCGTACAGCGCGCGGTCGAACCGCACGTTGATGTAACCGTTGCCCGCCACCTCAAGCGCTGCAATGCCCTCGATGGCGCCGATGCCGGCAACCAACTCGGTGGCGATCTTTTTGGGCGCCTGCTTCAGTTGTTTGGCAAGCTGAAACGCCGCCGGCACCGCCATTTCGCCGAAGTCCGGCTGCTTAGGCTGCTCAATGGCCACGGCCAGATCGATCCCGTACCGCGCTTGGATGTGTTGGTGAAAGGTTTCCTGAACCCGCTTTTCCAGTTGATGAAACACGAACTTCCGAGTATAACGCGGGGGGGGAAAAACCGACTTTAGATCTCGTACTCGGGCTGCTTGGGACGGCCGTAAGGGATATGGTTCCAGAGCCGCTCGTGCAGGTAGTACAGGACAACCTTCACTCCCATATCCAGCGCGCCAGCCCCCAGCGATAGCGGCATGTTGCCGCTAAATACGAATACAACCACCGCCGTTCCGGTGGAGCCCAGTACCCGGTAGCTGACGGCTTTTGCGAGACTGCGCGCGTTGGTGTCCATGTCCCGAAGCTCGTTCCAAATTATACTACATATTCTTGATGGAGAATAGGGGCATTTGGTCGCAGCTCATTCTAACCGCTATAATCAAGATGTGCCCAAGGTGACGTTCCTTCCGATCGGTAAGACGGTCGAATTCGAGTCCGGCAAGCTGCCCTACAAGGGGCATGGCAAGCCGGAATCGCTGCTCGACATCGCCCTGAACTTCGGCATCCACCTGGAGCATGCCTGCGGCGGCAACTGCGCCTGCACCACCTGCCATGTGGTGGTCAAAGACGGCATGGACGGCAACCTTACCGAAGCCGATGACGACGAACTGGACCGCGTGGACATGGCCGCCGACCTGACGCCGCACTCGCGCCTGGGCTGCCAGGCGGTGGTGACAGGCGACGTAGTGGTCGACATCCCGGCCTGGAACCGGAATTACATAAGCGAAGGTGGCGGCTCGATCCTGGGCGACGGCATTCCGCCACCGAAGAAGTCGCAACCGGCAGGGACGCACGCTGGCTAGCGAGCCGATCGCGGATCGACCGCTTACTGACTTCAGACGATTTTGGCACCTTTCGAGAGGTTGTGCCGGACACATAGCAGCTGAACATTGGTGGCTGTTAGCGAGGTTCCACCTTTAGAAAACGGCAGAATGTGGTCGAAGTGCAGTTCGTCAGTTGCGCCGCAGAGAATACATCTGCCGTTGTCGCGCTTCCAAACCTAAATCTTTACTGCTGTTGGAATGAGCCGCCGAACTTCTGTTCGCTGTTGCCGATGCAGATTGGCCACGCTATCGTCGCCGGTAACTGCCACCAGCTTGAACTTAAATACATTTCGCCCCTGATCGGTTTCACCCCACGCATCAACCAGGTGAACAGCCCGTTGTCCGACCAAATCCCCTGGTGAATTTTTTCATAGACCCTGACGGCATGCGGACCGCTCAAGCCGCGCTTGTACTTCTCTGCGGCATCATGGAACTTGCGATTTTGAGTACGAGACCCAGACGGCGTGAACGCTGGCTGGTCAACCGTTTTCGGATTTGGCACCGCTTCGCTGCGCGGAGCATCGTGGCCTTCGTAGATTAGTGTGGTGCCGTCTTCCTGAAATCTGTCTCGGTAAGGAGCGTTCGGCCGGACCGACATCAATATGACGGAGTAACCTCGACCGATGTCGAAATTCATGCCGCGCTGCAAGCTCATCGACTCACGCTGGCACATTTGGGGGTAGGGAATGATCTCGTTCGCGAACGGCACTAGAGTTCCATTCTACCGGCCAGAACCGATCAAGCGGAGCAATAGCTAACGGAGCCGGGGACCTGAACCAATCGGCAGTCCCCGCAGTCGCGGTTCGCTTCCCAGCAGATCGATCAACTTGTCGACGAGGTCCTGCGGGATTGCCACCGTGATCTTGATGGTTCGCTGCTGCTGATCCACCTTGATTCCGTCCCACAGGCGCAGCAGCTCGGGCTGTTTTTCGGGAACGCTGAGGCGGCCGAGGCCTACCAATCCGCGCGCGGCGTCACCCAGATTCTTGGCTTCCGGTTCGGTGCGGCACAAGCCATTGACATAGCCGTTGAGGCCGGTGCGGAAATCGGCGGCGGCGGTGGTATTTTCGAGCGAGCCTAGGATGCGTCCGATATTGGCGGCGTTGCCGCTTTCGGGAATTCTGCCCGTCAGCAGATTGTCGAAGCCGTTGGACACGGACCAAATCTGGTTCTCCGGCGGGATCTGGCGCGCGCGCGCCAAAAGCTCAGCAGGCCCGGAGCGGTCGCCGGCCCTGCGGCGGTCGAGCGCGGCGCGTACGGCGGCGAGCGTCCCGGCGACGGCAGCCGAGTTATCGATCAGGGCCACGCCGCCACGGTCGCGCGTGTAAAGCGTGTAGCCCTGGTACGTGCTCCGTGTCATGCCTTCGAACGCCTTCACATTGAAGGCGCCGCGCGCGGCGATGATGCTGTCTTTCCCGTTCGAAGCCACCAGCAGTTCGCCCACATCGCGGCGCGGATCGAAGCCGGTCTGGCGCGCGAATTCGTCCAGCCGTTCCAGCCGCTTCTGCGCCAGCATTTTCTGATACAGCGGCGTGGACCGGATGGCGGCCATGCGGACCCCCGCCAGCATAGTCGCGTCCGGCGGCATCAGCGCGGCGAGGGTCGCGTCGATTCCGGTACGTCCGGTCTCGGCGGAATTACATGCCGTCAAGGCGATCAGCGGAATCCAAATGTACCGCTGGGCCACGCGCCTTTTGCGGGGACCCGCGGCCCTTTGCCGAGGCCTGGGCAACAAACCGCAGATCTCCCGCACAAGATGCGGCAGCCCTGCGCTACGGCGTGTTGCGCGACCGCCGGATGCAATCAACGTTTTCATTCAGTAGTTTTTCCTGGCAAACACATAGATCCCTGTGCTCAACACCGCCACGCCAAACAGAGCTGAGCTCCACACCGGCATCCAGTCGTCAATAGGGCTGCCCAGCACCAACGATCGCGCGATGCGGCCCAAGTCGAAGACTTTCGGCAGCGCGTAATAAGCTCCGCGCACGATGTTGCGCGAGGTTTCCGACGTCAGCAGGCGTTCGAGAGTCACCTGCTGAGCCAGGATCGGGCTCACGATCATGATGCCGAACGTCACCATCGTTGTGACTGCGGCGCTCTCCCAAAGCACACCCACCAGCACGACCACCGTGAGGAGCACCGCGAACGTGTACACGATGAGCACGCTCGACCACAGGAAACCGACGGTCCAAACGCCGGTCTTGATTCCGAAGATCAGCCAGATGGCGAAGACCAGATAAAGCACGTTAGCCGCGATCACCAGCACATTGCCGGCATAGCGGCCGAGCAGAATGTGATACCGCTCCACCGGTTTCGAAAGCAGCAGCTCGATGCGTCCCGGCTCGAATACCGAGGGGATCAATCCCGCCGACGCAAACACCGCGAGAAACATGCCTGCGGTAAACAGGAACGCCGCGATGGCCCCGTGCACCTGGCGCACCAGCCGCTGCACGTCTTCGCCGCGCGACGTATTACCGAACAGGGAGACGGTCGCAATCGCTCCCTGCACCACGTCGATTCGCATGATGAAAATGAAGAACAGGACCAGCGCCGTCGAGCACCCGAAGAATCCCCAGAAGATCTTGCGCGCGAAAGCTTCGCGGAACGTATCGCGCACTAGAGCGGCGGTCACGCGCAGTGTTCTACTGTTCATTGACCGTCCTCACGAAAACGTCTTCGAGCGTGCTTGCGGTGCGCGCCATGGATTCGATCGCGCAGTGCTCGGCGCGTAGAAGGTCGACGGCCTGGTTGGCTTCGTCGCGGCTGCCGAAGAGGAATTCGACATTGCCGTTGCGCTGGGCCACGGCCATGGCTTTGGCGCGCAATTCTTGCTCGACGCGTTCGGGCACATGCTCCGCTTCCACGCGATAACCGCTGCCCGCGGTAAGGTCTTTGACTTTTCCTTCGAGCGCGACTCGGCCGCGATGGATGATGGCCACGTCGTGGCAGAACAGCTCCACCTCCGCCAGAAGATGCGAGTTGAGAAAGATGGTCACACCCTGCTGCTCGAGCGCCTGCAGGATGTCGCGAATCTGCACCCGCCCGATGGGATCGACGCCGTCGGAAGGCTCATCCAGGATGAGCAGCGACGGCGCATGCATCAGCGCCTGCGCCAGTCCCACGCGTTGCAGCATGCCCTTGGAATACTTTCCCAGCCGCACGTCGCCCCACTCCGCTAGGCCCACCATGGCCAGCAGTTCCGGGATGCGTTTCCGGCGCGCGGCGCTCTCCATCCCCGAAAGCGCGCCGTAAAAATCCAGCATGCCGCGGCCGGTCATGTACGTGGGGAAGCGATGGTTCTCCGGCAGGTAACCGATGGGCCGCCGCGCTTCGGCCTCGCGCGAATCGCGGCCAAACACCATGGCACGCCCTTGGGTGGGCCGCGCGCACGAGAGCAGCATCTTAACGAACGTGGTCTTGCCCGCGCCGTTGGGACCGAGCAGGCCGAAGGTGGCGCCGCGCTCCACGCGCAGCGAGATGCCATCCACCGCGCGCACCTCTTTCCCCGACCAGCGGCTGCGGAAGATTTTGACCAAGCCTTCGGTCTCGATGGCGAAGGACATCCGATGAAAGGAACGCGCGTACAGCGGCGTCAGTTCCTTTTATTATGGACGAACGCGCATCGACGCGCAGCAGGACTTCTGGGACATCGGACGGTTCACCCCGAGACTCGGCCACGATTCCCACATACGGGCTGGCGAACCGTAACGGTCGCCACAACGCGGTTTGGCAAGAGAACGGAAGGCCATCTTCGTCCTTGAGTTTTCGCAAGACACCCGTCCAGGATTGTTATACTGTGCAGGCCGATTTTCGCTGTCGCTTGGCTCCTTAGCCGATCGCGTTGGCGCCACCGGAAACTATGAAACGGCGTCCTCTCCGAGTCGCATTGTTCCTCTGCGTCTCCGCTGCCTGCGCGGAAGAGTGGACGCGCTTCCGCGGACCGAACGGCTCGGGAGTTTCGAACGACACCGGTTTTCCCACCGAGTTCGGCAAAGTGAAGAACCTTCTTTGGAGAACGCCGGTTCGCCCTGGCAAGTCCTCGCCCGTCCTGACGCGGGATCGCATCTTCCTGACTGCTTTTGAAGACGGCAAACTGTTCACGCAGTGCTTCGACCGCGAGACCGGGAAACTGCTGTGGGAACGGTCGGTGGGACGCCCTCGCGCCGAGTCGACTGAAGCTCTGAATCACCCCGCAGCCATCACGGCGGTGACCGATGGGGAGAACGTCTACGCGTTTTTCATGGACTACGGCCTGATCTCCTATGACCCGGAAGGCAACACTCGGTGGAAAGTCCCGCTCGGCCCCTTTTCGAACTCCATGGGACATTCCTCCAGTCCGATCATTGCAGGCGACAACATTATTCTAGTGATCGACCAGACCTTGGACTCGTACATCGCCGCGTTCGACCGCCGCAACGGCCAGATCCGCTGGAAAACGCCCCGCAAGGAAATCGACGGTTGGGCTACCCCACTGGTCTATCAGCCAGCCGGCGCCGCACCCCTGGTGTTAACGGCCAGCAGCGGCCAACTGGGCGCTCATCGGGTCGACAACGGCAAGCGCCTCTGGAGCCTGACCAGCCTGAGTCCAGTAATCGTCGCCAGTCCGATCCTGGGGAAGGACACTTTATTTACTTTCGGCTACGGATTCGACTCCATGAGTCCTTTTGCCGGTCAACTGGGGAAATTCGATAAGAATCATGATGGCAAGCTGTCGCCGGATGAATATGGCACCGACCCCGACCTGATCGGGATCGGACAGTTTGCGGACAACAAAGATGGCATTGTCACCAAAGAGAAATGGGACGAACGGCAGCGCATGACGCTCGCGCCGTCCAGTCTCTTAGCCATCCGCATCGAGCGCGATCCGGTTGCTTCCGCCGAGGCGCCCATGCGGACGCGGGAACTCTGGAGGTATCAGAAGAGCTTTATCGGTGTTGTGCCATCGCCCCTTTTTTACGATGGCGTTCTTTATCTCCTCAAGAACGGCGGCCTGCTCACTTCATTCGATGCGGAAACGGGCAAGATGGCAAAGGCGGGCCGGATTACGGGCGCCCTGGGGGGCTACTCGGCGTCGCCTGTTGCGGCCGAAGGGAAGTTGTTTCTCGCGAGCGAAGAAGGGAAAGTCACCGTTCTGAAAGCGTCCCGAGGCTGGGAAGTCATCGCCATCAACGATCTGGCCGAGGGCTGCTATGCCACCCCCGCGCTGGCCCGCGGACACATTTACCTGCGCACCAGCGAAGCTTTGTACCGCTTCGGAACGGTTCGCCGGGAGTAGCCAATCTAGCTACAAGGTCCGCAGCAGATGGATCTGACGCAAGAGTCAGTCTCCATTTTGCGAGCCTCAAGCGAAAGCTGAAGCAGCCCATCCTTCTCTACGGTCCGCAACTCGGCGAATGTCGCTATAGTGAAGCCCAGGGAGGCGCGCCAGCACTATGCCGACCGGGTACGCGAGCGAACATGCTGCCAGCGGCGAGCGGCGCCATAAGTTCGGCGTCCTGCTTGTCCACGGGATCGGGGAACAGCCGGAAGGCGACACTCTGCTGACCTTCGGTGAGCCACTGATCCGCTGGCTGCGGCGCTGGGTCTCCCGCAAACATGGCAACCGCCTGCCGGGCGGCGTAAATGTAATCGCATCCTACCTGACTCCCTCCAAGCTTCTACGTCAAGAACCCGCGCATACCCTCATCGAGGTCTCACCCGGGGGCGACGGCATCGCCCTTCAACCTTCCTCGAACCCTACGGGTCATATATTACAACTTTCAGATCGAATTCCCGACGGAAACCCAACCCCAGCTCGGGAGTTCCCATCTACCTGCAGCTTATCGAGCAGGTGAAGCACGCGATTGAGACCGGCGCGCTGCGTCCCGGCGAGCAGCTTCCTGGAATCCGGAAGATCGCCGACGACCTCGTCATGAATCCCAATACGGTGGCCAAGGCCTACCGCGAGCTGGAGCACGAGGGCGTCATCGAGCTGCGCCAGGGCTTTGGCGCGTTTGTGTCGAAGAACGGAACGGGTAGCGAATCCAGGGAGCGGAGGAAGATCCAGACGGCACCAACGGTGCTGCGGTCGGCGGTCGATCGCGTGGCCGCGATGGGTCTCGACGAGCCACAAATGCGCCGGCTGTTCGAGACCGAGCTGATGCGCCTCGGAGCGCCGCAGCCGGGTTCCCGAAGACCGGGGGAAGAGGAGACGTAACTCATGGCGGGAGGAGCGGTCATCGTTACGCGCGAGCTGCGCAAGAAATACGGCCGCAAGTACGCTGTCGACGGACTCAACCTGGAGGTGCCGCAAGGTTCCATCTGCGGGTTCCTCGGACGTAACGGCGCAGGGAAGACCACCACGCTCAAGATGCTGATCGGCAATACGCTCCTTAACTGGCTGTCGTTTATGGCTGTGGCGCTGGCGAGCGCGGGATTTCCTCCACAGGCGGGCGGCGTCAGTTCCGGCCTGATGTACACGCTCTCGATGCCGGTCGACCGGCGCAAGGTGGCGGGCGTCCGCATCAGTCTCGGAATGATTGAGATCGCAGCGGCAGCGCTGGTTTCTTCGCTCCTGGTCTGTGCGCTCACGCCTTTGGTTGGACAATCGTTCCCGGTAAGCGAAAGCCTGGTGCATGCGCTCCTTGCGGTGGCGGGCGTCACTTCGTTCTATGGCTTACGGGTACTTCTCTCCGCTGAGCGAACTGCACAAAGCGACTGTCGGCGCCGCCGTGCTTTTCCTCTACGGCATGTTCACCTTCCTGGCGAGCGGATTCCAGCGATATAGCTTCCTCCGGCTCATGACCGGCGATGTGTACTTCCTCCGCGGCGAGATACCGTGGACGGGCATCTGCGCCAGCCTGGTCGTTTCCCTGGTATTCATGCGGTTATCGCTGGTAATCGTGGAGCGGCGGGATTACTAGAAGAAAGGTGTCAGGTTTCAGGTCTTAGGTCCCAGGGAAACCAACCCTCGACACTCGGAACGCTTCACCCTAACACCAAGGACCTAGCACCTGCGCTGGGTCAAAACCCCCAAGGCCCTGGGTCAAATGCCTCCCGCCGGGCTTTGAAAACACGGAAACCGGCGCGCAATGAGAGAACATTTGGCCGCTTGGGCCACGATCTAACTACTTTGGAACGTGTGTTGCGCTAGACTGTAACCGATCATGGAACCAGAACCACGCCGCAACCTCCTGCGATGGCTGCTTGGAGGTGGTTTGTCGGCTTCGCTGATTTCTTTCCTTTATCCCGCATTCAAATTCATGAATCCCCCGGATATTCCGGAGGCCTCGGTGAACGAGGCTTCGGCCGGGAAGGTCCAGGATCTAAAACCGAACACAGGAAAGATCGTGAAGTTCGGCAGTCTCCCGGTGCTGCTGGTGCGAACCAGCGAGACCGAGTGGCGCGCCTTTTCCGGGGTCTGCACGCACTTGAACTGCACCGTGCAGTACAAGGAATCCAGCCATCAAATTTGGTGCGCGTGTCATAACGGGCTTTATAACCTGAACGGGCAGGTGGTGTCGGGTCCGCCGCCGCGCCCGCTCGATCAGTATTCGGTGCACATCCGGGGCGACGAAGTAGTGGTGTCCCGGAAAGCCTGAAAGGTGAAAACATGGCGGTGGTGAGCGAGCCAACCAAGCATGCCGGCTGGCTTGAAGAGAGGCTCGGTCTGGCCTCGATCCGGGTGTTTCTCGCGCACAAAATGGTGCCGGTGCATGCCCACACGATGTGGTACTACTTCGGCGGCATCACGCTATTTCTGTTCGTCATCCAGGTCCTGACCGGCACTCTGCTCCTGCTCTATTACCGGCCCTCTCCCGCGGAAGCTTACGAGAGCGTGCAATTCATCATGACGCGCGTGCAGTTCGGCTGGCTGATCCGGTCCATTCATAGCTGGTCGGCGAACCTCATGATCCTCTCGGCTTTCATTCACATGTTCAGCGTGGTATTCCTGCGCGCTTTCCGCCGCCCGCGCGAGCTGACCTGGCTGAGCGGGATTGCGCTGCTGGGACTTGTGCTGGCCTTCGGCTTCAGCGGGTACCTGCTGCCGTGGAATACCGTGTCGTACTTCGCAACGAAGGTCGGGACCGACATGGCCGCCGCCGTACCGGTTGTGGGACACTACATAGCCCGATTTCTGCGGGGCGGAAATGATGTTGGTGGCGCGACGCTGACGCGTTTCTTCGGATTTCACGTGGCGGTGCTGCCGGGCATCACTACCCTTCTTCTTCTGGCGCACCTGGTGCTGGTGCAAAAGCACGGAATGAGCTCGCCGCAGTGGGAGGTGGAAGAGTATGAGCGCAAAGGTGTGCCCGTTCCCCAGATGCCTTTCTTTCCCAATTTCTTCCTGCGGGAGTTGATGGCCTGGTACGCGGCGCTGGCAGTATTGGGAGTGCTCGCGGCGATATTCCCCTGGGAACTGGGCGTTAAGGCTGATCCGTTTGCTCCGGCGCCGGCGGGTATCCGGCCGGAGTGGTATTTTCTGGCGCCGTTCTACACCCTGAAGCTAATCCCAAGCCATGTGTGGCTTTTCGAAGGAGAACTGGTCGGGTTGTTGGGATTCGGTCTGCTGGTTCTTTTTTGGGTGGCGCTGCCATTTTGGGCCGTGAATCGCCAGGGTATGGAGCGCACGAGGTGGATAACCGGGGCGGGAGTTGCTCTGCTGGCTTATTTGACTACTTTCTCCGCACTGGGGTACTGGCGATGAGGTACGCTCTCCTGGCGCTGATCTTCGTAGCTCCGCTCGCGGCAGCGGCAGACGATACGTGTGTGGCGTGCCATTCGGTGCTTGAAGGGAATTTGCAGGCGCCGGCGAAGGCGTTCGCCAACGACATTCACGCCCGGTTCGGATTCAGTTGCGCGGATTGCCATGGCGGCGACCGCAACGCGACCGATCCCGAAGCGTCCAT
>JBGPKX010000194.1:0-11045 GCA_041486185.1 Bryobacteraceae bacterium | reverse complement strand
CCGATCTCGATCCATCCCGCGACCTGGGCGCGCCCGGCGCGTTCCCTTACACGCGCGGCATCCACGAAACCATGTATCGCGGCAAGCTCTGGACCATGCGCCAGTTCTCGGGCTTCGCCACCCCGGAGGAGACCAACCGCCGCTACCATTACCTGCTGGCGCAGGGGCAGACCGGCCTATCGGTGGCTTTCGATCTTCCGACGCTCATGGGTTACGACGCCGATCACATGCTCTCGCAAGGCGAAGTCGGCAAGTGCGGCGTGGCCATTAGCTCGCTCGCCGATATGGAGACGTTGTTCCGCGGCATTCCGCTGGCCGATGTCACCACATCCATGACCATCAACTCGCCGGCGGCGGTGCTCTGGGCCATGTATCTGGTGGTGGCGGAGCAGCAGGGCGTGGACTGGGCGCGGCTGTCGGGCACCATCCAGAACGACATCCTCAAGGAATACATCGCGCAGAAGGAGTACATTTTCCCGCCGCGGCCTTCCATGCGCCTGGTGACCGACACCATCGAGTTCTCGGCGCGCCACACGCCGCGCTTCAATCCGATTTCGATCAGCGGCTATCACATCCGTGAGGCCGGCTCCACCGCCGTGCAGGAACTGGCCTTCACGCTGCGCGACGGCATCGAGTATATCGAGTGGGCGCTCGCGCGCGGGCTGGCCATCGACGAGTTCGCGCCGCGTCTCAGCTTCTTCTTTAATGCGCATAACGATTTCTTCGAGGAAATTGCCAAGTATCGCGCGGCGCGGAAAATCTGGGCCCACGTCATGCGTGACCGCTTCGGCGCCAAAGACGAGCGCAGCCTGAAGCTGCGTTTCCACGCCCAGACCGCCGGCTGCTCGCTCACCTGGCAGCAGCCGTATAACAATATTGTGCGGACCACTATGCAAGCCCTGGCCGCGGTGCTGGGCGGCTGCCAGTCTCTGCACACCAACTCGCTCGACGAAGCTTACGCGCTGCCCGGCGAGCACGCCGTCACCATAGCGCTGCGTACCCAGCAAGTGATCGCATACGAGTCCGGCGTCACCGCTGCGGCCGATCCGCTGGGCGGCAGTTACTTTCTGGAGCGCCTGACGCTCGACTGCGAGAGAGCTGCCATGGACTACATCCGCCGCATCGATGAGATGGGCGGCATGATCGCGGCCATCGAACAGAACTTTCCCCAGAGAGAAATCGCCAACGCCAGTTACGAGTATCAGAGGGCCGTGGAGCGCGGTGATAAGATCGTTGTGGGCGTAAACGCATTTCAGGCGGACCAGGAGGAGGCGGTCGAAATCCTCCAAATCGACCGGGCGGCGCAGGATCACCAGGCGAAAAAACTGGCGGCTTTGCGCGCCACGCGCGATAATGGCCGGGTGAGGGCTTCGCTCGACGCCCTCAGGCGGGCTGCCGAAGGAACGGAGAACACGATGCCGTTCATCCTGGATGCGGTCCGCGCCTACGTCACGCTGGGCGAGATTTGCGACGCTCTGCGCGGGGTCTTTGGCTCGTATCAGGAAACGAGCTTGGTCTGATTCATGTCAGCGCCCATTAGAGTGCTGGTGGCCAAACCCGGTCTCGATGGCCACGATCGCGGCGCCAAGATTATCGCCCGCGCGCTGCGCGATGCCGGTATGGAAGTCATCTATACCGGATTGCGCCAGACGCCCGAGATGATCGTGAACGCGGCGCTCGAGGAGGACGTGCAGGTGATCGGTCTCTCGATTCTTTCGGGGGCGCACAACGCCATTGTGCCGCGCGTGATGGAATTGCTGCGTGAAAAAGAGATGACCGACGTGAAGGTGATCGTCGGCGGCATAATACCGGACGAGGACGCCGTGGAGCTGAAGAGCCTGGGCGTCGCGGCGGTGTTCCAGCCGGGCGCTTCGCTCGAGGGCATTGTGGACTTCATCCGTGCGAGCGTGCCCGCCTAGGCATTTTACAAGAGTTGAAAATGAACAATAGAAGACACGAACTAGACGAGAAACTTAAGATCGCCGTATTTATCGACTTCGACAATATCGAAATCGGCGTCAAATCCACGCTGCAGCGCGAGTTCGATGTGGCCGCGGTGCTCGATGCGCTTAAAGAGCGGGGCGAGATCGTCACCAAGATTGCATACGCCAATTGGGGCCGCCAGGACACCTTCACGCGCCAGCTCTCCGAGCACGCCGTGCAGATGGTGCAGCGCGATCCTTCGCCGCGCGGCGATAAGAACGGCGCCGATATCAATCTGGCGCTGGACGCGCTCGAGATGGCGTTCACCCACGATCACATCAATGCCTTCGCCATCGTCAGCGGCGACAGCGATTTCATCGCCCTGGTGAACAAGCTCAAGCAATATGACAAGCGGGTCTTCGTGGTGGGCGGGCGCGCGTTTACGTCGACCATTTTGCAGAAGAACTGCCACGAGTTCATCAGCTACGAATCGGTGTTGATGGAGACGCCCAAGCATGCCCCCCGCAGCGCCAGTGCGCCGGTGACGGCCGGCCAGGCGCAAAGCGCGAGCGCGCCTCCACAGCGCGGCGGACATCGCCGGCCGCCACCGCTCGATCTCGCGCTGGCTATGCCGCTCGTCGAGCGCGCGTTGCAGGTCCTCGAACGACGCGAAGTGCGGCCGCAGCTCGGGCTGCTCAAATCCACCATGCTGCAGCTCGATTCCACGTTCGGCGAGAGGGCCTACGGCGCCGGCTCGTTCACCGATTTCGTGGAGAAGTTGCAGAAAGCGGACCTGGTCGATGTAACCGGCGGCGAAGGCCGTTACATGATTAAGCGCAAGGGCGAGATCGCGGCCGAGAAGGCCACGGTTGCCAAGCCCGAAGAATCGCTTACGGTGCTGCGCGACGTGCTCGAAACTCATCGCTTGGAGGTCGACAACGGCGCCCCCGCCGATGAACTCGCCGCGTGGGTGAAGGAAGAGCAGCCGGACTTCGACTGGAAGAAATACGGCTTCCAGGAGTTCGGCGAGTTGCTCAACTTCGCACAGGATAAATCGGTGGTGCGCATCGAGCCGCACGAAGAAAAGGGCCTGATGGTGTATTTGGGAGCCGAATTCCACCCGCCCGCCATGCTGGAAGCCGAGCCTGAAGCGATCAGCGACGAGCAGCCCAAGGAAGAGCCGGCGCCAACCATCGCCGGCCAGCCCATGGAACGAGTGACCAAGGCCCGCCGTCCGCGCCGCGCCAGAGCGGCCTCGGCGACGGGCGAGCCGTCAGCCGGACGCCGTCCACGGGGTACCCGCAGGACTACCGGATCGTCACGCCGTGCGAAACCCGTTACGAGCGA
Organism: Bryobacteraceae bacterium; assembly: GCA_041486185.1. Classification (GTDB taxonomy): domain Bacteria; phylum Acidobacteriota; class Terriglobia; order Bryobacterales; family Bryobacteraceae; genus QHXW01. Next base: position 7,775 of record JBGPKX010000194.1, on the reverse strand, counting down.
CGCCCAGCCAACTGAGTAGGTAGGACAGGCGTTCTCGCCTGTCCATTGCTCACCGGACTTAAGTGCCGTGAGGACCGGTGTTGTTACCGCCGGGCCCACTCCGCGCTACACCGGCGGATCCCTCCGGGGCTTCACGCAGACGCGGCACAGGAGCCGGCGAAGTGGTTTGCAGTGGCTCGTCGATCCAACTGGCGGTCCTTCATCGAGGTTCGCTCAATCTTTTCGGACGCCGACCAATACAGGAATCTTCTGATCTTCCACATTCGCCACAATACTTACCGCCTGGTCGTCAAAGTGGACGACAGCGCTAGACTGCTGATGATCAAAGCGTTTCTCACGCAAAAGCAGTACGAGCGAGGTGAATGGAAGAAATGGGCACGCTAACGATCGACACCAAGCGATATGGCAGGTTGCTTGCCAGAGCCACGCCGAAAGTGATCGAGGCCGGGAAGGAGTATGAACGGGCGCTGGCCGAAATCGAAAAGCTCATGGACCGCGGTGCGAATCGGACCGCCGAGGAACATGCCCGGCTCGCCCTGCTGGTGTCACTGGTCCAAAGCTACGAGGAAAAATACTCCGGTACATAACCCCTCGCCGAATGACGTGCTGCGTTATGTGATGGAGAAGCGGGGAATGAGGCAGGCCGATCTAGTTCCGGTCTTCGGATCCAGCGGCTATGTCTCCGACGTCGTCCATGGCCGGCGGAGCATCAGCAAGACACAGGCCAAGCGTCTGGCAGAGTTTTTTCACGTTTCAGTTGAGCTCGTTATTTAGTGATTCCGAACGCCAATCTTAGTCCACCGCGTCCGAGGTCTTCTTCCGCTCGTACGGCTGCTTCAAATACTTCGCTACTTCATCCTGCGCGCCCTGCGTGTTATCGCGCGTACGCTGCGCGAGCTGATATTCGTTCACCGCGCGCTCGCGCTGGCCGGTGATGTCGAAAATCTTGCCCAGGTTGATGTGCGCCCACACCTCGGTCCACTTGGGCTCGAGATCGCCGTTGAGCGCCTCGCGGAATTCATTGGCAGCGGACTGATAATTGTTCTGCAGGAAGAAAACTTCGGCCACCCGGTAGTGCGCCAGGGAGCTGTTCTTGTTGGTTTCGAGCGCCTTCTGGTATTCCTTGAGCGCGTCGCCGAATTCGCTGATCTCGGCGAACTGCTCGCCGCGCCGGATGGCCACGGCCACGCGCATGGCGTTTGAATACCGCAGCAGGCGGTTGTTGGTATCGATGATCACCGTCTTCGGTTTGCCAAAGGTGTCCACGGAGAATTCGGACGATGTACCCACCACTTCCACGCGCTTTTCCTCCGGATTTCCTTCGGTCTCGATCTTCAGCTCCACCGGCATGCGGAACGTATCCAGATCCTGTGACACCTTGCCCATCACGCGGAAGCCCTTCTGCGTGCGGAAAATCGTGTATTCCAGCTTGAACTCGGGAGCGCCGCTCGATTCGATCCACTCGATGAAAAAGTAGCCCAGGTTCTGCTGCGACACAGCTTCAGCCGCCTTGCGGAAGTCTTCCGTCGTGACCGATTTCCACGCGTAGTCTTTCACATACTGTTTCAGTGTTTCGAAGAATTTCGCGTCGCCCAGGATGAAACGAAGCATGTTCAGGACGGCCGAGCCTTTGGCGCCGGTGAGCGCCCATAATTCCGGGGAGTAGTCTTCCAGCCGCGACGCCTGGATGACCGGCACGTTGTCAACGGTCAGCGCATCCACCGCCACGTCGCGGAACTGCGTCTCGAGCGCGCCGGGGCCGGTCGTGTGCTCGGCATAGAGCAGCTCCGAGTAGGCGGCAAAGCCGTTGGAGAGCCAGAGATGATTGCGCGTCGCCGGTGAAATCAGCGCATGCCACCACTGCCGCGAGATCTGATTGGCCATCAGCTTGATTCCCACATCCCGTCCGATGGCGTGCGGACTCAGAAAAATGACGCCCGGCGAGGAGAACCCGTTCGGCGCGCCGTTCTCGGTTTCGACAAGAGCCAGATTGGCGTATGGCGGCAAACCGAAAATGGCGGTGAAGTACGTCATGATCTTGCCGGTTTCCTGCCCGTACGCGTTGGCCATGGACTGCTCGCCCTCGCGGAAGTAAACACTGGTCAGTACGCCCGAGGAGCTCACCCTGGTGGGATCGCCACGCACCACGGCAATGCTTCCCGGAAATGAATTCTGGTCAAACTTGAAGCTGTAGATCGTCTTGTCGCCGGCGGATCGCGAGGTCTCGAGACCGCTCGCCACCACCTTATTGCCGGCCGCGACGGTGATGTTTATCTCCGCCGAATAACGGTCCGTGGTGTATCCGCCGATGGGAAACCAACGCGCGGGATACATCAGATAGGCGTAATCGTTGTGGATAGCGGCGAATTTGATTCCGTAGACCGGTGAATCCTCATTGCCCGTAAGCCGGCCATCGTAATCGAACGTCACGCTTACCGGCTTGCCCTTTGCCAGCGGCTGATCGAAATTCAGGCGAACGGTGAAATCCTGTTGCGAGCGCGATGCCGGGATCTGCCGCCCGCCGTCATCCACCACCCGCGAGACGTTGAGCGCATTGTTCAGCTCGAACGTCGCGGCGGTGACGTTGTCCTCCAGAGGCACGAAACGCACCGTGGTCTTGGCGGCCAGGGTCTGCGTGTTCTCGTTGATTTCGGCGTTGATGACGTAGTGTTCCACGTCAATGCGCGCGCGGCGCTCTTGTGCCGGCGCGTTTGCCGCGGCCGCTGTGAGCGCGACTGCGATCCAGGCGTTACGAAACATGTGCTGCGTGTCCTTCCATCAATTCTTCCACCAGCGCGGCGGCTTTTTCCATGGCCCGTCTTTCACCGGAGAGCCGCCCGGCCACCTCGGCCAGGTCCTGGCGCATGCGCTGGCGCGCGGCGTCATCCTGCAATAGCCAAAGCGCATTGGCGGCCAGCTCCTTGCCGGTCATTCTGGACTGCATCAGCTCGGGCACTACGGCCCGTCCGGCCACCAGATTGACCATCGAATAAAACGGCACCCGAACCAGAAGACGTCCCAGAAGCCAGCTCAGCGCGTTTACCTTGTAAAAAGTGATCATGGGCGTGCCGGCGAGCGCCGCTTCGATGGTCACCGTGCCGCTGGCGGCCAGTGCCAGGTCGGCGTGCGCGATGGCGTCCCAGGTTTCACCCTCTATCACTTGGATGGGCGCACTTCCGATTCGTTCCCGAAAAAACGCCGCGCCGGTGGTTTCCGAGACCGGTAACAGAAAATGAGTAGCCTGCCGCCGGTAAATGCGCTCCACGGCTTCCAACAGTGCCGGCAGGTGACGTGCAGCCTCCCCCTTCCGGCTCCCCGGGAGCACTGTAACTAATTGACGGTTCGGAGCTAATCTGTGTTTCCGGAAAAACTCGGATTTCTCGAGCGCCGGGCGAACTTGGCCCGCCAGCGGGTGGCCGATGTATTCCGCCGGAATGTCATGTTTGCGGAAGAAGGCTTCTTCAAAGGGGAAAATGCACAGCAGACGGTCGATGGTGCGGCGCATGACGGATATGCGGCCCTTGCGCCACGCCCAAACCTGCGGCGCCACCAGATAGACCACGGGAATTCCCAGTGCCTTCAGCCGTTTGGCAACGCGCAGATGAAAATCGGGGGAGTCCGTCAGGATGGCCAGCCGCGGGCGGGTCTTCTCGGCGGCGGCCAAGAGCCTGCGATACTGGCGCCAGATGCGCGGCAGGTGCGAGACGACTTCTACCAGGCCGACCACGGCGAGGCTCTCCGCTTCGATGACCGGCTCGACCCCAGCCGCCCGCATCCGCGGTCCCGCGCAACCAAAAAAGAGCGCATCCGGCCATACGCGACGCAGTTCCTCCACCAGCATGGCGGCATAGCGGTCGCTCGACGCTTCTCCGGCGGAAATCAGAATCTCGCGGGACACTCATTTGCAGTCTAGCAAGGCATGGCTTTCACCCGAGCCGCAACCGTGCGTTAATATGGTCATGTCAAGTGGACCACTTATGAAAAAACGGGAGCTAACCGTCGGCGCCACCGAATTCAAGGCCAAATGCCTCGAACTGATGGATGAGGTGCATGACCGGAAGCGGAACTCCATCGTCATCACCAAGCGCGGCAAACCTTACGTGAAAGTCGTGCCCGTAGACCAACCTGCCGGTCCATTCCGCGGCTGTATGAAGGGCACGGTTACCATTCTCGGCGACTTGACTGCACCGCTCGACGTCGAGTGGGACGCGCGGAAAGATTAGTGATTCTCCTGGATACTTGCGCACTCATCTGGTTCGCCGAGGATGCGCCTCTCTCTCGAAGCGCAGCGATTGATGGACCGGTCCGCCGCATCCGGCGAGATGTACATCTCAGCGGTTTCAGCGTGGGAGATCGGGACGTTGGTCAAGCGGCGAACACTTGAATTGGATGAGCCTGCAGAGGCGTGGGTCAATCGCGTCTTCCGGCGCCCGGAGGTGCAGGTGACATTCCTCACTCCCGAGATCGCAATCCGCTCGTGCTTTCTTCCGGGAGAATTTCACGCCGATCCCGCCGACCGGATGATCGTTGCCACCGCCATCGAAATGGGCTTGAAACTCATCACCCGCGATCAGCATATTCTGCAATACGGCCGGCAGGGCTACGCCGCCGTAATGGCGTGCTAACTGTACAGCGGTAGCCGTGGCGCACGCACTCTTGCGTGCCGTGTCGGCACTCCTGCCGACACGCTGCCCCGCGACAAGCCACGCGTCGTGATGAGTCGCGACGCCGCACGCAAGAGTGCGCGGCCACGTCAGGCCCCCAAAAGGTGCGGTCTTGTTGCCCGGTCCCCAAGCATTCGCCAAGCGCCTCACAACCCGTTTGTTACAATCGGTTCATAGGAATGCCCTCCACGGAAACCGACCATTCTAGAGTCACGGTTGAAGAGCTGGCCCTTCGCTTTCGCGGAGAGATGATCCCGCTCAGCGGCAAGTTCGCCTATTTCACGGCCATGCCCGTGGCTGAAGAGGACCTCAAATCGTATCTCGACGATCCTATTGCGGCGCTTCCGCCTGCCATCTTCAGCCTTCTGCCGCAGGTAGGCGTGATTCTCGTGCCTTATCTGGAAAAAGGCAACGGCAAAGAGGGTGACGTTGTCGTGTATGAAAAACCGCTCGATAATCGCCAAATGGTGGCGTCACGCTACATTTCCGACGATGCCTCGACGCTGGTGTTTGCCATCAAGGACGAGGAAGTTTCCGACTACCATTACTGCTTTTATAACGCCGTAGCTTCGCTCACCGCGCGGCGGTGGCCGCCGGACACGCAGGAAAGCTTCTTCCGCGTGCTGCGCGAAGAATTGAGCAGCGAAGTCCACGGCGAGGTGGATGAGAAGAGCTGGCACCTGAAACAGGGACTGCTGCGCCGCCAGACCAACATCCGGCGCGAGACCAAGCTCTTTCGCGAGTACGCCATTCAATCGTTCGAAGACACGCTGACACTCTACCTGCACGGGATCTGCTGCGATATCGACGTGGAAACGGGCCCGCGCCAGATGCCCAGCCGCTATCTTAGAAAGCGGCTCGAACTCCTGCACTCGCTCTACCCGCCGCCCGAAGGCTACGCCGTCTTTCCTGAAGAATTGAAGCGAAGGTAACCGAAAGTTCGTCATGAAGACCGCTCCTTGCAGTCGCGGCTCCGTAAGTGGCTGTAAACACAAAGCCCCATTCAGAGCCGTGACCAAAGGGAGCGGTTGTGACGAACCCCGGGTAAGGCTCAGGCATTCCTGCCTGAGGGTCTTTGATAGGGAAATCGCACCGGCGGGAATGCCGGCGCCGCTTACTTCTTGGGCCCGATTTCGTAGACGTAGATGGTGCGCGGCCGGCCCTCAGCCTCCACTTTCTCTACCGCCGACGGTTTCCATCCGCGGATCTCAAAGTCGTGCGACACCACGCGGGCGCCGGGCTTGAGATCGCGTTCGAGGTTTGGCTTCAGCAGTTCGTTGGAGGCTGTGAGCAGATATATGGTCACTACGTCCGCGGGTCTGAGGTCTATCTTCAAAAGGTTGCCGTGAATGATCCTGACGCGGTCTTCAAGGCCCAGGGCTTTCACGCGCGCCGTCGCGATTTTGCATAAGCCCGCTTCCAGCTCGACCCCCACCGCTTTGGCCTTGAACTTTCGCGCCGCCATGATGACGATGCGGCCTTCTCCGCTGCCCAGGTCGTAAAGCGTCTCGCCCGGCTTCAGGTGCGCCGCCTCGAGCATCTTCTGAACCACCGATTCCGGGCTGGGGAAATCCGGCGCCAATACGTCCGGATTGCCAAAACGTTGTGCGTCGAGGGCCGGGGCGAAAAGCAGCAGTGCGGCCGGCGCGATGAATCCAAAGGCTGAAATGGCCCGCATGATTAGCTGAAAACCCACTCATTTTACTATACGGCGCGCGGGGCCGGCAGATTACGTCCAATTTTGGGAAAAATGCAGGAAAGTCGCAGACGGAGAACGGCTTACTGAGAGGAGATCGGGGCCGGCTTGCCCAGCCGGAGCTTGACGATCCGGGTCATGATCTCGGTCCAGGCATACCAGACGTCGCGTGGCCGGGAAATGGTGTACTCGTACCCCTTCAGGTGCTTGACCGCGTTGCCGATGGCGTCCCGCCACGGGTTGGCCTGGGGGTTCAGGTTGAAGTTCATGTAGAAGACCGGGTAATCGACGTCGGCAAGCTGGTTGAGCGAGTCCTGCGGCAGGCTGTCGTCCAGCATCACCTTGGGGCCGGCAAAAATGACCGCGTCGGGATGATCCTTCGAGTTGTTCATCTCCTTGGCGAGCAGGTCGGTGAGGAACTCGGTCTCGCCGTGCTTCTGGCTGAGCCGCTTGAGGTCCACGGTGCCGAGGTTGAGGGAGTTCAAGGCCTCGCCAAGCGCCGGGAAGCTGATCTGGTCCGTGTTTTCCTGGCGGTACACCACGCGCTGTTCCTGCATGTTGAAGGCAACGATGGAGAACTTTCGAATGCGCGGCTCACGCGCGATGCTCCGCAGGATGGAGATCAGCGCATTGGTATCGAGCGGCTGCAATGTCGCGGAACGCGAATTTTGCGGAGCGAAATTGATGATCACCTTGACGTTGAGCGGTCCCGTGGTCGGCTCGCGCTCGATCGGGGGTTCGTCCTTGAAAGGCTCTCTTTCCGCCGCCTGCGCCGTGTCGGGCGCCATCATGAGTACGAGTTGGCTGTCTTTGGCTGGCAGTTCGGCTTGCGCATCCCAATAAAACGAGCACACGCGCTCGCTGCGGTCGCGCATCAGGAAGTCCACGTGGTAATTTCCTTCGCCAACATCGAAAGAGCCCTGAAGGTAAGCATTCCCCTTGGCATTCTCCTCGATGGCCGGAACGCTCAGCCGCTGCGAAAAGTACACGGGGTCGTCTTTATGGTTGTCGGGGATGACGCGGAAGATCATGGTCAGGAGATCTTCGGTGCCTGCCATTTCCTTTAAAGGGATGCTGACCTCGTAGCCGGCATGGAAACGGAGGTCGAAGCCCAAGGTCGGCTTCATGGGAGTCACGGTACAGGGAAGGTCTTTACGGACGTCCTGCGCTTCCAGCACTGCGGCGTCGGTATTGAAGATCCGCACCAGGTCGCCGGGACCGGAGCCGGACATGACCGTCTGCGCCCTCAGCCCGAAGCCGAAGAGGCCAACCAGGCAGAGCACCACACTGAGTACGCCCCCCAGCACAACCCCAGCGGTTCTCCCGCTCAACATATGGTTTTCGATCCTCGCCACGGACTCAGCACCTGAAGTTCCAGAACGGTAGGCGGGTAGCAGCGGGTCCCAATCCCCCTT
>JBGPKX010000193.1:0-11186 GCA_041486185.1 Bryobacteraceae bacterium | reverse complement strand
GCGGGGCTTTCCGTTTTAACAACATTCCACCGAACAACTACCAACTGGCGGTCACCGCCCAAGGCTTCGCTACCGTGAAGCAGGCTCTGGATGTGCGCAGTTCCGTGCCCATAACCGCCAATATCACTTTGAAAGTTGCCGCGGAGATAACGACAGTGGATGTGACGACGTCCGGCGCGGCGGTAGAGAGCGATCCTTCGGCCCATCAGGACGTGGACCGCAGTAGCTTCTTGAAGCTGCCGACTTTCAACCCGGGTAGCGGACTGACCGAGGCGGTCACTTACAGTACCGGCGCCGTAGCGGCGGATGCCAACGGGTTTTTCCACCCGCTGGGGGATCACGCGCAGGTCAGTTTCGTGATCGACGGCCAGCCCATCAGCGACCAGCAGAGCAAGATGTTTTCGACGCAGATACCGCTGAATGCGCTACAAAGCATGGAGCTGATTACGGGCACGCCGGATGCCCAGTACGGCGACAAGACCAGCCTGGTCGTCAACAGCACCACCCGCTCCGGTCTCGGCGCCGCAAAGGCATTCGGCACGATCGAGTCACAGTGGGGCTCTTTCGGAACATGGGGACAGGAGGCTACTCTAGGCTTCGGCGGACCGAAATTCGGAAATTTCATTGCCGTGAACGGAGTCCGGTCGGGCCATTTTCTGGACACGCCTGAATTCGTCCCCATTCACGATCGAGGAAACAACGAAAGTATTTTCGACCGCGTGGATTGGCAGCCGACGGGAAAGGATGCGCTTCACCTCAACCTGTTCATGGCGCGAAACTGGCTGCAGGTCCCCAATGACTACGATCAGCTGGCCCAGGATCAGAAACTGCGCGTGCTCACATGGAACATCGCACCCGGCTACCAGCACACCTTCAACGCGCACACGCTGCTCACCGTGAATCCCTATGCTCGCCGCGACCAGTTCAATTACTACGCCAGCCGCGACCCGTTCGCCGACACCCCCATCACCGCGGGGCAGAACCGCTTCCTGACAAATTACGGAGTGAAAGCCGATGTGTCGCATATTCATGGAAGACACGATCTGAAGTTCGGCACGCAGATCCAGCAGACCCGGCTGCTGGAGAATTTTTATTTCGGCGTCACCGATCCGGCGTACAACCCGGTATGCCTGGATGCCGGCGGAAGCGCGCTGCTTTTGCCCGGCGTCACCGACCCCAATCAGTGTTCCGCCTTAAACGCCACGTATCAGCCGAACCAGAGCCTGCAGCCGGGAATCGTGCCCTACGACCTGACGCGCGGCGGCTCGCTGTTTGGCTTCCGTGGAAAGCACAATGTCAATCAGTACGCTTTCTACATTCAGGACACCATCAAGCTCGGCCACCTTACGATCGACGCCGGCTTGCGCGACGACCAGTACAACGGCTTGGCTTCAGCCAATGGCGTGCAGCCGCGTCTCGGAATCTCTTATCTGATTCCGCACAGCAACACCGTTCTGCGGGTGGCTTACGCGCGTACTTTCGAAACACCGTTCAATGAAAACCTGATTCTCTCCAGCGGAACGGGAAGCGGAGGCCTGGCGGCAAACGTCTTCGGCTCTCAATCGGCGCCGATCCAGCCGGGATACCGCAACCAGTTCAACGGCGGCTTTCAGCAGGGCATCGGGCGCTGGATCATCGTCGACGCGGACTATTTCTGGAAGTACACGCATGGCGCCTACGACTTCAGCATATTGTTCAATACGCCCATCACGTTCCCGGTCGCCTGGCACAACTCCAAGCTGGACGGCGTAACGGCCCGCGTGAGCACCATCGATCTGCATGGATTCCAGGCATACATGACTTTAGGGCATACCCGGGCGCGGTATTTCCCGCCCGAGACAGGCGGCTTGGTTCCCCTGGGCGGCTTCGCCGGCGGCGTTTTCCGCATCGATCACGACCAGGCGTACCAGCAGAACGGCGTGTTTCGTTATCAGCGGCCCCATAACGCCGAGTGGGTGAACTTTACGTGGCGCTTCGACAGCGGCCTCGTAGTCAGCGGCGTGCCGGACGTCGAAGCCGCCCTGGCGCTCACCGCGGCGCAGCAGGTCGCCATTGGTTTCTCCTGTAATGGAGTGTTCGCCACATACGGCAATCCGATCACGGCCTGCGACGGCATCGGCAAGTCGAATCTTCTCACTCTGCCGCAGACGGGCAAAGAGGACGACGATCACAACCCGGACCGCGTCAAGGCGCGCAACCTGTTCAACTTCGGCGTCGGCACGGACAACCTGTTTCACAAAGAAAAAGGCGGGCGCTGGACATTGCGCTTCGCGGTGGAAAATCTCACCAATAAGGTGACGCTCTACAATTTTCTTTCGACATTCAGCGGCACGCACTTCGTGGCGCCGCGGACGTATCAGGTGGCCATCGGATACGCGTTCTAGCTGCCGGGCGGGCAGGTCTTCCGTAAACACGGCCGTTGCCCTGCGCGACAGTTTTTTCGGTGGCGGTACGGTGATCCGATGAAGTGAAAGCGGCGCCGCGTCCCTTGGGCCAGGGATTACGCGAGCGTCGCCATTCAATACCTGAATCGGTGCCGCACTTCGACAAAAATCTGCCGCGGATCCACGTAATGGGTCCCGCCGAAAGTCTCGCTGTTGTCGAGAAGGAAGCCTCGGTTGGCCACGTTCAGCGAGTGTACCGACACCGACCAGCTCTCGCCGAATTTCTTTCCCAGCGAGAGGTCGACGGTTGTGTGCCCCGGCAGGTGAGCGGGGCCTTCGCCGTCAACGAATCCGGAGCCATACAAGATATTTCCGGCCGCCCAGGCACGGCCCGGCAGAGCCACATCAAACCCGGTGTTCAGCGTGTGGCGCTGGTCATGGTCCAGGAAGAAGAATCCGCCCTCGGGTGGCGAAAAATCGGTAAGGCCGCCGCTCACGGCGCCGAAACCTTCCGCACGCTGGCGCGAGTATGCCAGGTGCCACTGGGCGCGGCGGAACAGGCGCGGCGAGCGCAACGAGGCTTCCATGCCCCGGATTCTTGCGCCATCGATGGTCAACGGCAGGAAGATATTGGAGTTGCCCAAGGCTTCGTGGTCGAAGAAATTTGCTGCGCGCGTGTGGAAATAGTCTAGATCGATCACCCAGCCGCGCCATGGAATCGCGACCCCGAACAGTTTTTCTTCATCGCGTTCGCCACGGATGGGCAGGTACCCGAAGCCCTGCTCCTGTGCGAATTCCACCAGTGGCCCGGAGATGGTCGATAGCGGCGGCGCCTGGTAGTAGCGCCCGTAGAACCCGCGCAGCACCCAGTTCAGGCGCGGGATGCGGAGCGCCGCTCCGATGCGCGGGCTGGCGGCATTTTCCGAAATCGAGCCGGAGAAATGCGTCAACCGGACACCGCCCGTCAGCGTGATCCACGGCGTGAGCTTGAACTGATCTTCGAGAAACACCGCTTCCAGATGGCCCGTGACGCCGAGTTGATGCGCCAGTGAAGAGCCATCTTCGAATCTCAGGGCGAAGCCCTCTTTGTCGCGTTGCCCGAAGGCGTAAGTTCCAACCCGCGCGTTGTGTTTGCCCCTGACCGCCGCGAGCGCGATCTGAGCGCCGGCGTAATGCGACGCGTGGTTGTCCTCGGGGCTCACCGGCGTATCATTAGCGCCGCCCAGGTAGTTTGCCCGGTTGAAGTGATAGAACGGCGATACGGTGAGCAGCACGCCGGGCGCAGCCGTACGCACCCACGAGAAATTCACAAATGCGTCGCTTTCGCGCTCCACGTCGCGGATGCTCGCCTCGTGTTGATCCAGGTCGTTCGGGATCTGGTAAAAGTCCCGCCGCAGAGACGTCACCAACCGGAGCTGGTCGGCCGGGTCAGTGTTAAACACCAACGTTGCCATCCCGCCCGTGCCGTTGGCCTGATCGTGCAACACCTCGGGACCTGGCGTGGCGAGTCCGAGGTTCGACCGGTTGGCATTGACGCTCGCGTAATAGGCGAAACGCTCGGTGTGGCTGCCAAAACTGAGCTGGTCGTTGGTCTGGTAGAAGTTCCCGAAGCTCGCCACAATCTCCGCTTCGCGATTACGCTCGAACCCGGTGCGCGGAATCACGTTGAACACACCGTAGGTGCGGTCGCCGTATTCGGCTGAATAACCGCCGCGCTGGACTTCGAGAGAGTCGATGTCTTTAGGATCGAACTGCGGCCCCACGTTGCTCGCGATATTGGTATTCGGCACGGGAACGCCATCCACCAGCCAGCTCACCTGGTGCCCGCCGCGAATGTGAAGCTGATCGTGAGTCATGTAGGCGCCCGGCACGAAATTGGTGATCATCGCCATGCTGTTGGTGCGGTCGGCGCCCGGCGTGCGCTCGATTTCGCCGCGATCGATGACCGTAGTACTCGTGGCGGATTCCGGATTGATGGCCTCCGCGCGCTCGGAAACCTCGACCGTCTGACGCGCGACCGCCAGCTTCAATTGAAAATGCAGAACCGGCGCGCTGCCTGTGGCCAGCGTGACGCGCTCTTCCACCGGCGCGAACCCGTCGCGGTTCACGGTCACCTGGTACTCGCCGGCCGGAACGGCGTCAAACTCGAACTCGCCGTCGGCCCTGGTCGCGATTGTTTTGGACCAATCCAAATGCGCCGCACGCAGCGTCACCTGCGCGCCGGCAACCGGGCGATGATCGGGGTCGTGCACGATTCCTCGCACGTCGCTGAATATGCTGGCGCACGCGAGCACCGGCGCAAGCATGCACAAAACTCGCTTGAAAAACATGGGGCTCCCTTCGTTCTAAAAAGCAAAGATCGCTCTCAGAAACGGGAAGGAGGAGGACGCTGATAGAGGAACGCGAAGTAGGAGGAGAAGCCAGAGAGCCGGGCCTGCCGCGGCAGGACTGTTTCGCAGCGCAACGCGACACCGGCCACCGCCGAGCTGGGTGCCACAAGCGACGACGCGTGCGCGGATAGCCCCGCCGGAAGCCGGCAGCCTTGCGCGCAATCCGGAACGGCCGTCCAAAAAGAACCTGCGCCGCCGGTTTTCCGGCAACATGATCCGTGTCCGGCGCGGTGGCAGCAACTCGCGGCGCGCGCGCTTGGCGTGGTGGTGATGGGCACTGCATAGCATGCCCCAAAGGCCACCAGGAGCCACACGGCAATCATGCTGCGGAGGAAACGCACTAGAGATCCTCCGTCTAATGTAGCGCAGGCCACACGGTTTGTGCGGGGACCTGCGGCCTTTCGCTACACCTGCGTAAAACAGACACTTGCAAACCCCGTGTCCCCACCAGTCATTTCCACTCAAAAACTCAGCTTCAGAGCCAGCTCGAAGGCACGCGGGTCCCGCGCCGTGGTGATTGTGCCAAATACGTCGAGGTAAGCTGACGCAGGTGCATTCCATTCAACTTTGGTAGATTGAGAAGAGTGGTATGAGAATTGCTACGTGCGGGATTCTGATCTCGGCAGCCGTGGGCTCGCTTTGGGCCCAACAGCCCGGGATGCAGAATGAATGGGACATTCATAAGGCGCTGACCGCGATCGCACAGCATGCCGATCGTCTGTCGCCTTTCGTCGATCAGATCCAGCCCGAAAACTGGCTGGCCGCTGGCGCGCTGCAGGCGTACGTTGCCCAGGCGAAAACCTGCCGCAACGAGGTGCGGGGTGTGGCGGCCGCCGCTCGCGATCTTAGCCGCAATCCCGAAAAGCTCACCGGCGCGCTCGAACTGCTGTTTCGCATTCGCACGCTGGAAAGCATGCTCGGGTCACTCGGCGAGGGTCTCCGCAAGTATCAGAACCCGCCCATGGCCGACCTGCTGAACGCCGCCGTGTCGGAAAACGCAGCCAACCGCGAGCACCTGCAGCAATACGTTCTGGAGCTGGCCACCGAAAAGGAACAGGAGTTTCGCGTGGCAGACGAGGAAGCTCAGCGTTGCCGCCAGTCTATTTCGCGCCAGCCATCCCGCGATCGGGCGCAGACCCCTAAACCGGAGAAGAACTAGTGGCATTTTCGTGCAGCATCTGCGAGCAGGAATCCACACGAATCTGCGTGTTCTGTACCAAAGATGCCTGCAATATCCACATCTGCGAACGTTGCGGGTGCTGCAGCGATTGCTGCGATTGCGACGTGCCGCTGGATGAGCCGCTGCACACGCCGGTGGCCGAAGCCGCTCGACCCGTGACTCCATTTGAGCTCGATCACTCCCTGTTTTCACCGCCTGAATTCAGTGAGGCGCGCGAGCACGAAGCGGATTTTTCCGAGATGGACGCAGAGACTGAGGCCGCAACGCTCGAGCCTTGGCCGGCGCCCGAGCCTCAGCCCGCTACGCCCGACGAATCGGCTGCCGAGCCTTCCGAAACACCCGAGGTCTGACCGGTTTCTTCCAGACCCGTCCCGAACGGCAAGCGGACGCGCAGCATCCGCTCGCGCCGGCGCTCTTCTTCCAGGCTGCGCACGCGGGCGTGCAACAAATCCTCGAGAGAGACGATACCTACCAGCTTTCCGGATTTCTCGTCATCGATCACGGGGAACCGCGTCAGCCCGGTATCCGCCATGCGGTTGACCACCACGCGCAGCGGCTCATCCGGATAGGCTACCACCGGCTGTTTGCAGAGGAAATCGCTCAGCTCGTGGGACTGGGCTTCGGGCGCCAGTTGCTGCAGGTCCTTTCGCTTCACCACCCCTAACAGCACGCCATCCGGGCCCCAACCGGATAGAGCCGCTGGCCGCGCCGATTGCCGTGCAGCGACAAGTGCAAGTCTTTGGGTGAAACGTCGGGCTGGGTGGAACCATGCGGTCGCCATTCACCGGCATCGTTTTCGCGTTCGAGCTGACGCACGATATGAACGTGATCCTGCCGCTGCTGGTGGCTTCCGTGATCGCGCACTTTTTTACGGCGCTCACGTTGAAGCGTTCCATCCTGACCGAAAAAGTCGCGCGGCGCGGCTATCATCTCAGCCGGGAGTACGCCGTCGATCCGCTCGAAATCCTTTCCCCGCCGGCGATACCAATGCCGTGCTCCAGCGTTGAAAGAAGAACAGGTTGGTGAATAGCCCGATGAGCTTGAGTAAGCCCAGCGCCACGTACGCGCTGATCGCGCCAATCGCCACCGCCAGAAGCGCGATGGAGACGGTACGCGGCGCGACGGTAAAGTCGCCTTTGGTTCCTGCCATCGGCCCCTCGAACGAGAGCTTCAAGCACGGTCACCAGTGCCGGCCCGTTGTTGCGCAGTTCGGCCAGGTGACACATAGCCAGCTTCTCCAACTCCGCTTCGCCGCGCCCGGTCAAGCGGATGAGCACCTGCCGCCGGTCCGAAGGCGCTCGCGAGCGGGAGACCAGACCCCGGTCCTCCAGCCGGTCGACCAGTTCGACAGCGCTATGATGCTGGATTTGCAGTTGCTCGGCCATCGCCCGGATACTGGCCGGCTCACCGGATGCTGGTGCGGCTCGAGTCCCGCGGCGCGTGCCGCCTGCTCGCTGAAATGCAGAAAGCGGCGGATCTGGTGGCGAAATTCCGCGAGAGATTGGTAATCAGAGTCAGTAACTATATCTGATTAAACCACTTATGAATATTATATCGTATGCCGATATTCTTGCAAGAGGCTTTTCAGCGAGTCACCTCGGGGTGCTGCCGGTCCGGCTTGCCCCGCCGGAGTTTGAGTCGTGGCGCGGTGGATGGCATCCAGCAGTTCGTTCAGACGGAGCGCGGAACGCCCGCACACGCACAGCCAGACAGAGGCGGTAACTTCAGCCGGGATTCTGCTATGGCGGGGGCGTGTTGCCCTGGTTGGGAGGAGGTGGCGGCGGGGGCGGAGACGGTCCAGGTTGAGGCTGGGGCCGTGGCGTCGTGGGCTGCTGCGGTTGGCCGCCTCCCGGCCCTTGCAACCCGTAGTTGGATCCGATACCGCCTGAATCGCCGGATGGCGGCTGAGCGGCCGAACCCCCGAAGCCGCCGGCCGCTCCGGGCTGGGAGCCGAAGCCAGGCTGCGCTCCAAATCCAGGCTGTCCGCCAAAGCCCGAGCCTGGCTGCCCCGCGAATGACGGTTGTCCTCCAAACCCGGACGCCCCGAAACCGGACGCACCCGTCGGCTGGCCACCCGGCTGCTGCGCGAGCCGCGGATCTCCGGCTCCCATGTTCCCGGCCAACCGCCCGGCACCTGTCCGGTCCTGGCTGAAGTCGTAGATGAACTCCCACTCGTTGTACCGCTCGCGGTCGTTGTAAATCTTGATGCTCTGTTTTTCGACTTTGCTGGCCACGCCAGCAATGCTCCCCACAGCGATCTGCGTGCCGCCGGCAGCCGCACCCGGCGCACCGGATCCTGGCAGCGCCCTGGGGCGTGTCAGGAGATTTCGGATGAGGTCCGCTGCCTGGTTGCCACCGGGCTGATTCGGATCCATACCCGGTTGCCCGAACGGCGTCGGATTCGCCGCCTGTTGCTGCAAGTCACCAACCGTGACTCCCGACTGAGAGATCGGATTGAACGGAACCCCTGGAACACCAGGAAACGCCGGCACCGGCGATTGTGGCATGCCGGGCGTTACCGGCGGCTGTCCCGCGTTCTGCTGATTCGGATCTCCCGCAGGATTGACCGGCTGGCCGGCCATCACACCGCCTACGGCTACTCCGCCTGAACCCGGGTCGCTGCCCGGCTGCGGTTGCCCTCCTTCGCTCGCTCGCCGGGGAGGCGCGCCGCTCGCGCGTTGTGTGTCGGCCGGTGATGAACCGATCGCCGGAGCCTCCATGATCAGGCTCTTAATGGTTTCTTCCTTCTTCTCGTCTTTTTTCGGCTTGCGTGTGATCGAATCGGTAAACACGCCGCCCGGCCCAACATGAATCAGCCGCCACTCGTTTTTGCCGGTGAGCGGGTCGGCATAGCGCCGCCGCAGGAAACGGACATTATTGGTGTTCTCCAACTGCTCAATCGAAGCCGGATAGGTCTTGAATTTGCGGAAATAAAGCTGAATGGCGCGCTTGTACTGCTCGCCGCGCTCGATGAGCAACTGTTCCCGGTTGCGCTGCGCTTCAAACGAAACGCGCGGCAGCCCCATATAAAGCATCAGCGCCACCACCGCCGCCATGGCAAAAACCAGCAGCAGCACAAAGCCCCCTTCGCCGGATTTTGCCTTGCCACCGCGTCCCCGCGTCGCCGTGTCGCCGTGTCGGTGGTTCGCCGTCATCCCGCGGCCTCTTCCGCCAGCGGCAGCGTCTGCGTACTATTGAACTGCGTATCTTCGACCACCGCCGAATTCACGCCGATACGCACCACTTTGTATCGACGCTTCACCAGATCCCCTTCAGCGGCCACGAAGATATCATCTCCATCCAGAAAGAACGCGCGCTTATGCCCATCGGTACGCTGCGCCGTATAGCCGTAATACTTGAGCGTGATCGGCGGCGGAGCCGGTGGACCGGCAGCCTTGGCGGCAGCTTCCTGCTCGGCTCTGACCTGAGCAGGTGTCTTCGGAATGATCGGATGCGGCTCCTTGGGGAGCGCCAGCGCGGCCGCGGCGCCGAACTGAAACAAATTGCGCTCGGCCTGCCCCAACTCGACCGTCTGCACTTTGGCCAGCAGATCGAGCCGCAGCTTGGGATCGATGTTGGTCGTATCCACGGCGGTTTTGCGCTTCCACACCGGACGAAACTCCTGCGTAGTGCGCCGCGAAGTGGCCGCCGTGCGGCCCGATGCCGCCGGCGAGGTTGACGGCGCGGCAACAGATTGGGGACGCGCAGCCGGAGTCGCGGGACGCGCCACGCTGGGTCGCGGCGGCGCCCCCGAACCCGAGCCGGGAGCCGCTGAGAAAAGGTTGGAATACAGCAGGTACGCCGCGGCGCCGGTCAGCACCACGAGAAAAGCGACTTTCTTCCGTTCCGCTCCGAGCTTCATGATTTGCCGCCCGGTGTCTGCCGCACAAACGTGTCCAGCTTGATATTGACGTTCAGCGCGCCATTCGATTGCGGCGAAGCCTGCATGCTGTCGATGATCAGAAACCGCTGCGATTTATCGAGCAGGTTCACCAGTTTCGTCAGGCTGCCGTAACTGCCCTCGAAATTCGCCGACACGGTCAATTGCTCGATGCTGTCGGAACCCTCGACCGGATCGAGCACGTACGAGAACTCTTTGGTCTGCATGCCGGATTCGGCCGCCATTCGATTCAAGTCGTCGATGAGCGTGGAGTAAGCGCTGGCCCGCTCCATGGTGCACTCCTCCAGGAACCTATCGCCCTCGACTTTAGCTTGCTGAACCTTGGCGACCAGGGTGCGCATGCGCTCGGTCAATTGCAACTGCTGCGCCAGGTCCCGTTGTTTGGACCGCATCTCCTCCGCCAGGTCCGCGGGCGAGCCGCCGAAGAGATGGAATGCGAACACGGCCGCCGCCAGATTCGCCCCGAGCAGCGCACCAAGCGCCACGCGCACCGCCATCCGGCGGTCCTTGAGGAAAGCGCGAAGATCAAAGCTTCTGGGCATAGTTCACGCTTACGCGATAGCGGTAGAGACGCTCGGTCTGCGACGGCGGCACCGAGCTGTAGACCGTGGGCGCGCTAAAAACTTCGGACGAACCAAGGCGCTTCAACATGTCCACCACCGGCACCTGCGATTCCGCGCCCACCATCATCTCCAGATACACCTGATTCTCGGAAACCACCTGCGGGCGGATATTCATGATGCGGACGTTGGGCGGCAGGGTTCTCTCGAGATCGGCAAACACTTTGGTCCAACTGATGCCTTTCCAGTAGAGCAACGAGTTCAGAAAGAGGCTGCGCTCGAGGACCTCGGCATTTTCGGGCCGCTGCAAAACGGCAGCCAGGTGCGCCTGCTCGGCGGCCGAGCGTGCGAGTTGCTGGTCCAGGCGTTGGATCACGCGCCGCGTGTCGGCGGAGCGGCGGTGGTCGGCCAGAGCCAGCGAAACCATCAGCACGAGCGATGCCACCAGCAACACGCCCACCGCGCCCGATGCCACCAGGATGGGCCGGTCTTTGCGGGATGGATGCGTCGCCAGGTTGATTGGAAATTTCATGCTCATGACTGCAACGATTGCAGATATCCCAGCAGGCCCAGATTATTTTCGCCCGCCACGCCCGCGCTCGCGCGAACCAGTTCGACCGGAACACGCAGCTCGCGCGCAAAATATTCCCGCGCCTCTGCGCCGAAACGCACAAAGCCCGCCAGCAGCAGCTTTTCGGCCTTGGCTGCGAGGTTATCTTCGATGTATACCAGCGTCGGATACAGGTCGGCCGCAACCTCAGCGATGCCGGG
>JBGPKX010000192.1:0-11296 GCA_041486185.1 Bryobacteraceae bacterium | reverse complement strand
TCATACCTCAGGGCTACCGACGGAGAGATACTTACCGCTCGGCGTGCTGGAATATAGCTCGCCAGGAAGGCTACACAGCTCAACAGAACTGCTACTGACACGAACACTATCGGGTCTGTCGGCTTAACGCCGAACAGCATCGCAGCTGCGCCGTGGCATCTTGCCGAACTGTTCCTGTAGCTGATGGTGTCCTCTTTAATCGGTGGGCTATACCCCAGAATCAGGGACCACTTCGCCGCATCAGGCCCATTGAGTCACCGTGATTACCCGCAGACAGGCTCTACGCCAGGAGGGCGGGATGCAGACTGTGCGACCAAGTGGATCGCCTGACGCCAGGGCGTTTGTCGTTACCAACAATAACTCAGCGGCTCTCGCAAGGGCGCAGAACTGTTAGCCGAATAGAAGCTTACGTGCGAGCCGATGGCCCGCTTTGTCGCGCAAATCAGAGCACCTAGTTCGGGATCATTCCGATTGTCTTGACCCACGTCTCTACCAACTGCGGCCACTCCGTTATCGCAAGTTTCGTCCGGCGCAGCCCAAATGCATGACCCCCGTGCGGATACAAATGCATCTCCGAAAGAACCCCGGCCTTCTGCAGGGCAATGAAGTAAGCCAGCGAATCGTATACGCTGTCGACGTGGTCATCCTCGGCTTGCAGCAGAAACGTAGGCGGTGTCCGGCTGGTAACGTGCAGGTCGGGATTCAGCGCAAGATACGCGTTCGTAATCGACTGATGTTCCAGATGAGGAATCACAAATTTCTTCGTGCCTTGCTTGGCATCCCATTCCGCCGCGTGCAAAGACAGATGCCCCGGATAAATAGCCACCGCAAAATCCGGTCGGCAGCTTTCCTTGTCGGCGGCATCGACGGCAGGATAAAGACGCTGTTCAAAGTGGTTGCTGATCGCTGCCACAAGATGCCCGCCTGCCGAAAAGCCGAGCACTCCGATCTTGTGCGGATCGATGGTCCACTCCGGCGCGTGCGAACGCACCAGCCCTATGGTTCTCTGTGCGTCTTCCAGCGCCATCGGCGATTCTGGATACGGCCCCGACTTCGGATACGGCCCCACATCTGTCACGCGGTACTTGAGCAGTACACACGTGATTCCTTGGGACGTCAGCCAGTCACAGGCTTCTGTGCCTTCAAGATCGATGGCCAGAGTCTGATAGCCCCCGCCAGGGAAGACGACGACCGCGACGCCCGTGTTCTTTCCTTTGGGTGAATAGACCGTCATGGTGGGCCGCGTCACGTTGCTCACACCAACCACTTGCCTGCCCGCAACCAGAAACGTATTTCCGGACGGCTCAACAACCTCCGACCCTCTGACTGGCTGTGGATCAGGCGCGGCAACCGGCCATATGGGTACCTGCGTATGCCCAGGCGATGGCTCCCAACCACCCTTCTGCGCAGCGAGACTGCCCAGCGCAAACACACTGCAGAGAGCAAAGATCAAAGGCTTCATCAGAATCCCTTGGCTCATGGATAACCAATCACCACGTTATTGTGCCAAATGGGGCTGCCTTGATGTGTGGCGGGAATCGACTCGGTCAATATACATTCGCTTCATCCGGAGCCAGACGCGAGAACGGAACCGTGCAGTCCTTCCCCCTGAGGTGTGCAAGTACATGCTTGGAAATCAGGGCACGGGTTAGTACTTATAACTCGGCTTGCGACATGTAGCCGCGCCACCCGGCCGTATAAACGCCCTTCTCGTGGAAGTGGCCGGTGCCAAAAAGCCCTGTTCAAGAAAGTTGGAGCAGGGAGCGGTTCGCAAAGACATAAGATCCCGTGAAACCGCGCTCCATCAAACTGGGCAAAGCACCGCCGGGCAAGGCGATTTGACCGTGTAGTCGGCTTTAGTAGAGAACATGGCGTGCCAGAGGGTCGCAGACGGGAAGGCAAACGACAAGCTGGAGCGAACGGGCCGTAAGTGGTGGCTAATTGCCGTTAAGGCACGTTATAGGACACTGCCCCGGGCAGGGCTCATGAGCTTTTCGCGCTCGACAAGATAGGCCTTCACACATTCCGCGAGTGGGGGCATGGGCGCGATGCCGGCGCGCTCCATTTTCTCGTTGGACAGGGCAGAGTATTTCGGCCGGCGCGCCGGAGTGCGGTACTCGCGCTCATTGGTGGCCTGCAGCGGAGGATTGAGCCGGGCAGCTTCGAAAATCATCTTCGCAAAGGCAAACCAGGGGATGGGGGTGCCGCCCGTGACATGAAAAACACCCTGCTGATTCTTCTCCACCAGATCGATGGTGCGGGCGGCCAATAGAGGCGCATACGTCGGCGAGCCAATGTGGTCCTCCACCACGCGGATGGGCTGGCCGTCGTGCGCCCGGCGCAGCATCAGTTCGACGAAGTTTCCGCGATTCGTCCTGAGCCCACCCGGTCCGAAAACGCCGCAAGTGCGCACGATCAAGGGCCGTTCGAGATAGGCTTGCGCGTACAGTTCGCCGGCGAGCTTGGAAACCGCGTAGGCCCCCAGCGGGTGCGTCGCATCGTCTTCGCGATACGGCCGTTGGGCCAGGCCATCGAAGACATAGTCAGTCGAAAAGTGGACCAATTGCGCGTCGATTTGCCTGCATGCCAGCGCCAGATTGCGCACGCCCAGCGCATTCGCCACGTAAGCCGCCTGCGGCTCTCTTTCGGCGACATCCACCTGGTTGTAAGCGGCTGCATTGAAGACGAGTTTCGGATCGACGCCGGCCAGGACGCGCTCCACCTTCTCACCGTTGGTGATGTCCACGGCAGCGCGCTCCCAGCCCTGCACTTCGTAGCCGCGCGCCCTGAGTTCCCGGACCAGCTCAATACCAAGTTGCCCCGAGCAACCAAAGACTGCCGCTTTGCGCGCCATAACCCACGAGCATAGCGCAAACACGCGCGCTGGGCTGCTCTGCACTTGTGCGCTGCACTTGTTGTAAACACGCGGCCAACCCGATAGACTGAAAATCGGTTTTCAAACGACTCTGCGAGGATCAGAGAGGATCAGATATGTCGCAATCCAAGGACCTCACCCGGCGCGATGTGGTTAAGGCCGCTGGCGCTGCTACCGTCATGGCGGCCGCGCGAAAGCTCGAAGGTGCGCCCGCGATTCAGACGGTTAGAGCCGCAAACAGCCAGGTGCAGTACGGCATGATCGGCACCGGCAGCCGCGGTTCCTATCTCCTGAAGCATCTCAAGAGCATCGATAACGGCCGCTGCGTGGCCCTCTGTGATATCCAGCAGCAGAATCTCGATCATGGTGTTCAAACCATCGGCAACAACCCGAAGACGTTCAAAGATTATCGCGAGTTGCTCGTGCAAAACGATGTGGACGCGGTCTTCGTAACGGTTCCGCTGTTCGTTCATTTCCCCATCACGCGGGATGCCTTGATGGCGGGCAAACATGTTTTCTGCGAAAAATGCCTGGTGTTCAAGCCTGAGGAAGTCCACGCGCTGCGCGCGCTCGCCCAGGAACATCCCAAGCAGACTGTGCAAACCGGTCTCCAGCGCCGCTACAGCTACTTCTACCAGACCGTAAAAAGTATGGTGGACAAGGGCATCCTGGGGAATGTGCACCACATCCACGCGCAGTGGCACCGCAACATGATCAACAAGCCGAGCTCCTTGTGGACCATGAAGCCGGGCGGCGAGTCCAACATCGCCAACTGGCGCCTGTACCGTTCCATGTCCGGCGGGCTTACGGCGGAGCTGACTTCGCACCAGGTGGATGTGTCCGACTGGATATTCGGCTCATCGCCGGAATTCGTCATGGGCCTGGGCAGCCTGGATATGCTCAAGGACGGCCGCGACGTCTACGACAACATCCAGTTGATCTACAAGTATCCGCAAGGTCAGAAGCTGACCTATTCCTCCATCAGCACCAATCAATTTCTTCCATACTTCAACGGTGCGCGCCCGGAAATGGGAGAGATCATCATGGGTACCGACGGCACGGTCGAGATCACCGTGGGCGACGACGTGCACCCGGCGATCGCCTGGTGGTACCGCGAGCCTCCCCGAACCACCACAGTGACCAAGGCCGGCGAAAAGAAGAAAGAAGCCTTCGTGGCGGGCGCGACCATGGTGGCGTCCGGCGGCGCCAACGGGCCCGTTCCGATCATGACCAGCGACCTGGAGTTCACTGGTAATGAGAGTTTTCTGAATCGCGAGGTAAAGTTCGCCCGGCGCTGGCTCACCTCAAAAGGCGTCATGCTTCAGGAAGAGCAGCGCAACCCCGTGGATACCGAACTCGAAAGCTTCTTCAATAACTGCCGCGACGGTAAACGGCCCCTCGCCGATCTCGAAGTCGGGCTAGCCGATTCGGTGGCCGTGATTCTTTCCAATCTTGCGATGGATGAAGAGCGCCGCGTGCATTTCAGCGAGATCGAAAAGATGGGGCGGGGAAGCGCGGCGCCGTCGAAGAAAGCGTAAGTAGAATAGCGGTAATCAGCCAGAAGTTTTTGCAGAGCTATTGGGACGAGTATGCGTTTCGGTACAACCGCAGGAAGTGCCGGAACCGATGTTCAAACTGATTTTGGAGCGTGTTTTCGAGCGGGTGGAGTAGAGATCGCCCGCCTCAGCATCTCGTCGAAGTCGGCCCATGTAGAGGTCCGCGTCTTTTCTTCGGATTTCGGTTTCGGCTTTCGCGGCTTACGCATCCTGCCGCACTTTACCACTCGGATCAGAGCAGTGGCGTTATTTGTGCCTTGATTTTCTCAAAATCCTTCACAGCCGTGTTGGTCACGTCGTTCGCAGTGAATCCGCACAACTCGTAACGGGCATTGTAGCCGTAAAATTTGAGATCCTGGTATTCACCGTATATGGGTCGCAAATTCGAATCCCGACCTAAGTAGCTGTCTCTGGTGGTGTGGCTTCTCAGATGTATACTCATCGCGGCGAGATACGCTTCCACGTAATGCATGGCAGCGTAAAACAGTACTATGAGCGCCCAATCTATCCGTGTTTGGTTGTCCAAGGTAAGCGAGAGCGCAAATGCAACGTTGCCGTCAGCTTTCGTCTTGTGATCTTGCTTGGACGGCATGCTCAATCCGCCCGCGAGAACACAACATGGGCACCGGTAGCAAAGTCCTCCGCTTTCCGGCCCATCGTCGGAATGAGGTTGAAGTCAAACTCCACCTCGGGGAAGCCTTCGATCAGCGCCAATTCCTTCTGGTAGATCTTTCGCCGCACTTGTGGTTTTGGGTCATCGACAGCAATCCACACTAGAAGGTTTCCTTCTGCTTTTTGAGTTAGGACATGCCGCACTTGGGCCACGCTTGCTAGGTCCTTTGACAGGGCTATCTCCAGGCTGTCTGCTATCGCGACAGGGGCTTCCATGGTTCGTTCGTTAGTCACGACCAATCCATCATGCTTGGAATCGAAATGCACAACCTCCTCTCCGACGCTGCTACGACGCGGTTCGCAGGCCGGGATAAGCGAAAATAGAGATTCCACTACTAGCATATCGGCCTTTACTGTGCTTTCCTCTTCAGATTGTCGGGGGCCTGCACAGCGGTTATTTGTTGTGCGCTGAACTGATATACGGGATCTCCCGCATCATTGTATGTATCCAGTCGCATTACATCCAGAAGCACGACTTTCATCTTCAATACAGTGCCGTCTTCGAGCGTGTACTGATTCCAGTTCTCGCCTTTCGACTCAAAATCAATCGAACGCGCTTTGACCTGCTTCCCCTGAAATTCGACGGTTTTCTCCGGTCCCACGCCGTTCGTTCCTCCTGAAACCGAGCCAAGCATACCACGTGCCGGTCTCCCATTACATGTTTACCCACGCCCCGGCCCGTCTACCTGACAAGAGGGAATAATTACCAAAATAGCCATTCTTGCCTGTTTCTTCACCGGACCTGCAACAGGCACGAATGCTTATTCCACGATCAGCGAGTCAAAATCAGCCAGGCCAGCAGGCCTGTGGCGCCCGCCAGCAGGATGCCTACGGTTTGCGCGAGGGTAAGTTTCGGCAGCGCCGGCGGCGCATTACCGCTCAAGAGCGAATTCGATAATTGCTGCTGCGATGCGCCCGGCAGTTTCTTCAACGCCCGCGCGATCTCCTGCCTTCCACGCCGGTCCGCGATCAGAATGGTTCGCGAATTCACGCTGTTGGTGGAACGGAGGAGCTTCTTGCGCAGCGGCTCAGGAACATCCTGCACGGAGCGATAAACGCCGTCGGTATCGTCCGCCGAAATGAGGATGGTCGAGGTCTTCAGCGTTCCGGCCAGCTTTTCCGCCACAGGCTCGCCGCAACGCGGACACTTTTGTTCATCGCCCCTCAGATTCCTGCCGCATGCTCCGCACCGTACGATCATGATCTATCGAACCGCCAGGCGCGGCCCTTTCGTGTTCTCGAGCGCCGTCTCGCCAAAATTCTCCAGCACCACCTGAATGAATCCCAAAGCCGCTTTGGAAAGCGCTTTGTCCTTGCGGTAAATCAGGCCCAGACGACGCATCATGGACTCCGGCCCGAGCGATACGGCGCGCAGTTTTCCCGCCGCAATCTCCTCGCGGCAGTTGGACGCCGCCAGAAACGAGAGGCCCAGCCCCGCCATGGTGAAACGCTTCATCATTTCGGTGGAATCCAGCTCCATCGAAACCTGAATGCGATCTTCCACCGGCTCGAGCCATGCATTCAGGCGCGCGCGCGTGGTGCCGGAAGTCGGCAGCAGCAGCGGAAACGGCACCAGATCGTGGCAGGAGACCGAACTCATCTCGGTAATCGGATGTTTGGCTGGAGCCATCACCCGAATTTCGTCCCGATAAATATCCACCACTTGCACGCGCTTCTCCTGAATCGGCAATTGCGTGAGACCGAAATCCGCCGTGTTATCCATCACGGCTTCCACCACGCGCGAGCCGTAGGAGCGGTCCACCTGCAACTGCACGCCGGGAAACTGCTTCTTATATTCCGAGAAAACCCGCGGCAACACATAAATGCAGTTCGCTTCATTCGCCGCAATAACCAGCTCGCCTCGCGGATAGCGCTCCAGTTCGTTGATTTCGTCCTGCGCACGACGCCGCAGGTCCAGGATCTGTTCCGCGTAGCCGGTGAATACTTTTCCCGCGGTAGTCAGTGAGATGCGGCTACCGAAGCGCTCGAACAGTTCCGTTTTCAACTCCTGCTCCAGTTGGCGGATTTGCGCGCTGATGGCCGGCTGCGTGCGGTAGCACGTCTGCGCGGCTTTCGAAAAACTCTTCAGCCGGACGATCTCGAGGAACGTGTGGAGTTGATCAAAATCCATAGTGACTGGAGCAATTTTCCCGTGCGCCAACGCCGCAGCTGCCGGCCCGGGAGCGGTCGCAATTGTAGCTATTGTAACAGACGGGCACCTCTGAAACGCGCTCCATTTGCATGGTGTCTCCGGCCCGGATTAGAGTGAAGTGTATGAAAACATTACCAGCTATGCTCACGCTTGCTGTTGCTGCATCGATCCCTTTCGCCAGCCAGGCGTCGGAGCAAACGGAACACGGGAAGTATCTGGTGGAAGAAGTGGCCAAATGTCAGGGCTGTCACACGCCCCGCGGCGCGGATGGCCAGTTGGACCGCGAGAAGTGGCTAAAGGGAGCTGTGCTGGATTTTCAGCCTATGCAGCCTGCCAAAGACTGGCACAAGACCTCGCCCGATCTGACACCTGGCGGCAGGCTGTGGCAGCGCTGGGGCGAGAAGGGAATCACTGAATTCCTGAAGACCGGATTGGGCCCGAAAGGCCACGCTGCGGACCCGCCCATGCCTGCCTACAAGCTGAAGCCGGAAGATGCCGAGGCCGTCGTGGAGTATCTGAAGACGCTGAAGTAGGGACGTGCACGCTGCCCGGATGGTTTTGTTGGCCGGACTCTCGGCGGCGTTGGCGGCCGCGCAGACTGCAGAGAACGTCCTGGTGGTGGTGAATCAATCGTCCAATGTCTCCCGGCAGATCGGAGAGTATTACGTCCACAAACGCCAGGTGCCTTTGGTGAATCTTTGCCGTATCAAAACCACCGCGGCCGAAGAGATTTCACGTTCGGTTTATGAGAACGAAATCGAGCGGCCCATCGCCCGATATTTGAGATCACACGGGCTTGAAGAAAAGATTCTTTACATCGCGACCACGCTTGGCGTTCCGCTCAAAATCAGTGGGCCAGGCGAAGGCATGGGCGCCGCATCGGCTGCGGTGGATTCGGAGCTGGCGCTCCTCTATGGCAAGCTCAAGGGGGCTACGTTCCGTACTTCGGGGCTGGTCCCTAACCCCTTCTACCGCAAAACGCGGTCGCGCTTCGGACACCCGCAGTTCCCCATTTATCTCGTGACGCGGCTGGCCGGCTACGATTTCGATGACGTCCGGGCCATGATCGACCGTTCACTCGGAGCGCGCAACCTCGGGAAATTCGTGTTCGATTTGAAGGCGGGCGGTGATGATGGCGCGAACCACTGGTTGCGGGAAGCGGCGCACGCGCTCCCTGCGGACCGGGTCGTGCTCGACGAAACCGAGAAGGTGCTTTACAAGGAGCGCGACGTGATCGGTTACGCCGGCTGGGGATCTAACGATCGCCATCGCAAGCAACGGATGCTCGGATTCAAGTGGCTGCCGGGCGCTATCGCCACCGAGTTTGTTTCGACCGACGGCCGAACATTCGCGCGGCCGCCGGATTCCTGGAACATCACGACATGGGAAGATAAAACCCACTTTTTCGCCGGCGCGCCACAGACGCTGACGGCGGACTACATTCACGAAGGCGCCAGCGGCTGCTCAGGGCACGTTTACGAGCCCTATCTGGCGGCAACGGCGCACCCACAGTATTTGTTCCCCGCTTACTTCAACGGCCGGAACCTCGCCGAGAGCTACTACCTTTCGATTCCCGGTTTGAGCTGGCAAAACATAGTGGTGGGCGATCCGCTGTGTAGGATCGGGAAACCGGATTAACCCGTGGCGTTCTTCACCTTCAGAAGGAACCGAATCGTCACGGAGCCCATCACCAGGATGGCGATCGCCAGCACGCCGTAAAGGATCTGCGGATAGCGCTCGCTCCACGGCTTCACGGGCGGCCGGTAGGCGGCGTTGGCCGTGAGTGCTTGCAGGATCGGCTGGACTTCCGGCTGCGGCCCTTCGCGCGCAATCACGGCGGCGAAATCGTACACCGGCAGCTTCGCATCGGGATTCCCGGTGAAGAGACGAGATGCTCCACGGCCCGCCAAACCAAATTTCAAAACCCGCACGGTCGCTTCCAGCACAACGTTTTTGACTGGTACAGCCTTGTCATCGCCATTGAAAATTCGCAAACGTAGATACCGGTCGTGACGCTGGGCGAACGCGAAGCCGTCGCAACTTTCATCCGCGGTTCGAAAAATCACGCCGCCGGCGGCATGGCGCCAGTCTTTGCCGTCGGTACTGGTCTCCAGCTCGGCCGCTCGATAGAAATGCATCGGACCGGACGCCACGCGGATGCGGTCATAAGGCACGCCAGCCTGCTTCAAGTCGATTGTCAAAACGCTCGATTTCGTTTTTGGATCTTCGGTGCGCTCCGGTGTGATCGTGTCCATGACCTCGCGTTCCGCCGGCCGCTCGTGGTAGTAGGCCGACCAGACCTGGCGGACAGCGCCCGTCTTCGTCCAGCCGAAGATGGTGGCGCGCACGTAGCGCATGGTGGAGAGCGGATAGCCTACGGTGAGCACCGCCACTTGCCGGTCGCCTTGCGAGAAGTCGAAGATGTGGCCATCATCGCGCGCCACCGCCCACGAACGGTTGTCATTGCTGGTCTCAATGCGCACCTTTTGCCGGAAGTTGGCTTCCGCGGTCGAGATCCGCAGGCGGCTGTGTCTGAAGGGATGGCCGAGATCGAGCGTCAATTGAAGGCCGCGGCCGGGCACGACGGATTTATCGATCACAATCGGTTCAATTTCCGAGTTTTCGACGGCCCCGCTGCGGGTTTCGATGAGGTACGGTATCTCCTCGCCATCGCGCATGATGCGTAGATCATCGAGGCCGGGCTGCGACCGCACGTACACGTCGCGAGTCAGCCGCGCTGCTGCGATCCCGGAAGTCCCCGGCGGAACGTCAATCGAAGCCTCATACTGCCACCGCGACGTATCCAGCGCGGCGGCGAGGACGGGGAACAGCAGCAGGCTAAGGCGCCGCATGTTCATCAGTCCACCAGGCCTCGATCTTTTCCCGGTAGTGAGAGTAGAGATACGAGGTGACCAGCAGCAGCGCACCTAGCACCCCGAATGCCGCAATGCGGTAGATGCGCACCAGCAGCCATACGTCGTAAAGGTACAGCTTTGCGACCACCAGCGCGATCAGCCCCAGGCCGAGCACGCGGTTGATGAAGGTTCGAGACAGCACGCCGGCGAGGATCAGTGCCAGGGCGTAGATCGCCATCAGGACGGAAATCGAGGTAGCTTCGAGGTTGGCGAGATTCTGCGGCTCTGCCGTGCGCTGCGCCCAGCCGGTGACTTCGAGCATCGATGCCCACAGCAGGACCACGTGGCCGGCGACGTAGGTGGCTAGTGCACGGCTACCAGCGCCGATCCACGAAGCGGAAGCCCAGAGCGCGGCGGCGGCAACCAGGAAGGTGAAGAAGCGCGCATTCCACACGGCGGTGTACTCGGGCCTGGAGTAGATCCAGGAGTCGATCAGCCATAGACGAAGCAGCACCAGCACGAAGATGCAGAGCGCCGCCAGGATCAGTCGCTCACTTCTCGCACGCTTCGCAATCCAGGTGAGGGCCGCTGCTTCCGCCGCCCAGCCGATAGTGATGCGGTATCCCGTGAACTGAACTGGGGCCGCCAGCGTGATCATCGTGAGGGCGACTCCCAAAGTGAGCAAGACGGGCCGCTCATCGCGTCCTTCCGCCGGCAATTGCCGCCAGAGTGCGATGCCCAGCGAAACATACAAACCCGCCAGAGCCAGGGTAAAGAGGCCGAGATAGGCGTGATAATTCAGCGACAGCAGCTTGTATGTAGCGCCGTAGTAGGCCACAGCGTTCAATGAGAGCACCAGGAATTCCGGAACCTGGAGTACTGCCTTGCGAGCCAGCCCGCGCCATGGCAGCCACAAAAAGAAGAGCAGGAAGACCACCGTCAGGAACGCTAGCACCGTGCCCAGCGGCGGGTCGCCTGGAAACGAGCTATACCAGGATGCGTAGAGCGTCCAGAATGCTCCCAGCGCCACGGGGGCAAGCGCCGCGCGCTTCCGGATATCGGCCATAAGCAGACCTGCGGCCGCAACAAACGTGGTGGCGGCCAGATACGGCACGGCGCTCGCTTTCCACACGTCCGCCAGAGCAGCCGTGGCCAGCACCTGCACGGCCACCAGGATGGCAGGATG
>JBGPKX010000191.1:0-11335 GCA_041486185.1 Bryobacteraceae bacterium | reverse complement strand
CGCCGATGCGGATTTCTTCGTGCGCTTCATCGACAATCTGATCCGCCAGACCTCGCCCGGCGGCGCCTGGAGCGGCTTCTTTCCACATGAGCGCGACGCCGCTCAGGCGCGTTATCGCCGCGCCAAGGCAATTTACGAGCGGATCGCAGCGGAAGCGCGCGCCCGTGATCTTTGAGGGACCGCGCAATAATAACTGTGCAGAGCTAGCCGTGTCGCACGCACTCGTGACTGCCGTGTCGCTACTCCTGCCGACACCCTGCGGCGCGACAACTCACGCGTCGTGATGATTCGCGACGCAGCGCGCAGGAGCGCGTGCGCCACATCACGCCCCCAAAATGTTCAGTTATTGTTGCGCGGTTCCTAAGTGTGATGGAGCGACCGCTCCGTTACCGTCGCGGCTCAGTAACGCTTCGCGAGCGGTTTCTCCCCTACGGCTTTCCCGGCTTGTCCCGCCACATGTCCAGCAGCTTGTACAGATTGATCAAGTGATGCTGCATGATGGTTTCGCCCGCGCCCACTTCGATTCGAGTGCTGACATCGGCGCCATAGCCACCGTACGCCGCCGACCGGATGTCGGGAAGATAACCGGGCCACACGCCGCCCGAGCTGTACGTGTAGCCGTAAAACAGCGGATACGGAACGTCGGCGTGCTTTTTCCAGTACATCTGGAACTTGTGCATGGGCTCGCCCGGCACGGTGGCGATGGCGATCTCACGGTTGATCAGCACGGTAGTGATGCCGACGTCCAGTGATTGATCTTTCTCCCACCGGTCGGAAAACTTCAGCACCTCGCTCGAGTATTGAATCGGGTAGCGAACGGGCGAGGTCTCTCGAATCGTCTTCGCGCTCCGCAGCACTTCCGCGCCCAGCAGATCGCCCATGGTCTGCATGGTTGCGAAGTCTTCCTCTTCCTTGCCGGTGCGGCCTTCAAACAGCGGGTTGATGTCGCCCGCGCCGCCTTGCACGAACATGCATTGCGTGCCCGGCATCGCGGCTTCCACTTTGGCCTGCATGGCTCCGGGATAATCGGCCGACCACTTGCAGCTCCTCGGCCCCAGCACCACCGCGTGGCACGCGTAGTGTACGACGAGCGCTCGCGGCGCGCCGGCCGTGTCTTCTACGCGCAGCAGAATGAATTCAGGATCGAGGGGACCGTACGGAACGCGCTCGAGATTATCGAACAGCGCGCGGGCGCGGCCGCCCTCCCGTAGTAACAGCCGGTTGTACCCGAGTTGCAGTGAGCCGCGGCCGATGCCCAGCTTTGCGGGGAACATCGACGAGGCCGCCTGCTGCACCGCGCCGAAGATTTTCTGTTCGAGCTCGACCTGATAAGGCGACGCCTCAAACGTGCGCGGCGTAACTCCCCGAACACTCCCTTCGGACGGCAGAAAGTTAGGCCCCGAGTGCGTGTGCGACGCCGAGAGCAGCAGCACGGGAATGCCCAGTTTCGCGGAAACGTCCCGCTTCAGGTTCTCGGAAACCATGCTGCCCAGATCGAGCGTGACGATGGCCATGCGGGATTCTCCCGTGGCCAGCACCAGAGCTTTGGCAAAGAGCGGATCGTGCTTGCCGTTGGCGGGCCCGCATTTGCGATTGGCATAGCCGTACATGGGGCCGAAGGCCGAGGGTGTGATCTCCACCTTCGCAACGCCCGCTTCGAGTTGCACCTCCGCGGCATGTACGCCTGCACAGCAAAGAGCCATCAGCGCCGCTAACACTGGAGTTTTCATGTGGTCCATTCTAATGCCGCCGCTGCCTTACCGTTACGTCGGACGAAATCCGGCGAGCCGATGCGACAATATTGGGCAGGATGCCTTTGGCCATCGTTCAAATTGACGCTTTCACCGCCAAGCCGTTCGCCGGAAATCCCGCGGCAGTCTGCGTGCTGCCGTCCGCGCGGGACGCCATCTGGATGCAGAACGTAGCGCGCGAAATGAACCTTTCCGAGACCGCATTCCTGGTCCGCAATGGCGACGCTTTCCATCTGCGCTGGTTTACCCCCGCCGTGGAAGTCGACCTCTGCGGCCATGCCACGCTGGCCGGCGCGCACGCTCTGTGGGAGGAAGGGCATCTGAAGCCGGGCGAGCGGGCGCGCTTCGAGACACGCAGTGGCCTGCTGACTGCCGATCGTCGCGGAGACTGGATTGAAATGGATTTTCCGGTCAAAGCCGAGGAACCGGCCGACACGCCTCCAAGGCTCAGCGAAGCGCTCGGCGCCGCCTTCAAATACACTGGCAGGAATCAGTTCGACTACATCGCGGAAGTCGAGACCGAAACCGCACTCCGAAACCTCAAGCCGAATTTTTCGCTGCTCGCGGAGCTGCCGGTGCGCGGCGTCATTGTCACGGCGCGGTCGGAAACCAGCGGTTTCGACTTCGTATCGCGCTTCTTCGCGCCGGCTTCCGGCGTAAACGAAGACCCGGTGACCGGCTCGGCGCACTGCTGTCTCGCTCCGTTCTGGGCCAAACGTCTCGGCAAGACGGAATTCCTGGCATACCAGGCTTCGGCACGCGGCGGCGTGGTGCGCGTGCGCCTCAATGGCGGCCGCGTCATCCTCGGCGGACAGGCGGTGACGGTGCTGCGCGGCGAACTGCTGGATTAACAGCCCAGCGGATGCGTTAGACTGAACATCGTCTGATGAATCGAAGAAGCCAAATTGCAGCGTGGCTGTTGAGCGCCGCCCTCCTGCAAACCTTGTGCGCCTCCACCAAAGTGCTGGTCACAGTGGTGGAGCAGAAATCCGGAAGTCCGGTCACTGGCCTGAAAGCCGAAGATTTCACTGTCCTGGACGACAAAACTCCACGGCAGGTCGAATCGGCCGAGTACACCAGCGCCATTCTCGACGTGGTACTGTTACTCGACACCAGCCTGGTAGGCCCCATGGTGCAACCGCTGGCCGAGGATCTCATCGCGCAGCTCCAGCCGAAAGAGCAGATGGCCGTAGTCTCCTTTCACTCGTCCGCCGATCTCATCCAGGATTTCACCTCCAGCAAAGACCTCTTGCAGCGGGCGGTGCGGCAGGTGAAGTACGGCAACGAGCCGCACGTGCTCGACGCGCTCTATGCCACGGTGGACGGTGGATTCCAGAACAGTACCTTCCGCCGCGTGATCCTGCTCGCCACCGCGGGGCTCGAAGGCTCCAGCCGGGTGCGGGAGAGCGAGGTCGTCCGCTTGGCGCGCCGCAACGGCGTGTCGATCTTCGTGGTGTACGTGGTTGGCTATGAGAGGTCGATGTTTGAGATGCTGGCGCGCGAGACCGGCGGCGCCTCGTTCCGCCTGAAAGATATGAAGAAAGCTTCGGTTGAGCCGCCCGGACCCCGCATCTTCGACGTGCTGCGCGCCCACTACACGCTGACACTCGCGGGAAACCTGTCGCTCGGCGAAAAAGTGAAGGTGGAAATCAAGCGTCCGGAGAAGCTGTTTGCCTCGGTGCTGCCGCTGGAGTAACGCTAATTCCGCGCGACCTGGTCCTTGGGTGTCGAGAGATAGCCCACAATCTTGTCCTTGCCCACCTGGTTGACCACGATCTCGTAGGGCAGCCTGCCCCCTTTGGCAACGTAGAACTGCACCGGCTCGTTGATCGTGCGGTCCTTCTTCTCGGTGGCCTTGTCGTCCGCCAGCACCTCAATCGTGAACTTGTTGTGCTTGGGATCGGCTTTCTTGAGCGTCAGGCTGATGTCGCCCACGCGCTGCGGCTGCTTGCTCTTGGCCAGATTGAACTCGACAATATTGCGTTCTCCGAGACGCTTCAACGCGGAGATCTCCTTGCCGTTGGTGGCGATGTAGCCGCTTTGCACGCCCAGATCGCCCGTGACCTTCTTCAGGTCGGCAACTGTCTTCTGCAACTCCGCCTGCGTCATACCAAGCTGCGACTTGACACCGGTCACATCCGTGTTCACAGCGGCGATCTGGGTGTCAGCCGATTGCCTGACCTGGCTGAGCTGGCTGGCCATCTGCTCCTGCTGCTTCTTTTGTTCCGCTTCAATCTGCGCGCTAAGCTGATCCGCATGTTTCAAGGCATCGGATTTTGCCTGGCTGGCCATCGAATTGGCCTGCCGCCGCGTATTTTCCAGCTCTTCCTTCAGGGAATCCAGATGGCGTTTGGCGGTCTGATTGGTGACGGACGACGTTTCGCGCAGGTTCGTGATCTCGGTCAAAACCGATTCACGAAGCTTCGCCACGTCGGTTTTTACGCGGTCCAGTTGCAGATACATGTACACATTCGCTGCCAGCAGCGCCACGATGGCGCCAACCAGAATGGCGGTCTTCATGCCCGAGCCGCTAGGCGGGGCGGGGTAGGTTGCATCTCCCACAGGTACACTCCTCGTTCAGGGATTCCAGGTCTATACACATTATAGATGGTTCTCCTGAGAGTTACGTTACAGAGCGTGTGTCACGCGAGTTGCGCGGAGGACAAAGTAGGTAGCGCGAAATTACACTTGACTTCTTTCCCTTTTCGGGACTATACATAGCCTAGACAAGGGAAATCGATGCCAGAAACTAACATTCCCGAATTGCTGCCCGGCACGCTGTACTTACTAATCCTGCGTACGCTGGCGCGCGGCCCGCTGCATGGGTATGCGATTGCGCGGCGCATCAAAGATTCCTCCGAAGAGGCGCTCGAGATCGAGGAAGGCTCGCTCTATCCGGCGCTCAACCGCATGCTGGTAAAGGGCTGGCTCACCGACGAATGGGGCATTTCCGAAAACAACCGCAAGGCACGGTTTTACAAGCTGACGCCCGAAGGCCGGAAACAGCTGGAGCGCGAGTCCAGGCAGTTTAACCGGCTGGTGGAGGCCATCCAGCTCGTCATGCGCACGGCGTGAGACTCATGTTGAAAGAACTTTGGCGGCGGCTGTTATACCCCTTTCGCAGAGGGCGGTTTGACCGCGAGCTCGAAGCGGAGATGCGGTTTCACATCGAGACGCGGGCGGACGAACTGGAAGCCAGCGGGTTGCGCCGCCATGCAGCGCTGGCGCAGGCGCGGCGGGAGTTCGGGTCGGCTGTGCGGGCGCGGGAAGACACGCGGTCAGCCTGGCAGATCCGCTGGCTCGAGGATCTGTTCTCGGATCTGCGCTATGCATTTCGAGCGCTCCGCCGGAACCCCGGATTCGCGGCCGCGGCGATTTTCTCGCTGGCGCTGGGGATCGGCGCGAATACCACGATCTTCAGCCTCACGATGGAGTTTCTGTTCAGCGAGCCGTCGTGCCGGAATCCGGAGACGCTGGCTTCCATGCAGATCGGAGGCAACAGCCACGCCTACATGCCCCACTATCGCTTCCTGCGAGACGCACACATTTTCGACGGGCTGGCGGGCAGTAATGAGGAGTCGGAATCGAACTGGCGGTTTGGCAACGATACGTATGACCTGCACGTGATGCGCGTTACCGACAATTTCTTCCACGTCGTCGGCGTGCCGGTGGCCATGGGTCGCCCGATCCAGCCGGGGGAACGCGACGTCGTCGTGCTGAGTGACCGCTTCTGGAAGGCGCGGCTGGCGGCTGATCCCAAAGTGGTGGGCAAGGCGCTGATCATCGATGGCCGGCCCTACACGGTGTCAGGTGTTCTGCCGCACAATCATCGCACGGTGCTCGGGTTCGGTCTCTCACCGGACTTGTATGTACCCGCATCGAGAGAGAGCGACATCGTGGCGTTGATCGCCCGGCTGCCGGAAGGGATGTCCTTACAAGGCGCATACGCACGGCTGGTCTCAGCGTCTAAGCAACTGGACAAGGTCTATCCGCCGGATTGGGGTCCCCGCTCTTCGTGGGCAAATAATGTTGAAGTCGTCCCCGTCGCCGGACTGGAGCGTCTGAAATCGCTGAACATGATCCCGTTCACTGCCTTCTTCGGGATGTTGTTGATTGTAGTGGGGCTGGTGCTGCTGATTGCGTGTGCGAATGTTTCGAGCCTGTTGCTGGCGCGCGCGTCGGCCCGGCGGCAGGAACTCGCCATTCGGCTGGCTATCGGCGCGGGACGGGGACGTATTGTGCGTCAATTGCTCGCGGAAAGTTTGCTGCTGGCTCTGCTTGGTATGGCAGCGGGGTTTCTCCTCAACCTCTGGCTCACAGGCGTGATGAATCGTGTGCAGCTACCCCTGCCGGTGCCGGTCCAACTCCTCATCCAGCCGGACTGGCGCTTGCTTGTGTATTCGATGGCGGTCGCTGGCGT
This sequence comes from Bryobacteraceae bacterium, assembly GCA_041486185.1. Taxonomy (GTDB): domain Bacteria; phylum Acidobacteriota; class Terriglobia; order Bryobacterales; family Bryobacteraceae; genus QHXW01. Next base: position 5,164 of record JBGPKX010000191.1, on the reverse strand, counting down.
GAGTGCTTTGGTTGCAGGCTTGATGCCCGCTCTGAAGGCAACTCGCGGAGGCGTCAGTGCAGTACTGAAACTTACGGAGCGCCAGGTGGGAGGCCGCTGGACCCTGCGCAACGCGCTGGTTGTGGGGCAGCTTGCGGTGTCGGTTGTCTTGCTGGTGACGGGTTTTCTTTTCGTCAGGAACATGACCAAGGCCATGACGATGAGCCCGGGGTTCGATGCCGACCACACGGTTTGGGCCCTCATGCGGCTGGTTCCGGAAAAGTACACCACTGTGGCGCAAACGCGGAGCGTGATCAACAACGCCCTCAATGAGCTGCGTGCGCTGCCCGGCGCCGAATCCGCCAGTATCGCGCGCGTGGTCCCCCTCAACGGCAATTCTCGCAGTGGGCTTGAGATTCGCACGGACCTGAGCGATGAGCCGATTCACGTGCAGTTCCACAACAACGACGTGGCGCCGGACTATTTCCAGACGATGGGAATTCCAATTCTCGACGGGCGCGAGTTTGTGCCGTCCGATCGGAAAGGCGCGCCTGAAGTGGCGATCATCAACGAGAACATGTCCCGCCGTCTGTTTGGCGACCGAAATCCGGTGGGCCACACGTTTCGGTATAGCTCCCCCGTTGTGAGTGCTCCGGTGACCATAGTGGGCGTGGCTAAGAACAGCAAGTACTTCACTCTGGGGGAAGAGAATGAACTCGCCGTATACACGCCCTATTTCCAGGCAAACTTGTCGGTCGTGAATCTGCACTTCCTGGTTCGCGCTTCACGGCCGCAGGGCGTGGTTAAGGAGATCGCTCAGGCGCTGGGCCGGCTGGATTCGTCGGCGGCGATTGAAGTGAAGCCGATGCGGAACGCGCTGGGGTTTGCGCTGCTGCCGAGCCGCGTGGGCGGCGCGCTGCTGGGAAGCATGGGACTGCTGGGGCTGGCGCTGGCGGCGATCGGCCTTTATGGCGTGCTGGCCTACGCCGTGAGCCGCCGGATCCGGGAGATCGGGCTGCGCATGGCGCTGGGCGCCGATGGCCGCGCGATCATGCGCATGGTGCTCGGGCAGAGCTTGTCACTCGCAGGAATCGGCGTCGCCATCGGGCTGGGCCTGGCGGTGTTTGCCACCCGGCCGCTTGCCATGTTCCTGGTGCCGGAGTTGAGCACCACCGACCCAATGACGTTCCTGGGAGTGGTTGCCATGCTGCTGGGTGTGGCGCTGGCCGCCACGCTCGGGCCGGCGTGGCGCGCGGTGAGCGTCGATCCCGCGATCGCCTTGCGCTACCAATAGCCGACCGCCAATCCGCCTCTCAAACCTGGTCCGTAATCCGCCGCTAACGCGTCAAAGACTTTTCACGGCCGATAGGCGGAGACGCCGAGGAATCAATTTTCTGCAGCTCTTGGTGCCGTTAGCAAGCCGCACCTTGCCCGGCGAAATCTAATACGGCGTCGCCATCCCTTCCGGATCGCGCTCCGAGTCAGCCGGCATCGTTTTCTTAGCTTCCTCGGCGTCTCGGCACCTCCGCGGTGAAAAGCTTATCGACGGATTACGGCCTAGTGTGGTGAGTCAGAAGTTCGTTGAAGAGAGGGTGGCGCAGCCTCTTAGGCTGCTGGGCCGAGACTCGTCTCGACCTTTCGATCAAAGAGATGTCGGCACGAATGCCGACACCGCAGGCCGTGGGCCCGCGCCACACGCCGCCGCAATTCTTCAACGCACCTGTGACTCACGACGCTAGTTCCCTGTTGCCCGCAATCGCGGCCCCCGGTCGAGGGCGCGATGTTACAATAGCCCATTCCGCCGCACGGACCTTCCTCCGTGCACTTTCGATCCAGGAGAATTACTTTCATGCGTTTCGTGACGTTTCAACACGACGGGTTTGCCGCGCCGGGAGTGATTTTGGGCAACGACGTCATCGGCTTGAGAGGCGCGGGCTTTCCCACGCTCCTCTCCGTAATCGAAGGGGGCGTCGGCGCGCGTAGCCGCGTCCAGTCGTGGCTGGATGGCAAGCCGCCCGCCGGCGAAATCGTGCCGCTGGCCAAGGCGCGGCTGCTGGCTCCCCTGCCCCGCCCGCCCAAGATCATCTGCGTGGGCCTCAACTATCGCGACCACGCCATCGAATCCAAGATGGAGATCCCCAAAGTCCCGACCATCTTCTCGAAGTACGCCACCGCGGTTATTGGCCCCGGCGAGAATATCGTGCTACCGAAGCTTTCCGTCAAACCGGATTACGAAGCCGAGTTCGCCTTCGTCATCGGCAAGGGCGGGCGCTACATTCCACGCGACCGCTGGCAGGAGCACATTTTCGGCTACACCAATCTCAATGACGTCAGCGCGCGCGATTATCAGATGGCCACCACGCAGTGGATGATGGGCAAAACCTTCGACACCTTCGCGCCCATGGGCCCGGCCATCGTGACCGCCGACGAGATTCCCGATCCGCATGCGCTCGATATTCAGATGGTCATCAACGGCGAGGTGCTGCAAAGCTCCAACACGTCGCAGCTCATCTTTAAGATTCCCGACCTGATCGAATATCTCTCGGGCGTGTTCACACTGGAATCGGGCGACATCGTCTCAACAGGCACGCCATCGGGAGTCGGCTTCTCCAAGAATCCGCCGCGCTGGCTGCGCGCGGGCGATGACGTGGTCGTGCGGATCACGGGTCTAGGGGAACTGCGCAATCCTGTGGTGGCCGAGTAGTTCTTACCGGCCGGCTGGAGGATCAGGGCCGAGCATGAGCTGCGCAAAACGGCCCCACACGAACGCCAGGCCATTCACCAGGTGAAAAGAAACCAGCAGCAGCACCACGCCGAGCAGGCACCAGATGGTGGCTTCATCTTTGTTATCCACCTGCCATAGTCCGAAATCCAGGCGGAAGGTACCGTAGGTAAGCGGCGCCAGGATCAGCGCACCGGACAGCGAGAACGCGGTAACCAGCACCACGAATGTCGCAATGCCGAACGGAAATTTCAGCATCAGATAGAGAAAACTCTTCCACGTGGCCGTGTTTCCAAACAGCGCCTTGAGTTTCGCCCAAAGCCCCGGTCCGTACGCCAAATCCGGTGGCGACGGAATGCTGAGGTGAAGCATCGAGCGCGCCATCAGCCTTTCGAACGCGCCCAGCCCCAGACAGGCGAGGAGCACGCCGATCAAAATCGGCACGCCAATGAAAATGACCAGCAGGCCCCCTCCCAGGCTCATCCCGAAGATCAAAAAAATGAAGTAGGCGATGCCCAGCGGAAACGCCAGCAGCAGGTAAAGCAAGTTGAGATAAGTTTGCGCTTCCGTGGCCGGACCGAAAATGATGTCGAGCAGGTCGCGGTCTGTGGCTTCGGCCGTTTGCGTCATGGTCGCCTCGCCCACTAGATTATACGAGGTGACGGCACCGGCAGTTCGCCCGAATCCGCAGTTTCAAGGCTCGAGTTGAAAGTTAACGGTTATCGTGGTGACAGTTTCCACCGGCTTGCCGTTGAGCAGCGAAGGTTGGTAGCGCCACTGGCGCACCGCGTTCATAGCCGCCTGCGTCAGTTCCTGATCCGGGGAACCGACCGGAGTCAGCCCGCCGACGGAGCCGTCGAGCAGAATCACCGCACGGAGGACCACGTCCCCCTGTATCCCGCGAGACTTTGCGTCTTCCGGGTACTCCGGGCTGGTCTGATGAACCAGCTTCGCCGGAGTCACGTTGCCTCCCACGCGCACGCGGTGCGGTCCGGCAGGCACCGCGGCCGGCGTGCCTTTTCCGCGCACTACGACAGTTTCCTGTACCGAGCCGAGGTCTACCGTGATATCGAAGCGAAGCTGATGCTGGCCATCCACCTTGAGCCGGCGAATGGCGGGAGCAAAGCCCCGCGCGTTCACTTCCAGCCGGTATAGGCCATCGGACAGCGGACCTATGGAGAATTGGCCCGCTGGACCGGTGGAAGTGGTCTGTTGCTGGCCGGATTCCGCGTTGCTGACGACAACGGCGGCGTCGGGCACAACGGCGCCTTCCGCATCGTAGACCGTGCCGGAGACCGTACGTGCATCACTGGCCTGCGGACGCATGGCAGCCAGCGGCAATAGTAGGCAAGCGGCGATGGCACAAGCCATCACGGCGGCCGCGGGAGTAAAGGCCCGGCGGTCGAGATGAGGATTCAGAATGGACCGCAGGCGCGTCTCCAGGTGCGATGAGCTGGCCATGGCGATGGCTGCGGGCGCCAGCTCGCGACCCTCCAGCGGCCGGGACAAAGCCAGCAGGTGCGCCGCATAATCCGACACCTTGTTTCCCGCGCATAGAACGAGGTCGTCGCAGGCGCGCTCGCGTTCTATACGCAGGCGGCGCATGGCAAACCAGACCAGCGGATTGAACCAATAGAGCGAAAAGACCAGTTCGGCCAGGGCCTGCATGACGCAATCTTTTCTCCGGATGTGCGCCATCTCGTGGAGCAGCACCATGCGAAGGCGCTGATAAGACCAGTGCGCTGCGTCCGCGGGCAGCAATATCATGGGACGCCACACGCCCGCAGCCATGGGCACCGTTTCGCCCGCACCCATCACGAGCGTCACCGGATGGCGCAGCCCAAGCTGGCGGGCGGCTTCCTGAACCAACTCGGATACGCAACTCTCGGTGGCTGGCACGGCGGGATTGCGCAGCCGGGCTACTTGCCGGGTTCCGTTCCGCCATCGCAGCAGGCAGACCATGACGCCGGAGATCCAGAGGGCGAACGCCACCATATCCCAGTGAACCCGCGATTGCCCGCGTACCGGCCGGTGGGGCGCTGTGATCCCGTTCGCGTGGACGCTGACGTGCACTTCGGAGACTGCCACCGAACCGCGCGGCAACCCGGCGGGCCGCCAAGCGGGCAGACACAGTTCGAGCGCGGGCAGCAGCAACAAGCTTCCAAATGCCAAACCCCACACCGCGTGCCGCGCTGCTGCCGACGCGCGCCGTAATAACAGGCTCGCCACGGATGCCGCCACGAGTACTGCCGCGCTCTTCAACGCAAGCTCTAGAGCAACTGCCCACCATGCTGCGATCATTCTATCTGCCTTCCTTTCGCGCTTTTTCAATCAGCTTTGCCATGCGGTCCAGTTCCTCCGGCGACAAGCCGCGCGCCGAAACATCGAGCAGTGTGGCCATGGCCTGCTCCGGCGAACCATTGAAAAAGGTTTCGATCAGATGCGCCAGCGCCGACCGCCGGG
>JBGPKX010000190.1:0-11350 GCA_041486185.1 Bryobacteraceae bacterium | reverse complement strand
TTTCGAGAGCCACGCGATGCGCAATCAGGCCGAGCTCGCGCGGGTCGCCGTAGTCGGGTATGAAAGCGTGATCCAGCTCGAAATCGATGCGCGCCGAATGCCCGGAGAGAAGGCTCGCCGGAACCTCGCGCGTGTAGACCGCCGCGCCCGGCTGGTTGTAGGTTTCCGGCGCGAGCCGAGTGCCTTGAATTGAGGCCGTGAGCGTCACCGCTTTGAACCGGGAAAAGACCACTTGCGGCAACGTGAAATTCAAACGCAGCATGGCACCCCGCCTCGCGGCGCCGATGGGGGGACGGAGAACCACCGCGAACTTCCGAGCCGTCCAGCGCCAGGCGTTATTCTCGACGATCCGCCAGCCGGAAACCAGTTGTGAGGCCGCGCGCGGATCGGCGACCTCGATCCCCCCAGCCAGCGACGGCGGCGTGACTTCTTCTTCCGTGCGGTTGGCGAGATCCAGCGCACCGCTCTTACAACCGGCTATGGCGGCCAGCGACAGGAACGCGGAAGAGATCAGAATCCGGCGGCGGAGCGCGGCTCCCTCAATCGCCACTCTTTTCCACCTGCACCAGGCAATTGTAGAAAGTCGGGCCGCCGCCTTTGTCGGTGAGGCGCTCCGAGGTGAGGGCATTCACGTTGCGGAAGGCGGGGGATTTCTTGGCCCACCGGGTGGAAGGGGCGCACACGACTCCCGGAGACACGTCTCCATCGACCTTGGCCATCAGCAGGCAGGAGCCGCGATCGTTGAAAAGACGGACCTGGTCGCCGTTTGCGATGCCGCGGGGCTCGGCGTCGTGGGCGTGCATCTTCACGATGGAGGTCTGGCGGTCTGTGTCCGGACGGCCGCCGAAGGTGGAGTTCATACTGTCGTCGTTCTTGGGCGAGATCAGCTCCAGCGGATATTTGCCGCGCAGCGCTCCGTCGCCGTGGCGCGATTCGACGGGTGGCGTGTACGCCAGCGTCTCGGCATTGAATTCGCACTTGCCGGAGGGCGTCCCAAAACCGCCGCGGGCAAACGGCAGGAAGGCATCGCCGTTGGGAGCCACGCGCAGCCGCACGAAATGATCGCGATCCAGCTCTTCGATGGTGATGCCTTTGAGGAACGGATGATCGGAGGCGATGAGCGCCCGAATCATGTCGTCTTCGGAATCGCGAAAACACGCATCGTCGAAACCCATGCGCGCGGCCAGGCGCCGGAAAATCTCCACGTTTGATTGGGTTTCGCCCGGCGCCGGTAACACGGGCCGCGCCAGTTGCAGATAGTAATGCCCGTAGGCGAAATAGATATCGGTGTGCTCGAGAAACGTGGTGGCGGGCAGCAGGATGTCGGCGTAATCCGCGGTATCGTTCTGCATTTGCTCGAGCACCACGGTGAACAGATCCTGGCGCCCTAAGCCTTTGAGCACGGAGTTCTGATTGGGCACCACGGCGGCCGGGTTCGAATTATAGACCACCAGCGCCTTGACGGGTGGACCGCTGAGATGGTTGAGCGCTTGCCCGAGGTGCACCATGTTGACGATGCGTGCTTCGCGGCCGAGCGGAGACTTGAGTTGCAGATCGGGCCGCTCGAGCGCGGGGCGGTTCACCTGATAGGCGCCGGAAGTCGAGAGCACCGCGCCGCCGCCCACTTGCTTCCAAGAGCCGGTCACGGCGGGCAACAGCGAGATAGCGCGCACTGCCATGGCGCCGCGCTCGCTGCGCTGCAAGCCATAGTTCAGGCGGATCGCGGCGGGCCGGACGGTGGCGTACTCGCGCGCGAGCTGAATAATTTCGTCTTTCGAAATGCCGGTGAGTGCGGCGGCGCGCTCCGGTGGATACTGCTTCACGCGCTCGCGCAGGCCGTCAAATCCCGAGGTGTGCTGCGCCACGTAATCGGCATCGTGGAGATTTTCGCCGATGATGACGTGCATCATGCCGAGCGCCAGCGCCGTATCGCTGCCCGGGTTGATGAAGAAATGCTTGTCGGCCAGTTCGCCGGTGCGGTTGCGATGCGGATCGATAGTGTAGAGCCTGGCGCCCTGGCGCCGCGCTTCCACAACGAACGGCCACAGATGGACATTGGTCCCGAGAATATTGGCGCCCCAGGCAAGAATCAGCCGCGAGTGACGGAACTGTTCGGGCTCGGTCCCGTACCTGAAGCCGGTCGATTCCAGGAGGCCCACGCCGCCGGCGGCCGAGCAGATGGTGCGGTCGAGACGCGACGCGCCCAGACGATGGAAAAAGCGGCGGTCCATGCCGGAGCCTTGCAGGTAGCCCATGGAGCCGCCGTAGCTGTAGGGCAGGATGGCTTCCGTGCCGAATTCGGCGGAGATGGCCCGAAAGCGCGAGGCGATTTCGTCCAGCGCTTCGTCCCACGGAATGCGCGCGAACCGGCCTTCACCCTTCGCACCGACGCGCCGCTGGGGATACAGCAGGCGGTCGGGCGAGTACTCACGCTCGAGGTACCGCGCGACTTTGCCGCACAGAAATCCGCGCGTCACGGGATGCTCGGGATCGCCGCGCAGGCGGCTGCCTTTGCCGTCTTCGACATTGATGAGCAGGCTGCAAGCGTCGGGGCAATCGAGCGCGCACACGGAGTGGCGAAGTTCGGCGGGCAAGCCAAAATTATAGCAATCGGGGAGAGGGCAGAGGCCTTGGGTGTGGGCCGCTAACCGTAACCGGCTCCGCCGCTTCTGAACACCGCTGTCCCACGAGCGGACACGCCGGCATTGAAATGCCACCGTTTTGCAAGCACTTACGTTGGCAAGCCACCTGCCTGTAGATTCTAGTTTCCCAGGAGGCCAGGAGGGTTCGATGCTGAATGACATTCGTTACGCGCTACGCGTGCTGCGCAAGAATTCCGGATTCACGGCCGTGGTGGTTTCGATTCTGGCGCTCGGAATCGGGGCCAACACCGCGATCTTCAGCGTGATCAACGCGGCGCTTCTGCGGCCGCTGCCTTACCAGGATCCCAGCAGGCTGGTGATGGTGTGGTCGACGTTCATGAAGCAGGGACTGGCGCAGGTGCCGATGTCGGCGGCCGACTTCGCCGACATCCGGGAAGAGAACCACGTCTTCGAACAGATGTCCGCGCTGTACCTGGACCGTTCGGATTTCAATTTCACGGGGCGTGGCGAGCCGGAACGGATCCACGGCATCGCGATATTGCCCAATCTATTTTCGATGCTGGGCGCGCGGCCGGCTTTCGGACGTAATTTTTTGGTGGATGAAGCGCTGGCCGGGCGGGAGCATGTGGCGATCGTGAGCGACGGCTTCTGGCGCAAACGGTTCGGCGGCGATCCGAAACTGCTCGGGAAGGCAGTGACCCTCGACGGCCAGCTATATACCGTGGTCGGGATCATGCCGAAGGGCTTCAGTTTTCCGCCGCCCATGACCTTCATGTCGAACGAGCTTCCCAAGGACTGCGAGGTGTGGCTGCCGCTGGTACTCGACCGCTCCAATCGCGACTACCATCCTCTGGCTGGGCTGGCCCGGCTGAAGCCTGGCGCCACGGTGGAGCAGGCGCGCGCTGAAGTGGCCGGACTTGCCCGCCGCCTGGAGCAGGCACATTCGAAATCGAATGCGGGTCTTGGCGGGACAATCTCTCCAATGAGCGAACAGGTGGTGGAAGGCGTGCGGCCCGCACTGCTGTTGCTGTTGGGCGCGGTGGGATTCGTGTTGCTGATTGCGTGCGCGAATGTGGCCAACCTTCTGCTCACCAGGGGCGCGGGACGCCGCAGGGAGATGGCGATTCGCGCGGCGCTGGGCGCGAGCCGCGGAAGGGCCGTGCGGCAGGTTCTGACCGAAAGCGTATTACTTGCGCTGGGCGGCGCGGCGGGCGGAATTCTGATGGCGCTCTGGGCTGTGGACTTGCTTCGCTCGTATGATCAGCTCAAAGTTCCGCGCATGGCCGAAGCCGCGGTAGACGGGCGCGTACTCTTGTTCACGGGCCTCGTGGCGGTTCTTGCCGGACTGATCTTCGGATTAGTTCCGGCGTGGCAGGCTTCGCGGCCCAGCCTCAACGAATTTCTAAAGCAGGGAAGCCGCTCGCTCGCGGGAGGCGCGCGCAATGGCTTGCGCGGTCTGCTGGTGGCGGGCGAGATCGCGCTCGCGCTGGTGCTATTGGCGGGGGCCGGCCTGCTGATCCGCAGCTTCGGCCGCCTGCTCGACGTCAACCCGGGCTTCGACTCACACCACGTGCTGGCCATGACGGTCCGGCTGCCGGATGCCAAGTATCCGGAAGATGCCCAGCGCGCCGCGTTCTTCGACCAGCTTTTGGAAAAAGTGAATGCACTTCCGGGAGTCAAAACGTCGGGCGTGGTGAACTCCGCTCCGATCGAAGGATGGCAGGGCGCCACGCTCGTCTACATCGAGGGACGTCCCGTTACTAACTTTGCCGATACGCCGCTGGCCAATCAGCGGGTTGCCAGTCCGGACTATGCGCGTACGCTGGGCATTGCGATGCGGTCGGGCCGCTTTATCAACGATCGCGATATTAAGGGATCGCCCGGCGTGGTGGCCATCAACGCCGCCATGGCGCGGCGTTATTTCCCGGGTGAAAATCCGGTGGGGAAGCGCATCAAGATCGACCAGCCCACCAACCCGTGGGTGACGATCATAGGCGTCGTCGGAGACATTCGCGATGCGAGTCTGGATCGCGAACCGGAGCCCGAGTTCTACCTCGCCCACGCGCAGGAGCCCTGGAGCGTCATGACGGTGCTGGTGCGGGCCGCGGGCGATCCCGCGCGGCTGGGCGGCGCAGTGCGCAGCCAGGTTTGGGCGCTCGACCGCGAGCAGTCGGTGTACGACGTGAAGACTCTAGACGAGCTTCTTGCCGGGTCGGTGGGATCGCGACGCTTCATCATGCTGCTGGTGACGCTATTTTCCGCATTCGCGCTGCTGCTTGCCGCGCTGGGAATCTACGGCGTGGTTTCCTACTCGGTGAACCAGCGGACGCGCGAGATCGGCATTCGCATGGCGCTGGGCGCGCGGCGCGGCGAGGTGCTGAGGCTGGTTGTGGGTCAGGGGTTGGTGCTGGCGCTGGCTGGAGTGGCTGCCGGGCTTTTTGGAGCTTACGCGGTGACGCGCGTGATGGCGGGCCTGCTCTATGCGGTCCGGCCGATGGATCCGCTGACGCTGACCGCGGTGTCGCTTCTGCTGCTGGCCGTGGCGCTGCTGGCGACGCTCGGGCCGGCGCGGCGCGCCATGGGCGTCGATCCCACAGTGGCGTTAAGATACGAATAAATCACGGCGTGTCCGGCACTTACCGAGCGGTGATTTTTTGTATTAACCCCTGGTATTAACCCCCTGGTATTAACCCCCTGGTATTAACCCCCGGAAACTTGCGCTTCGCATGATGCGTCCCTATCCTTGAAATAGTGGCGACGCGATTTTTGTTACGCAAATTAGCTTCGGCGGCCATAGCCGTGGCGCTCATGGGCGGCCTGCTGCACGCGCAGACACCGGACGCGAAGGTAACGGAGCCGGAAGCTTTCGTATTCCGTACGGACACGCGCCTGGTGGATCTGCACGCCACCGTGGTCGATAAGCAAGGCCATCTGGTGCTGGGTCTGACGCAGAGTGCATTCACGGTTCAAGAAAACGGCGTCAAGCAGGAAATCAAGATGTTTCGCCGCGAGGATGTTCCGGTCTCGCTCGGCCTCGTCATCGACAACAGCGCCAGCATGCACGATAAGCGCGCCAAGGTCGCTTCCGCCGCGCTGGCGCTGGTAGCGGCGTCGAATCGCGAGGACGAAGTCTTCATCTTGAACTTCAACGAGGAAACTTCGCTCGAACGGGATTTCACCAACGATATCCAAGCTCTTGCAGAGGCCCTCAAGACCATCAATTCGAGCGGCGGCACAGCCATGCGCGACGCGCTGCGCATGGGCATCGAGCATCTCAGGCACGGCGGGAAGAAAGAGAAGAAGATTCTGCTGGTGGTCACCGATGGCGAGGACAACGCCAGTGTGGAGACGCTGGGCCACCTGATCCAAGCGGCGCAGCAGAACGACATCATCATCTATGGGATCGGCCTGCTGAGCGATAACGAGCCGCGCGAGGCCGAACACGCCAAACGCGCTCTCGACGCATTGACGCTCGCGACCGGCGGGCAGGTCTGGTATCCGAACGATTTGAGTGAGGTGGACGGCATTGCGCGCGAGGTAGCGCACGAGATCCGCAACCAGTACATCCTGGGATACAATTCATCCAACCAGGCGCTCGACGGAAGCTTCCGGCGGATTCGCGTGGCGGTGAACGCGCCGGGCGATCCGATCGTGCGCACGCGCTCGGGCTATTACGCCAGCGCGGAGCGGTAACTCCCGGATCGCGTCATTTGTTTATTCCACCAGTGTTTGTTCCACAAGCTCTGCGATAGACTGTCATCTATCCGATGACTCGAAGACAGCTCCTCTCTCTGCCCGCCGCGAGCGCTTTCCTGCGGCTGCCGGCGTTCCCCCAGAAATCCTTTCCAGGCGTGGCGTATCGCGATTATCCGCGATGCCTGGCGGACTACCTGCGCGATCTCGCCGAGCAGGCGTATCAGCGCCGCAACCATGAAATCGCCGGCCTGAAAACGCCCGAGGCCATTCAGGCGCGGCAGAAGTGGGCACGTGAAACGTTCTGGAAGCTGGTGGGCGGCGAGCTGGAACGCACGCCGCTCGAAGCGCAGAAGGTGGGATCCTTCGAGCGCGACCGCTACCGGGTGGAAAGAATTCTGTACCAGAGCCGGCCTAAATTTCACATCCCGGCGAATCTTTATATCCCGACGGTGGGTGTGCCGCCGTATCCCGCGGTTCTGTTTCAGATGGGGCATTCGGACAACGGCAAGGCGTACCACGTGTACCAGCGCTGCTGCCAGGGTCTCGTGCAGTTGGGATACGTGGTGCTGGCATTCGACCCGATGGGGCAGGGCGAGCGCGTTTATTATCCGGATTCGAACGGGACGCACACGCGCCTCCCCTCATCGGACGACGAACACACGGTTCCCGGCAAACAGATGCTGCTTCTCGGCGACACCAGCTCGCGGCTGCAGGTTTGGGACGCGATCCGCAGTCTGGATTACCTCGCCTCGCTGCCTATGGTGGATACGAAACGTATCGGCGTGACCGGACAATCGGGCGGCGGAACGCTGACCATGCTGCTCGCGGCGGTGGATGACCGGCTGGCGGCGGCGGTGGTGTGCAGCGGCAACACCGAGAACGTGGCCTGCGCGAATTTCATTCCGCCGGGATCGACCGACGACGCCGAGCAGGATTTCCTGGGCTCGGGTCCGGTGGGTTTCGACCGCTGGGACACCCTGTATCCGTTCGCGCCCAAGCCGCTGCTGATTTCGGTGAGCGACAAAGATTTCTTCGGCACTTATTCGCCGGCGTACATCAGCAACGGATGGGAAGAATTTCAGAAGTTGCAGAAAGCATACGAGACGCTGGGGCATGGCGACCGGCTGAAGTGGGTGGACACGCCGCTGCCGCACGGCCTCGAGTACGACACCCGGCTCGAAGTCTATTCCTGGTTCGGGCAGTGGCTGAAAGGGCAGGATCAGCGCGTAGAGCAAGAGCCGCCGACGGCGCCCGAGCCGGACAAGGCGCTGTGGGTGGCGGCATCGGGGAACGTGGTGCGTTCCTTCGGCGGGCACACGCCGTTCGCCATGAATAAAGCACGCGTGGCGGAGAAGACTCCGGCGGATTTGCGCGTGTTACTGGGAGTGCCGGTGGGCGGTGCGCCAATCCTGACCGCGCTGCGGCGCGTGCCTTCGCGCGAAGTCGACGTGGAAGCGATCGAAGTGGCTTCGGCGCCGAAAGTGTGGGTGCCGGCATGGCTTTTTTCGCCTCGCGGCCGCGCAAACAGTAAGCCGGTTGTGCTCGTTCTCGAAGCCGCGGGCCGGAATTATCGCTGGCACGATGGCGGGCTGTATCAAGCGCTCGCAGTGCGCGGATACCCGGTCTGCGCGGCGGACTTGCGCGGCGGGGGCGATCTGGCGCCGGAATTTGGATCGGGCGATCCGGGTTATACGCGCCCTCATCAGAATGAAGAAAATTACGCGTGGGCTTCGTTGATTCTCGGGCGGCCGCTCTTGGGGCAGCGTGTGGCGGATATTCTGGCGCTGGTCGCGGGGTTGCGCAAGCATTCGACGACCAGCGGCCGGCGCGTGGTGGTGGCCGCGCGCGGCAAGATGACCGTGCCCGCGGTGTTTGCGGCGGCGCTCGAACCGGAGATCAGCGAGATCTATCTGGCGGGCGGCCTGGTTTCGTTTCGCAGCATCGTGGATAGCGAGAGCTACGATCACAGCTTCGGCAACTTCGTGCCGGGCATGCTGCGCCATACCGATCTGCCGGACGTTGTAAAGTCGCTGGCGCCACGCCATGTGACACTGGCCGGGACTGTCGATGCCGGAGGAAGCAGCATGGAGAGCGCCGCCGTGCGCAGCATCTATCCCGCGGGGCATGTCACCGTCCGCGACAAAGGAGACTGGAACATCGACGCGCTCTCCGGCTGGAAAGTGTGAAAGCCTGTCTGCTACGCGCGCCTGCGCCGGTGAGCACGAATCCGCTGGCGCTGGCCGAGATCCCGACGCCTGAGCCTGTGGGCGATCAGGTGCTGGTGCGCGTGAGCGCGTGTGGCGTCTGCCGCACGGATTTGCACGTAGTCGAGGGCGAGTTGCCGACGCGCAAATCGCCTGTCATTCCGGGACACCAGGTTGTGGGGGCGATCGCGAAGATGGGACCGGATGCGCATCGCTTTGGCATCGGAACCCGCGTCGGCATCCCGTGGCTGCACCAGACCGACGGCGTGTGCGAGTACTGCCGCGCGGGGAAAGAAAATCTCTGCGAGCAAGCGACGTTCACGGGCTACGTTGTGGACGGTGGGTATGCCGAATATGCAGTGGCGCCGGAGGGCTTTGTGTATCCCATTCCGGAATCGTTCAGCGATCTGGAGGCAGCGCCCTTGCTGTGCGCGGGCATCATCGGTTTCCGTGCGCTGCGCCTGTCCGCGATCCAGCCCGGCGAGAGGCTGGGCATCTACGGTTTCGGGGCCGCGGCGCACGTGCTCATTCAGGTAGCGCGCCACTGGGGCGTCGAGGTGTATGCCTTTACGCGCGACGCCGCTCACCAGAGGCTGGCGCTGGATCTGGGAGCCAAATGGGCGGGATACTCCGGCGTCCGATACTCCAACGGCCAGGCCCCGCCGGGACTGGATAGCGCCATCATCTTCGCGCCCGCGGGCGAACTGGTGCCGGCGGCCCTCAAAGGGATCAAAAAAGGCGGCACGCTGGTGCTTGCCGGAATCCACATGACCACCATCCCCGCCATGGATTACACCCTGCTTTACTGGGAACGCGTGATTCGCAGCGTGGCCAACAACACGCGGCAGGATGGCGAGGATTTCCTGCGCGTGGCGGCGGAGATCCCGGTTCGCACGCGGGTGCAGGTTTTCCCTCTGGCGGAAGCCAACCGGGCGCTGAGTGCGCTGAAGAACGACGAAGTGAACGGAGCGGCGGTGCTTCAGGTAGCGTAGAAGCTTGTTAAAAAAACGCTTCCTTACGGTCGCGGCTCAGAATGTGCTCGCTGAATTCAGAGCAGTTGCCAAGCCGCGCGCGCTAGCAAGCGGTGTGCGAAGTACTTTTTAAGCACGCGCTTAGAAGATGAAGCTCAGGCCGCCGCGGAAACTGCGCGGGGTCTGCACCAGCAGCAGGCGCCGGCCGTCGGCAAGCGACATCGGCAAGTATCCCTGCGCCAGTAGATTGCGCAGATCGGCGCTGGCTTCCATGCGCCATGGCAGCGAAAAGAACGTGGGAATGGGCTGGCGCACGTAAATGTTCAGCCCGGCTTCGGGGCGCATGGACTGCGTGGAGTACATCTGGGCCGGGGTGACCGCGTGCTGGTCCATCCACTGATAACTGGCGATGAAGTGCGTGCCGATCTTGGGCACCGTGCCCGAACCGCGCGTAGTGACGGCCTGGCGGCGGCTGGCATGAATCACCGAGCGCAATTCCTCCGGATTATCGGTCGCGAGCTGATCCGATTGCGGCACCAGCACTCCCACCGAGCCGTACATCGCGGTGACGCTGAAGTTGTCTCCCAGGTTCTGGGTGACGGATGCGGTGTAGCCCAGCGTTTGATAGTTGCCGGAATCGAAGATCGAACTGCTCGAGAACAGATCCGGCAGAATATCGCCACCGGTGTAAAGCCCGCCCGGCGCTACGATGGTCAGCGCCGCATTGGTCACGCGCTCGCGGTATCCCGAAACACGGAACACACGCGAGCCGGCCTTGCGCGAGTAGCCGATTTCGAGATCTTCACCACGCTGCACTTTCGCCCGGCCATCGCGCAGCGAAACGCGCGGCACCAGCGACAGTGCGTTAATGTTGCGCTGCAAGTCCGAATCGAAAGCGGCCTGATTGCCGCTCAAGTCCGGCCGCGCATTGCCCGAGGTGTAGGAGAAGTCCAGTTTGCTCGAATCCGGCAGCGCGTAGTTCAGGTGCGCGTAAGGGCTGAAGTAGTGCAAATGGTCGAGGAAGGAAACCGAGTCCAGCGAAAAACCGTACACCAGTTGAAGCGCGTCGGAAAGCTGCATTTCATCGCCGAAATTGATCGACATGGTGCGCAACGGCGGAAGATCGCCCATGGCAGCGGGGCCGCCGGTGATTGAATCCGTGAGACGCGGAAGAACCATTTCCCGCATGGTGAGCGACACCACCGGGCTGATACCTCCCAGGTCGCGTTTGTAGCTGGTGCGGAAACCGGCGGATGCCATGCCGGATTGCGCCGTATATCCGAGATTGCCACTCACCGCCACCTGGTTGCTGCCGAACAACGATGTGGCGAAGGCGAACGCCGTGCCCAAATCGGCCTCGTTGCCGGAACCGGTAACCTGGCCGCCATCCCCGCCCGAGAGCTTCACCAGACCGCGCGTGTCCGAAAACACGGCCGTAGTGCGCGCCGGATGGTCCGGATCGAAGTTCGGATCGAAATTCGGCAATATCCGCAGAATGGGCCGGGTTGCGCTGGCGCTGCGCAGCACCCACTTCCAGTCATCGTTCATCAGCGCGCGTTCGCCCGCCGGCGGCGTGATCAGTTGAATCGTGCTGAACAGCGTGGTCAGGTTCACGTTCAGAATGCTGCGCACGCCCGGCTGCACCACGACGTTGTCGCGGAACGCCGGAACGAAGCTGCGCAGGCTGACGCGGACGGAATAGACATCGGGCATCAGGCTGCTGAATGAAAAGCCACCCTTTTCATCGGTCAAGGCACGGGCGAACAGCCGGTCTTCGTGATTGAACAACAGGACGGTGGCGCCCATTTGCGGTATGCCGACCGCGTCGCGCACAAGGCCGGTAATGCCACCGGAAAGTTTGGGAGTAGAGACTGCG
>JBGPKX010000189.1:0-11411 GCA_041486185.1 Bryobacteraceae bacterium | reverse complement strand
GTCCATCTTCCAGGAGTTCCCGAACGCCGTCATCACGGTGGAGGGACACTGCGACGAACGAGGCTCGGCCGAGTACAACCTCGGGCTGGGCGACCGGCGCGCTACTTCGGCCAAGGACTTCCTGGTGCAGCTCGGTGTTCCCGCCGACAAGCTGAAGACCATCAGCTACGGCAAGGAGCGGCCCGTCTGCACCGAGTCCAACGAGGAGTGCTGGCAACGCAATCGCCACGCGCACTTCTCCGCGGGGCAGTAGCCAACAACACCCATAGGACACTCGCCCGGCTGTTCATTGCGATGGACAGCCAACGGCGGGTGTCCTACCCTCATATTAGGAGGCCTGCATGAAACTTCGCCGGCTGATTCTGGCCGTAGTATTCGTGTTCCCTGTGATTTGCTCGGCAGCGAGCAAGGAAATTGTCGAACTGCAGCGCGATGTCGCGCAATTGCAGGATCAGATTCGCACGCTCCAGAGCGCCTTTGATACCAAGATGACGGCGCTCACCATGACGGTGCAGCAGTCCGTCGATGCCGCGAATAAAGCCAACAACGCTATAGCGGGGTTGCAGGGCGGCATCCAGGAGCAAATGCGGCAGCAGGGCAAAGAGGTTGTGTCGCCCATAGCCAACGTGGGCTCGAAAATCGATGAGATGGCCACTGCATTTCAACAGGTGCAGAATTCCATGGCCGATGTGACCGCGCGCCTGGGCAACATCGAGCAGCAGATGAAGGACATGAGCAACGCGGTCCGCACCATGCAGGCGCCTGCCGCGCCCCCGCCGGCTACGGGAACCACTCCTCCCGGCCCCACGGCGAGCAGCCCGCCTTCCGGCGAGATGCTGTATTCAAACGCAAACCGCGACCGGCTGGGAGGAAAGCTCGATCTCGCCCTGCAGGAGTTCACTGAGTATCTCAAGTACTATCCGGACACTTCAATCGCGCCCGCGGCGCAGTTCTGGATCGGCCACATTTATTTCACGCAGGGCGATTACGATAACGCCCTCAAAGCCTTCGACCTGGTGCTCGAACGATTTCCCGCCAACAACACCAAGACGCCCGATGCCTTGTATTGGAAAGGCAAGACCCTCATGAAACTGGATAAGCGCAATGCCGCCGCCACCCAGTTTAAGGTTGTGATCAGCAAATATCCAGGCAGCGAGGCCGCCGCCAACGCCAAGCTCCAGCTCCGGCAGATGGGGCTGTCGACATCGGCCGCGCGGAAGCGGTAGTTCCTCTGAACTCACCTTCAACGCCAAGACGCCGAGGCGCCGACAACGTCCAGAGAGAGTCTCTCTGCGTGTCGCCGTCGCGCCGTTTCATGGTGTTGCTGGCTCTTTGTGCCACGGCTCAAGCCGGCGAATTTCCACGCAAGCTCGAAGCCTTTCGCGGCAGCACTCCGGTGCTCGACGGCAAGATCTCGCCCGGCGAATGGGATGACGCCACGGAGTTCTCGGGTGTGGCCGATTGGATTCCGCAGTTCTCCCCCACCACCAACCCCAAAGACCTCTCGCTGCACGGTTACGTGAAGCACGATAGCCACCGTCTCTACTTCGCATTCGACGTGACGGACGACGTGATATACGGCATCGACACGCCGCGCTGGCTCCCCGACGATAATCCGCACGGCCACGAGCTGAGCCGCCGCGGTTATCCATGGTTCGGCGATGAGATGGAACTGCTCATCAATGCGACCAACCGCTGGGCGGGCGACCACGAGGCCGCCGGCGACGGTTCCTCGTGGCAGATGGTCTGCAACCTGACCAAATCGCGCAAAGGAGGAATCGGAACCGGCGGACTGCTCGAAGGCGAGCCGCGTACCAGCGCGAAAGCGTGGCGCACCTATCAACGGTGGATTCTCACCGGCGCGCAGGAGGCCGTGGCGAAGCCCAAACCCGGCGGCAGGGGATACATTATCGAATGGGCCGTCAATTTCAATCCGTGCCTCGAAGTCGAGCCGGGGAAATTCTATTCGGTCGAGATGGGCGACCGCCCCATGGGCCTGAATATCGCGTTGGGCGATCTGGATGAGAAGGAAAAAGGGGCCGGCAACTATGACCACTTCCACCATGAGGATTGGTTTGCCGGAGCCAAAGACGTGCGCACACAATTGAGACAATGGGGAACGTTATGGATCCGAACGTCGCTGAAGCCCGCCCGCCCTTAACCACGTACGAAGGGCTGGCCAAAATGATCGACCATTCGCTCGTGCGCCCCGAGCTGACCGACGAGCAGGTGGTCGCGGGCTGCGAGCTGGCCAAGCGCTATCAGGTCTCGAGCGTGAGCGTCCGCCCCTGCGACGTGGATCTCGCCGTCCGCATCCTCGGCGGATCGGGTGTGGCAGTCGGCAGCCTGGCCGGCTTTCCCCATGGCTCCTCGACCACGGCCGTCAAACTTTACGAAATTCGCGACGTGCTGCGCCGCGGCGCCAAAGAAGTCGACATGGTGCTGAATATTTCCAAGCTCCTCTCGCGCCAGTTTCAATACGTCGAGATGGAGCTGCTGCAATCCGCCGAAGAGTGCCATAAACAAGGCGCTCTGCTCAAAGTGATTTTCGAGAACGCTTACCTTACCGACGAGCTGAAGATCGTGGCCTGCCGCATCTCCGCGCGCGCCGAGGCGGATTTCGTCAAAACCTCGACCGCCTTCGCGCCCACTGGCTATACCATCGAAGATCTGAAACTAATGCGCGCCCACACCCCCGAACATATGGGCGTCAAAGCCGCGGGCGGCGTCCGCACGCTGGAGAAAGCTCTGGAGGTTTACCAGGTGGGCTGCACGCGTTTCGGCGCCACCGCCACAGCCGTCATTCTGGACGCATGGAAGGCGCGGCTCCAGTCCACCGCCGGGACGGCGGCGTCATAACATCTCTCCCGTGATATTCTAAGTACCTCGCAACGGCCATGCCGCACATACGGCCCTTTCCCCGCATCTGTATCGCGCTAGGATTGCCGGATCCCGCTAAGCTGATGGAGCACGCCCGGCGGGAGGCCGATTCGGGCGAAACCTTCCTGGAATTCCGCCTGGATTACCTGGAAAATCCGGAAAGCGGCGTCAAGGTCATTCGCGAATTCCTGAAACAGCACGGCGATTGCATCATCCTCGCCACCTGCCGCCGCCACCAGAACCACGGGAAATTCAACGGCAGCGTCGAGGAGCAGGTTCGCATTCTGGACCTCGCCGTAAACGC
This sequence comes from Bryobacteraceae bacterium, assembly GCA_041486185.1. Taxonomy (GTDB): domain Bacteria; phylum Acidobacteriota; class Terriglobia; order Bryobacterales; family Bryobacteraceae; genus QHXW01. The sequence continues at coordinate 8,227 of JBGPKX010000189.1, read as the reverse complement.
CGGCGCGAAGGCCATCGACGTGGAGATCGAAACCGTGGAAGCCGCCCCCGAGAAGCTGAACGGATTTCGCGGGCGCGCTCAGATCATCGTCTCCTATCACAACTTTGAGACCACGCCGCCGCTGGACGCGCTGGTGAAACGCATGACGCGCTTCCCGGCCGATGCCTACAAGATCGTCACCACGGCGCGCAAACCGTCTGACAATGCCCGCGTTCTGGCGCTGGCCAAAGCCTTTCCACGCACGCCGCTCGTGATCCTGGCGGTAGGCGAGCTGGGTTTTCCCACGCGCGTGCTCTCGCCGGCATTCGGCGGCATGTACACCTATGCCGCGCCGCTCAACGCGCAGGGTACCGCGTCGGGACAAGTCAGCGCCCGCCTGTTGCGCCATCTCTATCGCATTGAAAAGATTTCTAAGGCGGCCAAGGTTTACGGCGTGATCGCCGACCCCATCCGCCACTCTATTTCGCCCGCCGTGCATAACCGCGGCTTCCAGGCCCGCCGCATTGATGCGGTCTACTTGCCATTCCTGGTCTCACCGCTGCAGCTTCGGGATTTCTTCGTGCTCGCCGACAAAGTGCCGATCTCCGGCTTCAGCGTCACCATCCCGCACAAGCAGAAAGTGATTCGCTACCTGGACGCCGTGGATCCTCTGGCCCGCCGCATCGGCGCCGTGAACACGGTCTGGCGCAAAGCTGGAAAATGGCGTGGCACCAATACCGACGCTGAAGCCGTGCTCGTGCCTCTGAGCCGGCACGTGCGCCCGTCTAAAGCCACCGTGCTGATCGTGGGCAATGGCGGCGCTGCCCGTGGCGCGGCCTGTGCCCTCATTGACGCCGGCGCCAAAGTCGCCATCGTGGGCCGCAACCCCGACCGTGTGCGCGCTCTCGCCCGCCTCTGCGGCGCCGAGCCGCTGCTGCGCGAGCAGGCCGAGCAGCGCATGTTCGATGCCTTGATCCACGCCACGCCCCTTGGCATGTATCCGCACGCGAACGAGTGTTTTTTCAACGGGACCATTCCCGCCGAGATCGTCTTCGACATGGTCTATAATCCGCTGGAGACAGCACTCATCCGCCGCGCGCGCGAGCAGCACAAAGCCGTCGTCCTCGGTATCGAAATGTTCATCGAGCAGGCTGTCCGCCAGTTCGAAATCTGGACCGGCGAGCCGCCGCCGCGCTCCGTCATGGAAAAGGCGGCCCTGGAAGCACTGGAGCAAAAGTAGGAACTGATGAAATTCACTCGAAGGAAACTGGCCGTCGCCGCGCTCGCCTCCGCGGGCCTTGGCGCTCGGAGCATGCAGGCTCCCGCTCCCACTCCTCCCGAGGACCCCAACGCCGCCGCCAAAGAACAAGGCAACAAGAATTCCGAAACGCTGGCTAAATTTGACCTGCCCATGTCCACCGAGCCCGCATTTCAATTCAAACCCTGATGCCCGACTTCACCGACGACATCTTCTTCGCGACCATCCCTGAGCTAAACGCCAAGCTAAAGGCCAAAGAATTTTCAGCCGTCGAACTGGTCCGCGCCTTCGCCCGCCGGCTCGAAGAGCTTGGCCCGCGCTACAACGCCCTGGCGCTCCCGCTCACCGCCGCCGCCATCCGGCGCGCGCACGAGGTCGACAAAGAGCTCAAGCGCGACCGCCACCGCGGCCCTCTGCAAGGCATTCCGTTCGGCGCGAAGGATCTGCTGAGCCGTGCCGGCCAGCCCACCACCTGGGGCGCGCGCCCCTACGCCGCCCAGGTATTCGACTATGACGCCACCGTTCTGCAGAAGCTCGACAAGACCGGCGCGGTCCTGATTGGCAAACTCGCCATGATCGAACTGGCCGGCGGCGGCGGATATCACACCGCGGCCGCCTCGATGTTCGGGCCTGGACTTAATCCGTGGGACCGCACGCGCTGGTCCGGTGGTTCGTCGAGTGGGTCGGGAAGCGCGGTAGCGGCTGGCTTGGTCCCGTTTGCCATCGGATCGGAAACCTCCGGCTCCATCCTGACGCCCGCGGCCTTCTGTGGCATTACCGGCCTGCGCCCCACCTACGGCCTGGTGAGCCGTCACGGCGCCATGGCCCTCTCCTGGACCATGGACAAGCTCGGCCCCATGTGCCGCTCGGCCGAAGATTGCGGCCTGGTGCTCGAAGTCATCGCGGGCGGCGACGCCAAGGATCCTGGCTCGGCCCACAAAAGCTTCTACTACACGCCGCAATACTCCCGCCAGCCGAAAACCCTTCGCATCGGCTATGCTCCCGTCGATTTCACGGAACGGGCAGAGCCCTCCGCTCGTCCGGCATTCGAGCAGGCGCTGGCGGCGATTCGCGAAACCGGTGCCCAACTGGTAGAGACGAAACTGCCCGACCTTCCGTACGGCGTGCTCACCAGCACCATCATCGTGGCCGAAGCGTGCTCGGTTTTCGAGCCTCTCATTTCGAGCGGTAAAGTGGATCAGCTCGCCGACCCCAAACAAATCGCCGGACTGAAGGCGGGTCTCGAAATCTCCGCCAAAGACTACCTGAAAGCCATGCGCATCCGCACCCTGGTACAGCAGAAAATCCGCCGGATGTTCGGCGAAGTCGACCTCCTGCTCGCCCCCAGCCGCTTCGGCCCCGCGCCCAAAGTCAGCGAGCCGCTCGACCAACTCTCGCCCGAGCCGGCCACACCCAAAGATCCCGGCATGAGCGCGCTAATTCCCGCGGGCAATCTCGCCGGGATCCCCGCACTCTCCCTCCCCTGCGGCTTCGCCGGCAACCTGCCAGTGGCCATACAGCTTGTAGGCTCCGCCTTCTCCGAAAACATGCTCCTCGCGATGGGCAAAGAATTCCAGACCCGCACCGATTGGCACCGAAAACGCCCGAAAATGTAGGTAGGACACCCATTCCTGCCCCTCCATAGCCGCTAGAATAGAACTATGCCGCGCGCCGGCATCAACCCCCAGCTTTCCGTCGAGCGCTTCTTCCAGCTCTCCGTCTTGTGCCTGGTCACAAGCGGCTATCTGGCCGTGGCCGGCTCCGGCTATCTGGATCTGCCCACCATCATCCTCACAGGCCTGGGCCTTGTCCTGCGCGCGCTGCTGGTTACCGGCGCTTTCGAATTCAAGATTCCGGACCGCCTCGTCACTCTGGCCACGCTGGCCTACATCTGCTTTTATCCGCTGGATTACTTCTTCCTGTCGCGCGGATTTCTCCAGGCGACGGTGCACCTGGTGTTCTACCTCGCCGTGGTGAAGATTCTGACCGCGGCCTCCAACCGCGACTATCTCTACACCGCTGTCATCGCCTTTCTCGAAATCCTGGCGGCCGCGATCCTCTCCGCTAGCCTGAATTTCTTGCTGTTCCTGGGCATCTACCTGCTGTCGGCCATCGCGGCATTCACCAGCGCCGAAATCCGACGGGCCATGCAGAAGCCCCACCAGATTGCGCGCTCCGGTCTGCGGCGCTTTCATCCACGGCTGGCGAGCCTCGCCGCATTCACCACCTTGGGCATTCTGGTCCTCACGGCGGGCCTGTTTTTTCTCTTGCCGCGCGGCGCCAACGCCACGTTCAGCGGCCTGGTATCGCGCCGCTTGCACGTACCGGGCTTTTCGAATGAAGTGACGCTCGGCCAGATCGGCGAGTTCATGCAGGATTCGAGTGCGGTAATGCACGTCCGCCCGGATTCTCCGGACTTCCCTGTGAACCTCAAGTGGCGCGGAGTGGCGCTGAGCGAGTTCGATGGCAAGCGCTGGTCCAACCCTTCGAATCTCGGCAGACCGCTGCATCCCATAAACGGCTGGACGGTGTTGCCCGGTCTGGCGCCGAACATGCCGCGCCTGTTCTATCATGTAACGCTCAATGCGGTGGACTCCGATGTGCTGTTTGTCGCCGGCCGCCCCGAGCAACTAAACAAGGCGTTCATTCAGGGGCCCAATGACAACCTGCGCCTGGGTTACATTCCGCCCGATAACTTTCGCTACACCGTCTCCAGCGTTCTCGAACTTCCGGCGCCGGCCCCGGGCATGATCAGCCTGAATCCGTTGGATCGCCGCCAATATCTGCAATTGCCCTCGCTCGACCCGCGTATCCGCGCGCTCGCGGAGCAAATCGTCGCAGGCTTCACCACCGATGGCGAACGCGCCCGCGCCATCGAAAATTACCTGCGGACATCCTACGGCTACACGCTCGTGCTGCCCGACCACGAAACCGCCGACCCCATCGCCTACTTCCTCTTCGGGCGCAAGAAGGGCCACTGCGAATACTTCGCCGCGTCCATGGCCGTCATGCTGCGCGCCGTCGGCATCCCCGCTCGCATCGTCAATGGATTTCAGAGCGGCACCTTCAATCCCATCTCCAAGCTGTACGTGATCCGCGCCTCCGACGCGCATAGTTGGGTGGAAGCGTTTGTCGAGGGCCGCGGCTGGACCACCTTCGATCCCACTCCGCCCGATCCGCGCGCTCATTCCGCCGGACTGCTCTCGAAGTTCGCGCTGTGGACCGATGCGGCGGAAACCTTCTGGCAGGATTGGGTGCTGCGTTACGACCTGGGCCGCCAGTTGCTCCTGGCCGACCGGCTGCAGAACTCCAGCCGCCGTTTCGGGATGCGCTGGCTCGATGGCTGGAGCAACACGGCCGCGCAGTGGAAGTCGCATCTCCGCGACTGGTTCGTGGATCGCGGCGCCATGCTGGCGATTCTTATTTTGATTGCCGTGAGCGCCGTGCTGGGCGGCCCGCGTGCCTGGCGCGCCTTGCGCATGCTGCACCGCGTACGGCGCGTGCGCGATGGCCGCGCCTCCGCGAGCGACGCCACGCTGCTCTACGCCCGCATGCTCGACATCCTGCGCCGCCGCGGCTTTCAAAAGCCCGCGTGGTTTACCCCGCGCGAGTTTGCCGCCTCCCTGCCCGCCGAAACCGCCATGCTGGTCGACCAGTTCACCGCCGCCTACAACGATCTCCGCTTTGGCGGAAAAGCGGATGCCGCGCCGCGCCTCACAATGCTCCTCGAAGACTTGGAAAGGTAGGATAGGCCCTTCTGCCTGTCGGTCGCCCGATGCTCCCGTCAGCCTGGACCGGCACGAATGCCAGTCCTACTGATTCCAATAAATCTTCACATTCGCCGTCGCCCGCCCCACCGCGATAATGTCCGGCTTCCCATCTCCATTCAAATCCGCCACCGTCAGATCCTCCGCCGCCATCCCCCCGTCATCCACCATCACTTTCGTCCACGATCCATCCGCCGCCCGCTTATAAACCGCCACCCCAAAATTCTTCTCGCGCCACCCCACCGCCAGCTCATCGTTTCCATCGCCATCGAAATCGCCCCACCCGATCGCGTGCGCACCGGCTAGCCCCTCCTCGATCACCCGCCGGGGCCACAGACCGCTATGTTCCTCGTAAATCACGATCGAGTTCCCGTGCCACGGCTCCACTGTCGCCAGGTGCCGCTTGCCGCCGATCCGCCCCATCTTGATTTCACCCGGCGCACCCTCACCAATCTTCTGCTTGGTCCACTTCCCGTCCGGGTTCCGTGTGAGCACGTGAATTCCCTCACGGCTGGCAGTGAGAATGTCCTGCTGCCCGTCGCCATCGAAATCCGCGATCAGAAAATTGTGTACGATGTGCAGCGAGTCATCCGCCACCTCCATGGGCCATGCATCGTGCGCCGGATCTTTCGGAATGTGAAACACCAGAATGCGCGAGCCCTGCCCTTGCCAATCGGGCCCCTTATTGCCGCGCCCGTGAAGCGGCGCTACAACCAGCTCCGGCTTGCCATCGCCATCCACATCTCCCCACCGGATGCGGTGCAGCGTCGGCTCTTCCGCGATCGGCGTGAGCTTCCACGGCGCATTGGGCGCCGCCACGCGCCCGATCCACTGCAGCGTCCCGCCGCTAGTGGTGTTCGATGGATGCCAGTCCGCCCCCAGAGCCAGGTCCGATTTGCCATCGCCATCGATATCGGCCGCGGCCATGCAGACGTTGTCTTTCTTGGTCGCCCCATCCAGAATCACGTGCTTCTCCCATGTCGGATTCTCGAACCACACCACCTGCGTGGGATTGATGGCCACCACGTCCGGCTTGCCGTCGCCGTTGATATCGGCCACCAGCACCGCATAAACCACGCCGAAATCGCGCTGGATTTCCTGCGCGCGAAAACGAATCGCGCCCTGCGCGGCTGCCAGGGAGAGCAAAAGAGGTAAAATCGTCCGCATGACGCGGCATTGTATCGCAGTCACCCTGTTGCTGGCCGCGGCCGTGGCCGCGTGGAGCGTCGTTCGCACGCCGGAAATCGCGTTTGAAAAGCACACACTCGATCTGGGCTCCAACGAAACTTGCGCCGTGGCCGACATCAACCGCGATGGCCGGCTCGACATCGTCTCCGGCGAGAACTGGTACGAAGGCCCGCGCTGGACCAAGCACCACTTCCGTGACATCAGCTACAGCGACAACTACATCGATAATTTCAGCGACCTGCCCATCGACGTGAACGGCGATGGCGCGCCCGATATCGTGAGCTGCTCGTATTTCACGAAGGAACTCTACTGGATGGAAAATCCCGGCCGCGGCATCGGCGACTGGAAAAAGCACGGCATCGAAAACGGCTGGTCGGTCGAGTTCGCATTTCTGGTCGACATCGACAACGACGGCAAGAAACGCGAGCTGCTGCCGCAATTCGGCCAGGATAACGCGCCGCTTTCCTGGTACGAGCTCAAGGACGGTGCCTACGTCCGCCACGTGGTCAGCCCCCACAGTTACGGGCATGGCATCGGCGCGGGTGATGTGAACGGCGATGGCCGCACCGATATCCTCACGCCCAAAGGCTGGTTCGAAGCGCCGCCTGACCCGCGAACCGGCAATTGGAGATTTCATCCCGACTGGAACCTCGAAGCCCTCGGCTTCATGTACGTGCTCGACGTGAACGGCGACGGCCGCAACGACGTCGTGACATCAGCCGCTCACAACTACGGCGTCTTCTGGCTCGAACACGGCGAAGGCAACACCTGGACCAAACACGTGATCGACGAAAGTTGGTCGCAAGCGCATGCCATGACCATGGTCGACCTGAACGGCGACGGAAAGTTGGATTTCCTCACCGGCAAGCGCTTCATGGCCCATAACGGCCGCGATCCCGGCGAGCGCGAGCCGCTCGGCATCTACTGGTACGAATACCTGAAATCCGGCGACGGCAAGAAAATTGAATGGGTGAAGCACGTCATCGATTACAGCTCACGCACCGGCTCCGGCATGCAGATTCCGGTCGTCGACCTCGATGGCGATGGCGATCTGGATTTCGTCGTAGCCGGCAAGAGCGGTCTGTACCTGTTCGAAAATCTCACCCGGCACAAATGACTTTTCTCGAGAAAGTGCAAGCCGCCTCGCGCGCGGGCAGTCTGGATGAAGTCCTGCGCCTCACGATCGAACATTTTCGCGCCGACACCGGAACCATCCATCTGCTCGAATCCGATGGCGTGATGCACCTGAAAGCCGCAAGCGCCGGCATTCCCGAGCCCGTGTTGAAAGCCGTGCAGATCGTCCCTATCGGCAAAGGCATGGCCGGCCTCGCCGTCCAGCGAAAAGAGCCGGTAAGCGTGTGCAACTTACAGAGCGACGCGAGCGGCGACGCGCGCCCCGGCGCCAAAGCCACCGGCATGGAAGGCGCCATCGTGGTGCCCATCTTCCACGGTACGGAAGCCGTCGGCGCCTTAGGCATCGCCAACCGAGCCGCCCGCACCTTTACTCCCGAAGAAACCGCGCTTCTCACCGGCGTGGGCCGCGCCATCGCATCTCAACGGAAAACATCATGACCAACCATAACTTCACTCGCCGTAATTTTTTTAAGACATCCATCGCCACCGCCGGCGCCGCTGCGTTGCTGCCGGCCCAATCGCCCAACGACACCGTGCGCGTCGCCTTCATCGGCGTCGGCAACCGCGGGGCCTATCTGCTGAAGCACATGCTCAAGGTGCCCGGCATCAAGGTGGTCGCCATCTGTGACATCGACCCCGAAGCCCTGAAGAAGGCCGTAGACGCCGCCACCGAGGCCGGCAACACACCCGCGCCTTATGCCGAATTCCGCAAGATGCTCGACCGCAAAGATATCGATGCCGTGGTCATCGCCACGCCTGTCGACCTGCACAAAGAAATGGCCATCGCCGCCCTTGAAGTGGGCAAGCACGTCTATTGCGAAAAGCCCATGGCGCTCACCCCCGAGCAATGCCGCATGGTCACCAACGCCGCCAAGAGCGCCAAGGGAATTTTCCAGGCCGG
>JBGPKX010000188.1:0-11451 GCA_041486185.1 Bryobacteraceae bacterium | reverse complement strand
TTATGGGCGAGCGCGTCTTCCCGGTCGGCAGCGGAAGCCTGGGCGCGGCGCGCGGCGCAGTGCTGGGCATGAGTCTGCTGATGACCGCGCGTGGTCTGGGCGCGCTCACCGGACCTCTTGCAGCGACGAAATGGGCCGGCGGCCGTGGGTCGCGCATGCGCACGGGAATTCTCGTGGCTTTCCTCGCTGGCGCGGCTGGTTATATGCTGCTCTCGTTCGCACCGATTTTGGCGCTGGCTTGCGCGGCGATCGCTGTGGCCCACGGTGGTGGTTCGACGGTTTGGGTCTTTTCCACCACGCTGCTCCAACGTTATTCCGACGACAAGTTCCGCGGCCGCGTCTTCGCCGCCGATCTGGGCTTCTGCATGCTCCTCATCGCGGTGAGCGGATACGCCGCCAGTGTGGCCATCGATTGGGGTATTGGCGTGCGCACCGCCGCATTCTTCACGGGCGTGGCCATGCTCGCGCCCGCACTGGCCTGGTTCTGGGCCATGCGCCTGTGGCGGGCCGCCAAAGATCCGGGCTTCTAACCTGGCACGGGTAGCACCCGAAGCTGTGAACTCAGGCGCGCTGAAGCAGTTGTTCGTTCTTGATGACGATCTGCGGGCTCTCACTGGGTAGCGGCACCGGCAAGCCTTGCTCCCTCAGAAGGCGAACGTGCTCCGCCATGCCCCATTTAGCCTGGTACATGCAATCCTCGATGGAGTGGCCGATTCCAGAGAATCCCTCTAGATCGAGGGAGTAAAAGCCAAAGTAATCCGGTTCTTCAGTCGCTTCAATGACCAGCGAATAAGTGAGATCAATCATCTACGCCTTTATGCCAGCGGCCTTAAGAATTGCGTGGCATGTGCCGGTCGGCACTTCCTTTGAACCATGATAGTCCACGCGTATGAGCCTATTCCACCCCGGCTTTGCGTAATAGCGCATCGAGCCTTTCTCTTTGACGATTCGAAAGCCGTTTGATTTCAACTACTGGACCAGTTCGTTGCATCTCATGCCAGTTAATTGCCAGTTTCCGGCACAAATTCCAGCACGCTCTTCACATCCACTTTCCCGAACTGCATGGGGAAGCTGGTCCCGTTGTAGTAGGCATCCCACTGGTCTTTGTAATGCCGCGAAAGCACATGGCCGGATTCGCCGATCGGCAAGTTCATCAGCGAATGGTCCCAATCGCCCAGATCGGCGTTCATGCGCATGGAGGGTCCCAGCCGCAGCGTCGTCTGCTTCACCGAATTCGGCGAGCCGCTCATCGAGACCGGCCCGACATCGAAATACTTCGCCACTAGCGGCAGCCGGTGGCCGATGGCATGCGCGATCGTGAGCTCCAGATATTTTCCGTAAATCCATTTCTTGACATCGCGCCCTTGCATCCGCTCCCCTTCATCCACTGCATCGGCAAAGCTTTGCATGATCGCATGATCATAGTCGCGAAACCAGCCGGCGGGCCGCTGACGCAGCAGGTTCTCGATCACTGCGGGCGCCATCTGGGTCTCGTAGATCGAGCCCTTGCCGGGCGACGCAACTTCCGCCACTGCTTTCCGGAAATGCTGAAATACCAGTGAAATGATCAGTGGCTCCGCGTGATCCTTGTCCATCTGGCCGTTCCAGCTTCCGAGCAGGGCAGCGGCCCCGGCGAGATCCGCGCGCTTGCCGCCGCTCCGTTCGTATGCACGCACGACGGTTTGCGCGAGATACCGGCTGAACGCGGAGTACACATCCTTCTGTACCGGCAGAGTGTCCTCCGGACGCAAGCCGTTCCTTCCGGACAGCATGGCTCGAATCTGCCTGGAGCGATAGTGCGACCCGAAATTCCCGTTTACGCTATACGGATAATCCGGTGGAAACGGGTTCTGGTTAGCGGTGACGATCAAGCCATCGGGAGGATTGAACGACCCCGGCAACTGTTCGAATGGAATGAAGCCCTGCCATTCGAAATTGCCCGATGCGCCATCCACCGGCACGTCGCCCGCATAGTTCTTGCGGATCGGCAGTCTGCCCGCGGCGTGATAGCCGATGTTGCCGTCCACGTCTCCATAGACAAAGTTCTGCGCCGGCCCCGGAAAACGCGAAATCGCCTTGGTAAAATCATGCCAGTTGCGCGCGCGGTTCAGTTCGATGAATGGAAATTGAAAAGTTCCCGGTTCCGCCGCCACCCAGCGCAATGCCAGCCGCAGTTTGCCTTGCCGCAGGATCGGGCCGTGCACCGTCACCCAATTGACCAGCTCAACCGGACGCGCGCCCTTCACGCGGATCAACTCGCGCTCCGGCCGCGCCTGCAGCACCTGCCCGCGGAACTCATATCGTCCCGTGCGATCGTCAAATTTCTCGATATACAGATCTTGCACGTCGTAATGCAGATTGGTGACGCCCCATGCAATGCGCTCGTTGTGCCCCACGATGACGCCAGGCACGCCCGGAAGCGATACGCCGGCCACGTTCAAGCTTGGGGAGCGCAGGTGAACCAGATACCAGATTCCCGGAATCGAAAACTCCAGATGCATGTCGTTCGAGACCAGCGGTTTTCCGGACGCGGTGTGGGCGCCGGCGATAGCCCAGGCGTTCGAGCCCGGCTGCAGTTCCGCTCCCACCGGCTGGAGCGCGCCCGGCGGAATTTCTTGTCCCGTGCGCACCGGGAACAGGAAATTCACCTTGGCTGCATCGCCGCCCGCCAGCATGTTCTGCTTGAGTAGTTCGTCGGGATACGTGGTGGTCAGGTTGCGGAACATGTGCAGCCCGATGAGAATGCTGTCCACCACGCTCCACGGCCGCGGGTCGTAGCCCAGTAGCGTGAATTCGAGCGGAAACCGGCCGCGGTGCGAATCGATATAGGCGTTGACGCCGCGCGTATACGCCGCCAGCGCCGCGCGATCCTGCGCCGGCAGAATGACGTAAGCCTCCTCGGCGATCCGCCGCATCCGCAGCCGTCGCACTTCTTCATCGCTCTCGAGGGCCGCGGTGCCCACGATTTCGCAGAGATCGCCGGCGCTCAGCCGCCGCAGCGCATCTATTTGCCACAGGCGCTCCTGCGCCGTGAGATACCCTTGCGCGAAAAGCAGGTCGTCATCGCTGGCCGCGGTAACGTGCGGCTCGCCCAGCCCGTCGAATGAAACCGTAACTTTCTGTGAAACTGTCGTGGCGATGGTCCCAGACGTTTGCGGCAGCGGACGCCACGCCACCCAGTACACGCCGGCTCCGGCCAGGACAATCAAAACCGCGATGGCTGTGTTGATATATTTGAGGAGCCGATTCAGGCGCACTGAGGAATTGTACTGAAAGTAGAGGGTTGCGGGCGGGAATCGTGGCGGTATGACTGAGTCGCATTACGGCTTTCGCATTCTTCTTCTTCTTCTGATTCTCGGAGTGAACGCGTTTTTTGCGGCCGCGGAAGTGGCGCTTGTCTCCGTGCGCGAATCGCGTCTCAAGCAGCTTGCTGAAGAAGGCCATGCGGGCGCGCAAGCCGCGCTTGATCTTCTGGCCCATCCGGAACGGCTGCTCTCCGTGACACAAATTGGAGTCACGCTTGCCAGCCTGGGCCTTGGGTGGGCGGGTGAAGATACGCTCTACAGCATGGTGGTGGCTGCATTTCAGCCGGTCATCACGCCGGTCACGGAGAAAGCGTTGCACGTTGCCAGTTTTGCGCTCGCGTTTCTCGTAATGACCTACTTTCACGTCGTCATCGGCGAGGTGGTGCCAAAGAACCTCGCTATCGACCGCGCAGACCGGCTGGCCGCGGTTGTGGCGCCGGTGCTGCTCGTCTTCTATCGCATCTCGGAACCTTTCGTTTGGGTGATCGAGAAATCGAGCGCCGCGGTTACCCGCATGCTGGGTGTGGAGGATGGGCAGCGTGGCGGCGGGCACTCAGCCGAGGAGCTGAAACTGATCGTCAGCTCCAGCCGGGGACTTGGCCACCTCCCCGAAATGCAGGAAGACATCATCCACCGCGTCCTCGATCTCGACCAAATCTCGGTGCGCGAGATCATGGTGCCACGCAACGACATCGTTTCGATACCGGTGGAGGCTACGCTCGATCAGGTGCTCAAGACGATGATCGAGCAGCAGCATTCGCGCCTTCCGGTCTACGAAGACCAGCCGGAGCAAATCGTGGGCATCCTGTATTACAAAGATCTGCTGCCGGTTTGGGAGGAGCGGCGCGCTGCTATCCGCGCCAGCCGGCCTCCGCGCGTGTTCCGCGTGCGCCGGCTCATGCACAAGCACCTGGTCGTTCCGGAAACCAAGCCGGTGGCGCAGATGCTGGCGGAATTCCAGCAAGGCCGTTCGCACATGGCCATGGTGGTGGATGAGTTCGGCACCATCGTGGGATTGGTCACCGTGGAAGACGTGCTCGAGCAGGTGGTGGGCGAGATCGCCGACGAGTATGACGTCAAGAGCGAGCGGCCGGCGCCGGATGGAGATGAGCTGGAGCTGGAAGGCGCCACCAAGATCCGCGATCTGGAGTCGCAGTATGGAATCGAGCTGCCCGGCAATGGCGGCTTCGAAACGCTGGCCGGATTTCTGCTCATGAAATTCGGCAATATTCCGGCCGCTGGAGAAAGCCTGGAATACGAGGGTCGCCGATTCACGGTGCTCGAGATGGACCGCAACCGTATTGCCAAGGTGCGAGTAGAGAAAACGTCGTAGTAGGAAGCGCTCCACCTTTTCAAATGCCTTTACCGAGCCGCGACTGTGAAGGAGCGGTTCTGGACGTCAAACACGCATGCCCATTCTGGAAGTGATCGCCTGTTCTGTGGAGGATGCCGTTGCGGCCGAGCGCGGCGGCGCGGACCGATTGGAAATCGTTCGCTCGCTCGATGTTGGGGGCCTCACGCCTCCCGTTTCTCTCGTGCGCGAGATCGTCGCGACGGTCTCCATTCCAGTTCGCGTCATGCTGCGTGAGAATCCGGGCTTCGAAGTCACCGGCGAGGCCGAGATCGAAAAGCTATGCCGCACGGCCCGCGAGTTCGCAGCGTTGCGCGTCGATGGACTCGTAATCGGCTTCCTTCGCGGACGAAGTCTCGACCTAAGCCTGACCTCGCGAGTCCTCTCCTGCGCACCCGGCGTGCCAGCCACGTTCCATCGCGCCTTCGAAGAGCTCGAACATCAGGAAGCCGCCGTCGCCGCGCTGAAGAGGGCTTCGCAATTCGACCGCATTCTCGTCAGTCCCGCGCGAATCCGCGATCTCAAACAACTCGTTGCGTGCGCCGCTCCCGCGCTGACGATCGTGGCCGGTGGCGGAGTGGATGCAGGCGCGATCCGGGCACTAATCCAGACCACCGAAATCCGGGAATTCCATGTAGGCCGCGCCGCGCGCCACGCGAGCGACATCAGCCGGCCCGTCGATGCTAACCGCGTGCGGGATCTGGCCGCTCTGCTGGCTCGGTGACCTACTCCCAGCGCAGCGCGATCATCGGATCCACCCGCGTGGCCCGCCGCGCCGGAATGTAACTCGCCAGAAAAGCCACCGCCGCGAACAGGCACGGTACCGCCGAGAATATCGCCGGGTCTGTGGCATTCACCTGATAAAGCAACCCGGCAAGCAGTCGCGTCAGCGCGAAAGCCCCCGCCAGTCCGATGGCCGCGCCAATGGCAGCGAGCGTCAATCCTTCCCTCACCACCAGCCGCAACACATCTCCCTGCTTTGCTCCCAGCGCCATGCGAATGCCGATCTCGTGCGTGCGCTCAGTCACCGAGTATGCCATTACGCCGTAAATTCCCACCGCCGCCAGCACCAGCGCCAGCGCAGCGAATAATCCCACAAGCAGCAGGTTGAACCGCGGCTGCCACACGGCGGCGGCGATAACATGTTCGAGCGATGTGACCGAGGCCAGCGGCAGATTCTTGTCGATCGACCACACAGTGTTTTGCGCGGCCCTGCTCAAAGCCAGCGGATCGCTCGCGGTGCGGATCACCAGCGTCATGTACGAGAACCACGCGTGGGTGCTATCCAGGAAGCCCTTGTTTTGCAGAGCCGAGAAGTAGTACTCGTAGTCCGGTTTGCCCGCCCAATCGTTCTGCTTGACGTCCTTGATGACGCCCACGATGGTGAGCCACACTGGATCTTTGCGCGGGTCGTCAACCGTCAGCCGCTTGCCAAGCGCGTCGCCATGGGGCCAGAAGGCCTTGGCCAGCCGCTCATTGACGATCGCCACCGGCGCGGCACCCGGGGTATCGCGGTCGGTGAAATCGCGCCCCTCGAGGATGGGAATTTGCATGGTCTGGAAATATCCGGGACGCGCCACGCGATAGATGGCGCCGATTTCTTCGCCGGGCCGGGGCAGCGGCCGCCCTTCAATGCTGATGTTCGTTCCCCACGTGTCGCCAAACAGCGGCAGATGATTGATCATGCTGGCCGACTGCACGCCCGGCAGCGCCTTGACCTGATCCACAATCTCGCGATAGAGCGCCTCGCGCCGCGCGCCCACGTATTGCGGATTCCCGGCCACCGACACGGTCATGCTCAGGACGTTATGCGGATTGAATCCCGCATCGATGGCTTCCAGGTGCAGAAAGCTGCGCATCAGCAGACCCGCGCCAATCAGCAGCACCAGCGCGATGGCCACTTCCGAGATCACCAGCATCCCGCGCAAACGGTTTCCCGACACGCCTTGCGTCGAACCTCGTCCGCCCTCTTTGAGTGCGTGATTCAGATCGCCCTTGGCAACATGAAGCGCCGGAAACAGGCCGAAAACCATTCCGGTGACGACCGAAAGCGCCAGCGCAAAAATCAGCACCAGTGCATTGAGCCCGATTTCCTCGGCGCGCGGAATTTTAGAGGTGAACTCGCTGCCGCCGCTTTCGATGAAGGTCTTGAGCGATTCGATGCCCCAGAACGCCAGCAGCAGTCCGAGCGCCCCTCCGGCCAGCGACAGCACCACGCTTTCGGTGAGCAACTGCCGGACAATACGCATGCGGCCGGCTCCCATCGCCGTGCGAATGGCAATTTCACGGGTGCGGCCGAGCGCCCGTGCCAGTTGCACATTGGCCACGTTGGCGCAGGCGATCAGCAGCACGAAACCCACCGCGCCCAGAATCATCAAGAGAGCGGGTCGCACATTGCCGACCACCTTTTCAAATAGCGGCTGCACCTGAACCGTGAAGCCCGCGTCGCTATCCGGATAGGCCTTGGCCAGCCGGCTGCAGATCGTATCCATTTCAGCCTGCGCCTGTGTGCGTGTAACTCCCGGCTTCAGGCGTGCGAATGGCCGCAGCGAGTGGCCGGCGCGATTGGCGGAGCGGTCCGCCTGGTTTTGCGGGCCCCACATCTCCGCCCCTGTGATCCAGAAAGGCGCGAAACGAAATTTCGGCGGCATCACGCCGATCACCGTGTAAGGCTCGCGGTCCAGCAGGATCTGTTGTCCGATGACGCCAGGATCGTGATTGAAACGCCGCTGCCACAAGTGATCGCTCAGCACCACGACGTGGTCTTTTCCCTTTTGGAAGTCCTCGGGAAGGAACGCCCGGCCGAGCGCCGGCGCCACGCCCAGCAACCGAAGCATGTCCTCGCTTAAGTGCAGGCCCACGATCTGCTCCGGCCGCTCGCGTCCCGTGAGATTCACGAACCAGGCCTCCGCGGTCGCCATATATTCGAAGCTCCGCGCCTGCACCCGCCAGTCCTGGAAATCGGCGGGCGAAGCCGGCCCCGTGCCGTGGTTGAGCAGCGTGACGATGCGGTCCGGCTCGCGATACGGCAGCGGCGCCAGCAGTACCGCATGCACCACGCTGAAAATCGCGGTATTCGCCCCGATTCCCAACGCCAGCGCCGCGATAGCGATCGCCGTGGCCCCCCGGTTCTTGCGCAACATGCGCAGCCCGTAGCGTAGATCCTGAACAAGATTCGCCATCATGCCCGTTAGACGCCGGAAACTCAGGCCAGTTAGCGCCTTACTTTTCGCCGTCCCTTTTGCCTTTTGCCTTTTGGCTTCTCTATGATGGGGCCATGCTCGGCATCGACCGCCAGGCGGCGCGCTACACCTGGACGGCAGCGGCGATCCTGCTCCTGCTGGCGGCCGTCTACTTAATCCGCACGACCCTTTTCGTCTTCATCGTCGCGCTGCTGTTCGCCTATCTGCTCACGCCGCTGGTCAACTTTCTGGACCGCTTCCTCCCCGCCAGCCGGACGCGAACGCCGGCCCTGGTAGTGGCATACCTGATCGTAATCGGGGCTCTGGTTTTCGCCGGCATCGAACTCGGCTCGCGGATCGTGGACCAGGCCAATAGCTTGATTACGAGGCTGCCGGACCTTCTGGGAAAGGCCAGCGAGCTTGCGCCAGTCGCCGGGCCAAAGACGCTTGTGGACAGCATCGTGGACAGTATCCAGACGCAGGTTCGGCAGCATACCGCCGACATTGTGTCTTACTTGCCGAGGGCCGGCCTGAAGGCGTTATCCATCGCCGGCGATCTGGTCTGGGTAGTCATCGTCCCCATTCTGAGTTTCTTTTTCCTCAAAGACGGCCGCGCCATGAGTGAAACGCTCTTGGGACTGATGGACGAGGGGCCGCGCCGGGACCTGGTGGACGATGTGGTCAAGGACATGAACGTGCTGCTCGCGCAATACATGCGTGCGCTCATGGTTTTGAGCCTGTTCACCCTGACCTTCTTCAGTTTCTACCTGTCGGTCACACGCGTGCCGTATGCACTGCTGCTCGCAGCCATCGCCGCCGTGCTCGAGTTCATTCCCATGATCGGGCCGTTTACGGCGGCTGTTGTCATTGTGATGGTGGCGGGGTTTAGCGGTTATCCGCATCTCCTGTTTATCTTGATTTTCCTGGGCGTCTATCGTTTGTTTCAGGATTACGTGCTTTCCCCACGCTTGCTCAGCGAAGGCATGGAGCTGCATCCGCTGCTCGTCATGTTCGGTGTCTTCGCCGGCGCCGAGCTGGGCGGCGTTCCGGGCTCGTTTCTCTCGGTTCCGATCCTGGCGCTGGTGCGCATCATCTATCTGCGGCTTGAAAAGGCGCACCGGTCGGCGGAGCTCTCGCGCTTGACGCAATGAACGGATTGCGCATCCCTGTTCCTCCGGTCGCACAGGCAATAGCCACCCCCTTTCGAGCCACGAGCGTAAGCGAGTGGTTGCGCATCTTCTCCGCGCTCTGTGCCCTTCTGCTGGCCGCCCCCGCCTTTGCTCACGTGATGAGCATGAGCACGGGCGATCTCAAGATCGAAGACCGCCGCGCGCACTACGAACTGCGCATGCCGCTCTACGAAATGGCGCACGTGGCCAACTCCGAGCAGGCGCTGTTCGATCACATCCGCTTCACGAGCGGCGGCGCCGATGCGCGGCTCATCCGGAAAGACTGCACCGCGGACCAGGCCCAGGGTATCTACTTCTGCGCCGCCGATTATGAGTTTCCGGGGCCGGTCGACAAGCTGGACGTCGAATGCACTTTCCACGCCGTGACCGTTCCCAACCACGTGCATCTGCTGCGCGTCGAGAACGGCGACCGTCGCGATCAGGCGATTTTCGATTTCTCATTTTCCAAAGCCACGCTGCGTTTCCGCCCGCCCACGCCCGCCGAAATTGCGGTTACCGAATTCGGCGCGGGCGTTATGCGGGCTGTGGGAGGTCTGGTGCAGGTGCTGTTCCTGGCGAGTCTCGTGCTAGCGGCCCGCGGCCGGCGCGAGTTGCTCGCCCTTAGCGGTATGTTCCTGGCCGGCGAGATCGCGTCGGCACTGCTTGTTCCGCATACCAGCTGGCGCCCGCCATCGCGGTTCGTGGAAGCGGCGGCGGCCCTGACGCTGGCTTACTTGGCGGTCGAGATTCTGCTTTTGCCGCGCGCCGGCGGCCGGTGGGCCATCGCCGGACTGTTGGGCGCCTTCCACGGCCTCTACTTCCTGCTGTTTCTCCAGAGCACCGGTTATTCGCCGGGTTTTGTGCTGTTGGGCGCAGGCCTGGCCGAACTCGCGTTGATTGCTTTGTTTGCGCTCATTTTTGCCCGCGTTGGCCGTCTGGCTGCCGCGCTTCGTCCGGTGCAGGTGTCGGCGTCGGCGTTGCTGGTGTTCGGAATGGTCTGGTTTTTTCTGCGCCTGAAAAGCTGAGCCCGTTTCGTAATTGACTTAGTCATGCAGGCTTAGTCATGCTTGGATCAACATGGAAGTCGATCCGTGCTCGTCGATACTTACGTTTTTCTCTGGGCCATCAGACTAACTTTCGTAAATGATTACTTGCTCTTAACTATCCTTCCGCAACTCCATTTCTCGAACCGTGTTTACGATAATGTGGTTATGCGGCGAAAGGGGATCTGCGCACTAGCGGTTGGCCTGTCTCTCGCGGCCGGTTCCGCCATATCGATCTGCGCGGAGAAGGCTTCGCAGCCATCTCCATTCTCCACGGCAATCTCCAGCGATCAGAAGATCCTGCACGCGCTCAACCGGTTGACGTTCGGTCCGCGGCCGGGCGACTTCGATGAAGTGAAGCTCGTGGGCCTCAAGAAGTGGATCGATCTGCAGCTCCATCCCGACCGCATCCCGGAAAATCCCGCGCTCCAAACCAGGCTGGCGCCGCTCGATACTCTTCGCATGACGCCCACGGAACTCGCGCGGCATTATCCGCCGCCGCAACTGATCAAAGCCATGGTCGAAGGCAAGGTCCCGTATCCGACCGACCCCGAAGAGCGCATGATGATCGACAAAGCCGTGCGGCGCTTTAAGCAAAAACAGGGCAAGGGCGGCGATGAGAAGCCCACACTCGAAAACGTCGGCCTCACCGAGGAGCAGCAGCGTATTTTGCGCCGGGGCCCGCCCGAAGAAAAGTTGAAGGTCTTCGACGGGCTGCTCGACGAGCAGAAAGACGAAGTGCTCGAAGCCATGCCGCCCGGCGCGCGCATCGGGCTCTTTGTCGCCGCGCCACCTGACCTGCGCCGTAGAATTCAGAAGTCGGCGGGGCCGCAGGCGGTCATCACGCAGGACCTGCTGGAAGCCAAGCTGCTGCGCGCCATTTACAATAACCGCCAGCTCGAAGAAGTGCTCACCGACTTCTGGTATAACCACTTCAACGTTTTCCTCGACAAGGGCGCCGACCGCTACCTGGTGGGTTCCTACGAGCGCGACGTGATCCGGCCGCATGTGCTGGGAAAGTTCAAAGACCTGCTGCTCTCGACCGCGCAGAGCCCGGCGATGCTCTTCTATCTGGATAATTTCCAGTCGGTCGATCCGGTGGCCGCGGAAAGGATCCAGCGGCGTTTCGGCGCGCAGGGTAAACAGCAGCGTCGCGGGCTGAACGAGAACTACGCGCGTGAGCTGATGGAGCTGCACACGCTCGGCGTGGACGGCGGATATACGCAGCATGACGTTACCGAAGTGGCGCGCTGCTTCACCGGCTGGAGCATCCGCGCGCCGCGCCAGGGCGCCGGCTTCATCTTTCGCGAGCGCGTGCATGATAACGGTCCGAAAGTCGTACTCGGCGTCAGCATTCGCGCGGGCGGCGGCATGGAGGATGGCCTGAAGGTTCTCGACATC
>JBGPKX010000187.1:0-11472 GCA_041486185.1 Bryobacteraceae bacterium | reverse complement strand
GTGCTGCTGAAGATGGGTACATATGGGTTCATCCGTTTTTCGCTGCCTCTGGTGCCGAAGGCGTCGGTCAACGTGACCATTGTGCAGATTCTGGCGGTGCTTTCGATCGTCGGCATTATCTACGGCGCGCTGGTGAGCCTGATGCAGCAGGATTGGAAGAAGCTGGTGGCCTATTCGTCGGTGAGCCACCTGGGCTTTTGCACGCTGGGCATTTTCGCCATGAATCCGAACGGCATCGCCGGCAGCGTGATCCAGCAGATCAATCACGGCATCTCGACGGGCATGCTGTTCTTGATCATCGGCATCATCTATGAGCGGCGGCACACGCGCGAGATTGCAGAGTACGGCGGGTTGGCCCATGTGATGCCGAAGTATGCCATCGTGTTTGCGATTGCCATGCTCAGTTCGGCGGGGCTACCGTTGCTCAACGGTTTCGTGGGCGAGTTCACCATCCTGCAAGGCGCGTTCGAAGCCAGCCATACGTGGGCGGCTTTCGCCGTGATGGGCGTGATTCTAGGCGCGGCGTATCTGCTCTGGCTGTATCAGCGAACCATGCTAGGCCAGGTGACCAACGGCCGCAATCTGCATTTGCCGGACATGAGTCTGCGCGAGATGGTCCTTTTTCTGCCGTTGATCGCATGGGCCATCTGGATCGGGGTGTATCCCAAGCCGTATTTTGACTTGCTGGAGAAGCCGGTGCAGCAGATTGTGGAGCGCGTGCGGCCGGATTATTATCAGGGCGGCGTGCAAAGAGCCGGCGGGGGGACGCGCCGACACGGAGACGCGGCGAAGATGGCTGCTATTCAAGCGGGGGCGGCGCAATGAATCAGTTCTATACGACCACCGATCATTTCGCGCTGATCCCGGCCATCATGCTGGCGCTGTTCGGCTGCGCAATTCTGCTTTTCGATTTTCTGGTGTTTCCCAATCCGAAACAGCGCAAATGGCTGCTGATTTTCGTGGTGCTGGGGCTGGGATTCACGGGCTACGGACTGTGGCGGCAGCAGGCGTTTCTCACGGCCAATGGCTTGACCGAGATCACCGCGTTTCAGGGCGCGCTGACCATCGACCGCTTCGCGCTGTTCTTCAATTGGGTTTTTGAGATAGCTACACTCATTGTGGCCATCGTTTCTTATAACTATCTCGAAATCGAAGGCGAGCATCATGGCGAGTACTACGCGCTCATGCTGTTTGCGCAGTGCGGCATGTTCTTCCTGGCGGCCGGCACGGACCTGGTCACGCTGTTCATCGGCCTGGAGCTGATGGCCATCTGCTTCTACGTGATGGTGGGCTTCCTTCGCGGCGATAAGCGCTCCAATGAAGCGGCCATCAAATATCTGCTGCTGGGTGCCTTCTCGAGCGGGTTCCTGGTGTACGGCTTCTCCATCATGTACGGCCTGGCGGGCTCGACGCGACTCTCCGACGTGACGGCCGCCATCAGCGCGCGCGATACCTGGGACCCGGTAGTGTTCCTGGCGATGGCGACGACCTCGGTCGGGCTGCTGTTCAAGATTTCCGCGGCGCCGTTCCATATGTGGGCGCCCGACGCCTATGAGGGCGCGCCGACAACCATCACGGCTTACTTGTCGGTGGCATCCAAGGCGGCTTCGTTTGCTTTCCTGCTGCGTATTTTCCTGGGACCGCTGGCCTCCGCGCGCGATGCCTGGGAACCGCTGCTCGCAGCCGTGGCGGTCCTCACCATGACCGTCGGCAATCTCGCGGCCATCAGCCAGTCGAATATCAAGCGCCTTCTGGCGTACAGCTCCATCTCGCATGCTGGATACATGCTGCTGGGCCTGATCGCGGGCAACGACACGGGAATCCAGGGCATCGCCGTCTACATTCTGGTCTACACGTTCATGAACCTGGGCGCATTCCTCGTAGTAGTGGCCATGCGGCGCAAGAACATCATCGGCGAAGATCTGGATGACATGGCGGGCCTCATGTACAAAAGCCCGGGCTATGCCGTGCTGATGCTGGTGTTTCTGCTTTCGCTCGCCGGCATTCCGCCCACGGCCGGATTCCTGGGCAAATACTACATCTTTTTGTCGCTGATTGAAACACACCACTACATCCTGGCGGTGATTGCGACGCTTTATGTGGCGGTCGCGATTTACTATTACTTCCGCGTGGTCAGGATCATGTTCGTGGGCGAGCTGACCGAGAAAGCCCCGCTAGCGACCAGTTTCGGGCTGCGGCTGGCGCTGGGCATCACGGGCGTGCTGACGCTGGCGATCGGCATTTATCCCGAGCCGGTTTTACGGTTCGCGCAGAGTTCGTTATTGAAATGAAAGCTGACTTAACGCCGAGATGCCGAGGCGCCGAGAAGTCTAGTAATGTTTTTCTCGGCGTCTCCGCGTCTCGGCGTTGAAAACCATGAATACCGTCCTCCAAAACCCCCTCTTCGTCCCCATCGCGGTGACGATCGTAATCATCGCGGTATTCCCGCTGATCGCGGGCTATCTGACGCTGGTCGAGCGCAAGGTGCTGGCCGACTTTCAGGTCCGGCTGGGCCCCATGCGTGTCGGCCCGCACGGCCTGCTGCAACCCATAGCGGACGCCCTCAAGCTGCTGCTCAAAGAAGACATCATTCCCACCGATGCCGACCGGTCCATTTTCTGGATCGCGCCGGTGATTTCCACGTTTACGGCGCTCACCTCGTTCGCCGTGCTGCCGTTCAGCCAGTATCTGTTTGTGGCCGATGTCAACGTAGGAATCCTGGTCATCATGGCGATGTCGGCTGTGGGCATTCTGGGAATCATTCTAGGCGGCTGGTCTTCGAACAGCCACTATCCGCTGCTGGGGGCCCTGCGCAGCGCGGCGCAACTGGTCAGTTATGAGGTGGCGCTCTCATTCGCTCTGCTCTCGGGGCTTATGGTGGCAGGCACGCTGAGCATGCAGGGCATCGTGAGAGCGCAGCAGGTGCGAGGTATCTGGTTTGTGTTTTCGAACTATGGATTCATGCTGGTGCCGTTTGTCGTGTACCTGATTTCCGCAACGGCGGAGACCAACCGCGCGCCGTTCGACCTGCCGGAAGCCGAGTCGGAACTTGTCGCCGGCTTCCATACGGAGTACAGCGGCTTTCGATGGGCGCTCTACTTTCTGGCGGAGTATGCCAACATTTTCGTGGCATGCAGCGTGGCCGTAACGCTGTTCTGGGGCGGGTGGCTGCGGCCCTTCCCCAACGTCCACTGGCTTGCGCCCATCGATTACGTTCTTCCGTTCTTGGTGTTCGCGGGCTCCGGCGGCAGCAGTCTGCTGCTGGTGAAGAAACTGCGCGATCCCCTGCAACAGAAGGTTCTGGTCATGGTGGCACTGCTGCTTATCGCGGTCGGCATCCTGTTCCTGTTGCCGCCGGTGAACAGCGCGGCGATCGGCTTGTTCTGGTTCCTGTTTAAAGTCTCTCTGGTCATCTATCTGCTGATCTGGTTCCGCGGCACATTCCCGCGCTTCCGTTACGACCAGCTCATGAATATCGGATGGAAATACATGATCCCGATCGGCATGGGCGCGGTGATGGTGAACGCGCTGTTAGGGATGATTTAGAGCGGTGGAGCGGGCGCACTAACGCCCGGGACTGATGGGCGGCGCCTGATGACGGTGAGACTGGATAGCCTTGACCGCCACGGCGCTGCCTGCCGTGACCCCTACTCCCGCGACTACCGCGCCAGGGATGCCGCCCAGATGGGCCACCATGCTGCTCACGTGCGGCACAAATCGCGCGCGTGAGCCATTTCCCGCGGCCACAATGGTGGCGCTACATCCGGCCTCGAGTACCTTGACTTCTGTCGCCTGCAGCACCTGGTCCGCGGGGGCCTCGGCGCGCTCCGAGGGCACCACCTTGCCCGTCACTTGCACGCGCTTGCCGGTCTGCCCTGCCATTTCGGCCCCACGCAGCTCCACCGTGACCGCCGAAGCCTCATCGCGCATCATGTAAGCACTGCCGGCCTTGGCCACGCATCCGGTAAGAACCGATGTGTCTCTGCCCTGCTCCAGCCGGAGTTCCACCGCACGGCCGGCCTCGATGTTGGCGACAAGCACACCATCGGCATTGGCGACGCGCACCTGTCCGTTGAGCGACGCAACTTCAACCGCAGAATCGCCGATGGCCACCACTGCCCGTGACTCGGCCGAACCCAGCGTGACGCGCAGCGTGCGCGCTTCCATCCGGTAATTGGCTCCACTTTCAAGCTGGCCGCGGCCCTTCTCCAACAGCAAGCGGTCTGCGTGGACTTGCGCCCGCGAGTTGGCGTCCAGGAGGACCCGCACGGTGGCCCCAATCCGCAGCTTGGCGGTAGCACCCGTGGTTTCCACCGTGCTGCCTTCAAACAGCGTCGCATGGTCTGAAACGCCCGCGCTATCGACCCAAAAACTTCCCTCGGCCGCGACCACGCCGATGTAACGCAGCGCGTTGGTTGCGATGCAGGCAACGGCCACGGCTGGAATAACGAGCTTCATCTTGCTCACAATGGCTCCCATTGCCCCGATTGCAGCACAGCCTCGCGAAAAACTGTACGTGCCCCGATATTCCATGTGGGGTATGCGGCCATACCGTGCGAAGATGTCTTTTTGGATTCGACCACCGGGCATACCGAACTCGATCGCGCCACCGTGGTGCAACCCTCCGGCACCGCGCCACAGCCTTCGCAGACGCTGCGTCGCCGTGTTCTGAGCGGCTTGGTTCTGCTGGCTCTCTATCTGGCAATTGTGTACTTGTTGCCCCGGCCGGTATCCGTCAAACCGGCGGGCTGGCGTTTGCTGGGAATCTTCGTGGCTACCATCGGCGCGCTGATGCTGAGGCCCATCCCGGGCGGCGCGGCGGTGCTCGTAGCCGTAACATTGGCCTCGATCTTCGGCGGCCTCACGATTCACGATGCGCTCGGCGGCTACGGCGATCCGACCGTCTGGCTGGTGATGGCGGCGTTTTTCATTTCGAATGCACTGATCAAGACCGGCCTGGCCCGGCGGATCGCGCTGGTGTTTATCCGCACCGTGGGTCAGACGTCGCTGGGCGTCTGTTACGCGCTCTCCATGACGGACATGGTGCTCGCCTCGATCATTCCGTCGAATGGCGCGCGCTCGGGCGGCGTGGTGCTGCCGATCTTGCGCTCGGTGGCTGAGCTCTACGGGTCGTTTCCGGGCCCGTCCGCCACGGCCATCGGATCGTTTCTCATGATCGGCGTCTATCAGAGCATCTGTGTCACCGCCGCCATGTTTTTTACCGGTCAGGCCAGCAATCCGCTGGCGGCGCAAATGGCCGGCGCCATGTTTCACTATCCGGTGACTTGGACGCTGTGGTTTTTGGCGGGAATCGTGCCGGGGCTGTGCTCACTGTTGATCGTGCCGTGGATCGTTTACCGCATGGATCCGCCAGAGATTCGGAAGACGCCGGAGGCCGCCAGATTCGCCGCGTCTGAGCTCGAACGCATGGGCCCGATGGACCGAGGACAAAAGATCGTGGCCGCGATCTTTTTGTCCGTGTGCGGGCTCTGGATTGCTTCCCCGCTGCATCATCTGGACATCACCGTCACGGCCCTGCTGGGATCGGCTGCCCTGCTGCTTACCGGCGTGCTCACGTGGAATGACGTGGTAAGCGACCGCGCCGCCTGGGACATCTTCATCTGGTACGGCGGCTTACTGCAACTCGGGAAATCCTTGAATGACGCCGGCGTGACGCGTGAGTTTGCGCGAGCCGTGGGCGCGGCACTCAGCGAGGCGGGCTGGGTGTCGCTGCTCGCCATCGCGCTTGGGGTCTATTTTTACGCGCACTACGGCTTCGCCAGCATTACGGCGCACATGCTCGCCATGTTCCCAGCCTTTGCTGCGGTGTTGCTGGGCCGCGGCGCGCCGCCGGGACTGGTGATCTTCAGCTTCGCGTGCTTCGCCAATCTGGCGGCGGGCTTGACCAACTACGGGACCACGCCATCGCCCATGTTCTTCGCGCACGGGTACGTTTCGTTTCAGAAATGGTGGAAGGTGGGGTTCGTGGTTTCGCTGGCCAATCTCGCGATCTGGTCGACAATTGGCTTCGGCTGGTGGAAGCTGATCGGAATCTGGTGACGTAGGGAGTTTTCGTTCCTGACGGTCGCGCCTCGGAACCGGTCATACCTACCTTTCCGAGCCGCGACAGTAATGGAGCGGTGCTTACCCTTGGGAGACGAATGATCAAAACCGTTATCTTCGATCTGGGAAAGGTCATCATCCCGTTCGATTTCACGCGCGGCTACCGTGGCCTGGAGCAGGTGTGCGGCATTCCGGCGGCCGAGATACCGAAGCGCATTGGCGCGACCGATCTGGTGCACCGATTCGAATCGGGGCTGGTTGAACCACACGATTTCGTGGAGCAGCTTTCCCGGATGTTAGATCTGCGCGTGAGCTACGATCAGTTCTGCGAGATTTGGAGCTCCATCTTCCTGCCCGATCCGCTAATTCCCGAAAGCCTGCTGAAAGGCGTCAGCAAGAGGTTCCGGCTGCTGCTGCTGTCGAACACAAATGCCATCCACTTTCCGATGCTGAAAGAAAACTATCCGCTGTTGCGGCATTTTCACGACATGGTGCTCTCCTATGAAGTGCGTGCCTTGAAGCCTTCGCCCGTAATTTATCGCGAGGCCATCGCGCGCGCCGGATGCCGGCCAGAGGAATGCTTCTTTACCGACGACATCGCCGACTATGTGGCTGGGGCAAAAGTCGAGGGCATAGACGCGGTACAGTTTGAATCGCGCGCGCAGATCGAGCGCGAGCTGCATGCGCGCGGGGTGCAGTGGGAGTGAATTGCCTCTAACGGCCCCGTCCCGTTCTCGACTGAATCTCCACGCGAATCCGCTGAACCTGCCAGGGGAGAAACGTCAAGTTGCCTGCTGTGGCCTGTTCGAGTTCCTTGTGGCTCCAGGGAGCGTGCATGATGCCGGTGGCCGCGTGGCTTCCTTGTCCCAGCAGCAGGTGCCCCAATTCGTGAGCCATCATACAGCCGAGAATAGCCGCGAGGCGGGATTCGTCCCCTCGCGCCAGTTTCTCCACGCATTCCGCACAGATGAAAGCCGAAGTTGGCAACTCTCCCGGTTCTGGAAACGGCGCAAAGCCAAACTCGCCCGACTCGAAATGATACCGTTGCGCCATCGCGCGGGAAACCAGCCGCAGCGCGAAGATCGTTGGCCCCGGGGTCGCCTGGCAGCCGGGAAACTGCGCCGCCTGGTCTGGCGTCAGCGGGCAATCCACCCAGTCGGCCAAAGCTGCCGCCGGCTCGAAAATCCGCGCAGCCTCGCGCTCGGCCCGGTCTAAGACCGCGCCCGAGACTTCCGCGTAGTTGTAAATGTAAACCGTCAGGCGCGGCTCCGATTGCGCCCCGCCAAGGGACCCCGCGTACCAAATACTCATGCATGCCACCAGGCCGATTCGTCGCATCCTCGACCCCCGCCGCGCCGGTTGCACGGTGAGATCGAGATTTGGTTATTCCCCGCGGGTTTGACATAGACAGCGCCGGGAATTGTTCTGAAACGCAAATACATCGGGCTGAACGCGTAATTCATTGAAAGAGAGCTGCTTGGCTCGATGGCTGAACTGGTCGACGGGTGTTACAATCGCTCCGACAAGGGGGCGTGCGGCCCATGGCATCGCCGCAGCACAACCCGCGGATGGCTCGTTTCGGCCTTTTCGAGATAGACCTCGGCTCCGTGAAGAGGGCTTGGCGATCAAGCTGCAGGAGCAGCCGTTTCAAGTCCTAAGCCTGCTGGTCCGTCACCCGGGCGAACTGGTCACCCGTGAAGAGTTACAAAAAGCCCTCTGGCCCGCCGATACGTTTGTCGCTTTTGACGAAGGTCTGAACACCGCCGTCAAGAAAATCCGCCAGGCTTTGGGTGACTCGGCAGAGAATCCGCGATTTATTCAAACCGTTCCACGCAAGGGGTACCGCTTCATTGCGCCGGTTGATAGCGGCATGGCTCCAGCAACGGCCGCCCCAAAGCCGAATCGGCTCCTCCTTTGGGTGGCGACGGCCCTTGCAGCGATTGGGATGGTGGGTGCTGGCATCCTATTGCTTCGCCCCGGTAAGGAGCGCGCGCCGGCGCCTATGCCCGTTCCGTTAACCAGTTATCCGGGGGACGAGGTCTCGCCGAGCTTCTCGCCGGACGGCAACCACGTGGCGTTCGCATGGAACCCCTCTGAAAACATGGGGCAAGGCAACTTCGATATTTTCATCAAGCTGATCGGCGGCGGCGATCCGGTGCGCCTCACTCACGATCCAGCCGATGAGTTTGCTCCGGCTTGGTCGCCGGACGGCGTTTCATAGCTTTCCTGCGCACTCTCTCTTCGACCACAAGCGGTGTGTTCCTGATTCCGGCCATAGGAGGCGTGGAACGCAAGCTGGCAGAGATCTACCAGAGCGACCCAAACCGCGGGTTCTACGGCCCCTGTGTTTGCACGCGCATCATGCCTTGTAGCTGCCGCCACGCCGCCGGTTCAATTAGTCATCAGCGCCACGCGTTGCAGCCCGGCGCCCTTTGCGACATCAATGACCGAGGCAATCTGCCGAAACTCCAGCCGCTTATCGCCGCGCACGAAAAGTACCGCATCACCTTGGGCTTGAAAGATCCGTTTCAATCGGTCAGGCAGGGCGGCCAGTTCGACACGGTCCGCGTTGAGAAGCACCGTCCCATCCCACTCGACCGTAACGACAATGTCTTTCACAGGCACCTGCTGCGCTTGATCCGCTGGCGGCTGAGGCAGCAGTGCTCTCAGCCCGCTCGGGGTCAGTGGAGTGATCACCATGAAAATGATAATGAGCACAAGCAGCACGTCAATCATGGGCGTCATGTTGATATCTGCCTTGCTGCGCCCGCCGTCACCCACCGCCATTCCCATGCCCTATTCGACACTGTGCGAAGCACGGAAGTTCCACGGGCAGCTTTCAGACAGGGGATAATTTCAGTGATGTATCTTGTTTCGGCGCGCTGGACGCTCGCGATTGCGGTTTCGATGTTGACCGCCGGAACGTGCGTGGCGCAGTGTTGCGGCGAACGGGAGCGGAGCAAGGCCCGAGCGCTGTTCATCGACGTGGAGCGAGTTGCCCGGCTCACTGAGACAGAGCAACGCCGAGAGATTCCCCGGCTGTACGGCGAGGTTTGGCCGGTCCTTGAAAAAGAAATGCTGGGGGCAATGGCGTATCGTGTCTTGCCCGGCGAGAGTGCGTCCGAAGGCAGCCGCGCCACGCCGCAAGAACTGGCGGCGGAATACGATCGCGCTGGCGGCTGGCCGTTGGTAGCGGAAGCCGCGCGCACGCGATGCAGGACCTTGCTATCGGCGCACCGGCAGAAGGTCGAGCCGCTCGTCATCGCAGACCTGCAGAGCGGCGCGGAAGATCGCGTGTGGCGAGGTCTGCGCGCTGTGGGGGAGTTCCGGCTCACCTCCCTGTTTACGGCTGTGGCGCGGCATCTAGCCTAGAGGGACCGCAGGAGGCGTATGCGGCGCAGGCGCTGCGGGATCTGAACGATCCGCGGGCGATTCCCCTGCTCGTCGAGCGCGGCGTCCTCCGGCACTTTGAGGCACTGCGGCATCTCCAGAGAGGACGGCCCGCCTATGCGGTACTGGTCACACTGCTCGAGGACAAGGACGGAGAGGTTCGGTGGCTTGCAGGCTATGCAATAGCTGAGTCTCGGGACCCGGCGCTGGTCCCAGTTGTTCAAAGGCTGGCTCGAGACGAGACACCCAAGGTTCGCGCGGAGGCGGCGGACATTGGTTTCAATTTGCCGCCACCGGCATTCGCGCTAGCGCGGCCTGCACTGGTGAAGTTGCTATCAGACCCTGAGATCGCGGTGAGATCGTCTATTGCCGTCTTGTTTGCATCGCGCAACGACAAGGTGGGCGCAAGGGCGATCTACGACCTACTGGCTCATGAAGACGTGCTGGAGGGATGGCGGCAATCCAACGTGGTGCAGGCGATGCAGACGCTGACCGGTTCTTATTTCGGGTTTACGCCGGGCACAATCTCCACGCCGGAGGTGCGGCGAGCTGCACTGGAACGGCTCGCCGCGTGGATCACAGATAATGGAGAGCGGCAATAACTCAGTACGACAGAATCGCCTCTTTGAGGCCCCGCAGCCTTGCGACCCACGCCAACTGTAGTAGACTGGTAAGGCTTTTTTACAATCCACGCCGGCAAACGGCTGCTTGCTCGATTGTTCCGGGTGGCCGTGAACCGGTGGTTTCTGCCGGAACGGAGAATGTCCGTCCGGCTAAAGCGCTTCGGGCTGATCCGCCTGGAAGCGCGTCGGGCCCCTGGCTTCATAGCCGCGTTACCTTCGCGGCAATGCAAGGAGGATTGGGAAATGAAGCACACCTTCGCCGTCTCCATAGGAGGCGCGGCGGGTCAAGGTGTGGCGACGCCGGGCAATATCTTTGCTCGGATCTTCGCCCGCCGCGGCCTGCATGTCAACGCTTATAACGCATATCAATCCATCATTCGCGGCGGTCATACTTTCCTGACCATCCGCACCGGCCCCGAAAGAATCAACAGCTTCGGCGACCACATCGACCTGATGATTCCGCTCAATCAGGACACCATGGATCGCCACCTGCGCTTGCTTGGGCCGGGCGCGGCGGTGGTTTACAACGGCGACACCATCAAACCGGGAAGCGCATCGGACGGCGTACGCCTGTGCCCGCTGCCCGTCTTGCAGCTCACTTCCAACAGCCGCTCCAAGGTCGAACAGAACACGCTTTGCCTGGCGGCCGGATTGAGCATGATGGGCGTCGGGTTCCAGCCCCTTGAAGAGGCCCTCACCCATCAGTTCAAGAAGAAAGGTGAAGCGGTGGTGAACGAAAATGTCGGCAGCGCGCGCGCGGCGTACCAGTACGCGACCGAGCACTTCGCGCCGTTTGAGCGGCCGCTTCCCATGACGGACAACAAGTACGCCGTCCTCACCGGCAATATGGCGCTGGCCATGGGCGGCGCGGCGGCGGGCGTCAAGTTCTACTGCGCCTATCCCATGAGCCCGGCGACCGGCGTGCTGCACTGGATGGCGGCGCACGCGCGCAAGGCCGGCATTATGGTGCGCCAGGTCGAAGATGAAATCGGCGTGGTAAATATGGCGATCGGCGCCGCGCAAGCCGGATGCCGCGCCATGTGCGCCACCTCCGGCGGCGGATTCGCGCTCATGACCGAAGGCCTGGGCATGGCCGCCATGATCGAAACACCGGTCGTGGTCATCGACGTTCAGCGCGCCGGACCCTCCACCGGCGTCCCCACCAAAACCGAGCAGGGCGACTTGTGGCAGATGCTGGGCGCCGGCCACGGCGACTATCCCAGAGCCATCGCCACGCCGACCGATATTGTGGATTGCTTCAGGATCATCCCGGAGATGTTCAATCTGGTCGACAAATTCCAGTGCCCGGGCATCGTGCTGACCGATCTGCTGCTTTCCGAGGGCACGGCCAGCGCCGATCCGGCCGAGCTGGAATTCAAAGTACCGATCGACCGCG
>JBGPKX010000186.1:0-11482 GCA_041486185.1 Bryobacteraceae bacterium | reverse complement strand
CATGAATGGCCTTGAGCCTACCTTCGACGAGGATGAACTCGTGGACTTGGTTCTCGGAGTCGCGCTGGGACAGATTTCCAAGGACGACATTACGGCATTCTTCACGGAGCAGTCCCGGCCGCTCCCTGCCTGACCGCGCTCAACGCCCATTTGCTCGCGCTAACACTGATGTAATCTAAGCAGGATGCTTCGACTCCTTCTGACTATCCTGATTACCGCTGCCACGCTGGCGGCGAAGGGCCCGGTTTATGTGGTCCTCTGGTTCGACACGGAAGACTATATTGAGCCGGCGGCGGATGATGCGGCGCTGCGCATTGCGACGGACCTGGAGAAAGCCGGCGTGCGCGCGACGTTCAAAGTGGTGGGCGAGAAGGCGCGGGTTCTGGAATCGCGCGGGCGTCGGGACGTGATTCGCGCGCTCGCCCAGCATGACATCGGGTACCACTCGAATTACCACAGCATGCAGCCGACGCCGGCGTTGTATCTGCGCGGCATGGGATGGCTGGACGGGGCGGCGGAGTTCGAGCGGCGCGAATCACCGGGCGTCGCGGACCTTCGCCGCATTTTCGGCGTGACGCCGAGCTGCTACGGGCAGCCGGGCAGCTCGTGGGGACCGCAGAGTTATCGCGCGCTGCTGCACATGGGCATTCCGGTGTATCTGGACGAAGGCGAGCAAGTGGGCGTGGAAGAGCAGCCATTCTGGATGGGCGGGATGCTGCATGTCTTCCGCATGGGGCCGTACCTGATCCGGCCTTCGCTGAACGACGAGAGCCAGCTTCTGCAGACGTTTGAGAAATTCGACCGCGCAGCCGAGGCGCTCGAAGCGCGCGGCGGCGGCGTGATCAGCACCTACTTCCATCCGACCGAGTTCGTGACCTCTGCATTCTGGGACCTGAACTTCGCCAAAGGCGCAAATCCGGAGAGGAGCGCGTGGCGCAATCCACCGCGGCGGACAACGGAAGAATCCGAACGATGCTACCGGATCCTGGCGCGTTACGTGGAGCACGCCAAAACACGCGCAACGGTGCGATTTGTGACGGCGCGCGAGTTGCCGATGCTGTACCAGAGCGCTCTGGGACGGGTGACGGACCGCGCACGCATCGCACGGCACATGGGGGAACGGCAAACGTTTCTGTCTACCGAAGACGGAGCGCTTTCGGCGGCCGAGATGCTGCAGGTGCTCCTGGGAATGGAGCCCATCGTCGTTGAGGGCCCGGTGGCGCGCGGCGAGTCCACATATCGTGCAAGCGAAATCGGGCGGCCGGCTTTCGAGCGCGCGAAGGCCGATGTGGCGGGAGCCATCCGCGCCAACCGGCGCCTGCCGGCGGAAGTTTGGATCGGTTCGGAGAAGCTCACTCTGGCGGATTTCGGGGCGACGCTGGCCGGCGACAATGGCACGTCCGCGGTCGTCGGGGTGCGCAAAGGGAATCCGGAGATGGAGAAGTATGTTGCGACCGACGCCACGGGCACGTTTAGCTGGCCGATCCATCCGGAAGGATTCAGTGCGCCGCAGTTGTTGGAGCTTGCGCGGCTGCAGGCATGGACGCTCAAGCCGGCGCGGCTGAAGTAGGGCGGGCATTCCTGCCTGTCCATGGCTCACTTCTCCGGCGTCCTTCACAGCGGCCACGTATTGCGCAGGGACTGAACCGATCGCATCATGACGCTTTACACTCTCCAGCGTGAACTGTGGGTTCCGCATTCCTTGTCTGACGTCTTCGATTTCTTCTCGCGAGCCGAGAATCTGGAAAAACTCACTCCGCCGTGGATGCGGCTCCGGATTCTCACTCCCCCACCCATCATGATGAAGCAAGGAGCCACCATGGCTTACGCGTTACGTGTCCGCGGGATTCCGCTTCAATGGCTGACGGAAATAGAACGATGGAATCCACCTTACGAATTCATCGATGTCCAGGTGAAAGGACCGTATCGGTTTTGGCGCCACATGCACCGGTTTTCAGAGGTTGAGGGCGGCGCCTCCATAGTGGATATCGTGCAGTACGCACTTCCGCTCGGAGTGCTGGGCCGGCTCGCCCATCGTTTGCAGGTGGCCAGGGATCTTTCAAACATATTCGATTACCGTGCGCAGCGGGTTCGGGAACTGCTCCCTTGAAGCACAGTAAGCCACAATTGGCGCTCCAAAATCCGCCTTCAGCGCCTCAGGGAGCCTCTCATGCTAGCGAGGGCGGCGAGGGCACGTTTTCGCGCGACATCATGCTCGACGATGGGCCGTGGATAGTCTTTCCCCAGCTTGACCCCCGCCTCAGAAAGCAGTGACGCAGGCAGGCTAAACCAAACCAAGGCGGGGTTGTCGCTCACACGCTCCTCGCTGGCCCACTCCGGTCCGCCAAATAACTCACGCATCCGGTGCCGGTAGTGGAGTGGCTCCCAACCAGGGATCGCTATCTTCGATCGCAGCCAAACGCCGTGCCAACTCAGCGAGAAGGTGAAAACGCAGCAAATTTCTCATGTGTGATTTCCGCCGCTAATTACGCAGATCGCGCTGCTAAGTCTTTGGCTCAATCGCGTCCGATCCGGACGGTCGCCGATGCGGACAAGCAGAGATGCATTACGCGTTCCCGCTTCGACAATGACGGTGGTGCCTGGCCTCAAGCCTAATCTTTCCATTTCGCGCAAGGCCGAGGGATCGCGATCCGATACACTGCTGATCACGGCGGGCACACCGCACGCCCACTTCGAAAGCAGCACCTCCTGCCGAACCGGAACGGCGCCATTTCGTTCAGGGATCAGGTGCCCATGCGGGTCTGTCTCCGGGTCCCCCAGTTTCGCCGCGATACGGTCTTCGAGCCGCTCGGATATGAAATGCTCCAGTCGTTCGGCATCGTCGTGCACCTCGTCCCAGGAATAATCGAGGAAATCATGAAGGAAGCGTTCCAGTAACCGGTGGTGGCGGAGAACTTCGAGCGCGCGCATCTTCCCGGCCTCGGTCAGGCGCACGCCGTGGTGCTTTTCGTACTTGACGAAGGACGGCTTCTGCGCCGCGAGCTTCTGGAGCATGCCGGTGACCGAAGCCGCGCGGATATCGAGGTGCTGAGCCAGGGCGTTGCTCGTAACCCGCGCCTCTTCCGGCCCGCTCAGCTCCAGAATCGCTTTCAAATAGTCGTCTACCGACTCCGTGCTGCCCGGCGCATGGTATCTAGGTGGCACTAAATCAAGATTATCCCTCTGGGACAAACTTAGCGCAAGCGGGCTGATGGATAGCCTTTTGCGGCGAAATCATTTACTAGCTTGACAGAAGAGGAGTGCGTCCATATACTTTTA
Source organism: Bryobacteraceae bacterium (assembly GCA_041486185.1). GTDB lineage: Bacteria > Acidobacteriota > Terriglobia > Bryobacterales > Bryobacteraceae > QHXW01. The sequence goes on along the minus strand of JBGPKX010000186.1, from coordinate 8,203 downwards.
GCCATGCCTAATTACCGGCGATCTGTGCTAAGCCGCCGGATGAAGCCCCTCGTAGCGCTGGTGCTCACGGCTTTCGCGATGCGCATGCCCGCGCGCGCTCAAGGCGAGACAACGAGCGCCATCATTGGCTCTGTCACCGATTCGAGCGGAGCCGCCCTTGCCGGCGCCACGGTGACGATCATAAACACCGAGAACGGCCTGAGGCGGTCGGTGAAAACCGACGATGCGGGGAGGTTCAGCTTTCCGCAACTCAAGCCAGGACTCTATTTGGTCAAGGCCGAAGCGGACCAGTTTGAAAGCAAGCAGAACAACTCGGTGTTGGCCGGACTTGGGCAGAAGCAAACCGTCGACTTCACGTTGAACATCGCTTTCTCGCGTCAAGAAATCATGGTGACTGAGGAAGTCCCGCTGGTCAGCCCGGATAATCCGAACACGTCAACGATGTTGACTGCTCGATCGCTCGAAGACCTTCCGAATCCAGGCGGCGACATGACTTACCCCCTGCAGTTTGCCGCTGGAGCTCTCATTAACACCGCCGGCAATGGAAATGATTTCGTTGGCGGGACTAATGGGTATGGCAACGTGCAGTTCAATGGGCTGCCGTCTCTCTCAAACGGCTATATTGTGGACGGACTGGAAACCAATGATCCGCTGACGAATCTGAACAGCGGTCTCTCGACAAATCTCGTGCTTGGCTTGAATTCGATCGGCGAAGTAACCGTCAACACTCTCTCCTATGCAGTCGATCAGGGCCGGTACGGAGCCTCCCAAGTTAATTACGTCACAAAATCGGGCACCAATCACTTTCACGGAAATCTGTACGAGCTGTGGAACGGGTCGAAATTCAATGCGGCTAACTTCTTCACAAATTCTACGCCGGGCAACCACAAACCACGCTCGACCGTGAACCATTTTGGCGGCAGTTTGGGAGGCCGGATTATCCCCAATAAACTGTTCTTTTTCTTCGACTCCGAATGGGTTCGCATTGCACTGCCAATCGTCACAGCCACGACAGTGCCAACGCCTGCATTTCAAAATTACGTGTTGCGGCAGTTGCCGCTGGGCGGAGTCGATTCGGTGACCGGATCGACCTATCAACCCGCGGCGCAACTCGTATCGTTCTATCAGAAGCTCTTCTCGCTTTACGGCAATACGGCGGGAACCCCGCTGGCGATTCTCGGCTGTCCACTAAACAGCGCCGGTGCGGCCGAACCGGGCTATCCCCCGAATGGGAATGGCTGCGCGAACCGTCAGAGCGTTTCGCACTCAAGCCGCGACAAGGAACAAGTGCAAACAGCTCGCATCGACTACAACATCAACGAGAAAAATAGCGCGTGGTTCCGGTTTCAGGCAGACACTGGCCTTCAGGCGGCCTATACAGATCCCATCAATCCGTTGTTCAACGCCATCTCTCCCCAGCCTCTGTACTCATTCGCCGCGGGCTACACGCAAGTGTTTTCCCAGAATCTGGTGAACTACTTCAATCCGGCGTTCTCCTGGTATGAAAGCCTGTTTGGGCCGAGCGATTTTCAGAAGACCCTCGCCGCATTTCCAATTGTGCTACAGGGCGGCGGAGCCAATGCGCCATTCACCACCCTTGGAGGGCTCAACAACACTTGGGTTCAAGGACGACGAGCCGCCCGCTTCTTTATCAACGACAATCTCGCCTGGAGAATTGGGGCGCATGAACTCCGGTTTGGTACGAATAGCCGGATCCTCCGGCTGAATGATTATGACTTCGGCGAAGAGACGGTCCCATTAGTGAAATACGTGACCTTGCCTCAGTTCATTTATGGGGTTGCGTCCACCGCCTCGGAAACTTTCCCGCTGGCCAATTCACAGCCGTACAACTTCCTTAACGTAGACCTGTATGCTCAGGACACATGGAAGGTGACGCGAACGGTGACGTGGACTTTCGGTATGCGCGACACCTACAATTCAAATCCACTGAACCCGCACCATGCCGTAGCGCGACTGCGGGCGTCCTTTGACGCCATTTCTCACGATGTGAATCAACCATTGAATGCGGTGATTCAGACCCGCCTGGGAAGCATTTTTGCGTCGACCCCAATCGCAATTCTGCAACCCAGGACCGCCATAGCGTGGCAAGTAGCGCCGAGAACAGTATTGCGGACGGGTTTCGGTCTGTTCAGCGACATTTTGCCGGGGAGTGTTGTCGATCTCGTGGGCATCAATCCTCCCTATTCGAAGACCTTCCAAGGCGGCCTGTTGGGCACGGCTGGTGGAATGCTCATTGCGCCGGGCGTAACGAATAGCGCCGTGGACGCCACAGTCGTGGCAAATCAGATGTTCAATTCCGGCTTCGCGCAATCCCAGCTTTCCTGTGCGTCTCCGCTCTCGAAGCCGGGCGCCTGCCTTCAACCGATTGCCATCACCGCCGTGCCGGATGGCAAGCTCCATGCGCCTTACTTCATGCAATGGAGCTTTGCGCTTGAACGCCAGCTTGGCAACTCGATAAATGTGCGGGCACAGTATGTAGGCACGCGTGCTGTAAACCAGCCGTACCAAACGCAGGTGAACGGCTATCAAACGGTGTGCCAGGGTTGCTTCGCGCCGTTCCCCTATGGCCAGCCGAAGGACCCTCGCTTCGGTGCCGTGACACAGTTGAGTACCGGCGCGAACAGCCATTACAGCGGTCTGCAATTAACGGCAGAGAAGCGGCTCGGCCATGGTCTTCAAGTACAGGCAAACTACACCTGGAGCCACTGCATGGACACGGTTTCGAACGGCGGATTCCTTCCATTTTCCGCGGGCGCGATTCTTTCGCCTCTGCCTGGGGAGCTTGGGCGGCAATATGGCCCTTGCGATTACGACGTTCGGCATAATTTCACAGCTCAATACGTCTATCAATTGCCGATCAAAGTCCGGAGCCATTTGTTGGGCTATGCGCTGAACGGATGGCAGGTTTCCGGAAGCGTCTTTTGGCACAGCGGCGTGCCTTTTTCGATTTTGAGCGCGCCGTACTCGGCAAACGGAAGCGGCATCGTGCAGGGCAGCGGCCCGCAATACGCGAGTGTCGTTTCCGGCGCGTCGCTCTATGAACACAAGCCAATCCCAGGTGTCACACAGCCGGGAACCATTCAATGGCTCAATCCCGATGGCTTCGTTTCGTCAGTCGATCCTAGTACGGGCGCCTGCACCGGAGGCGACAGCCCGAAAAACTGCCAGTTTGGCAATTTAGGTCGCAACGTCCTGCGCGGCCCGGCGTTTACTTGGAGTGATTTGTACCTGACGAAGTGGTTCACGTTGAGTGAGCGTGTGAAGCTGCGCCTCGACGGTCAGTTTTTCAACGTCTTCAATCACCCGAATTTCGGCCTTCCGGTTTTAGGGTATGCGGGCATTCCGGGTAAGCCTTCCACTCAGACCGGATTTGGGGCGATGACATACACTACGTCCCCGCCTACTGGCCTACTCGGTGTCGGCTTGGGCGGTGATAGCTCGACCCGGATGATCGCCTTTCAGGCGCGACTGGAGTTCTGAAGGTTGTCGCCTGAGCATGAACCTGATGCTTGAGCTAGTGCTGAATGTGCGCTTCCAGGAACCACAACTGCTTATCCGCAGTACGTGAAATCTCGGTGAACAGATCCGCAGTCGCTTTATCGTTGTGTTCGTCCGCTACGTCAATTGCCTTTCGGATGTTGGACGTGAAGGCGGCGTAGCGTTCGATGAGGGCTTTGAGATGCTTTTGCCCGTCCGTGGCCTCGACGGGATACTCCGGCAAGGTCGAGCTTGCCGCCGCCATTCGCGCCGTTCCCATCGCCAATCCGCCCAATGCGGTTGCTCTCTCAGCGATCATGTCGATGAACGGAAAGACCTCACCGGCCAGTTGGTCGAACAATTCATGAAGTTGGAAAAAGTTCAGACCCTTCACGTTCCAGTGCGCCTGTTTGATCTGCGAATACAGGTCTGCTGTGTCGGCAAGACGCTCGTTGAGTAATCCGATCAGAGGATAACGGTCCTTTTCCGGCAAGTCGATTCTCGTGGGAAAAGTCGGCAATGCGGTCTTCGTGGCTGGCATCTTTTTCTCCTATTCATTAAGCATACTGCGATATCTTTTATCGGATGCTTCGGGTGAGCACACAGATTCACTAAATCTGGAGATCGCAATTACCAGCGCGCCGAACCGCCCAAAAACTGGAGGAAGCGGGTAGCCACACAGCCGTATGGCATTCCGAAGCTCGAACCGGTTTGGCGAAGTCGATTTTGACAAAGCAGGTCTCAAATACGAAAATCGTCCAAACATGAAACAACGTGCCAGGTGCTGTTTGCCGCCGGGGAACGGGCTGCTGTTCCACGCCGTGCTGAGCGCCGCTTGTGGCGGCCCACTTCTTTGGATGACGTGTGTCCCGATCGCCGCAGGCTCGGGCTCAACCATCGAATTGACCCTGCAGACACGCGATCGCGAAACAGGGCGCATCCTCGCCAACAGGCAATCGATCGACCCGAAGAAGATCGGCGTCGTCATCGTTGATATGTGGAACACAAACGACTGCATGACCAACGCGCAACGCGCTGCGGCGTTGGTACCAAGAATGAACAAGGCCCTCGAGGGCGCGCGCCGCCTCGGCATGCAGATCATTTGGGCGCCCACTGACGTAGCCAGCCAATATGTCGGCACGCCGCAGCGCGAACGAGCCATCGCGTTGCCGCGCGCGCCGCTGCCGCATGTCGGCAACTTCTCCTGCCCGTTCCGCGCCCCCACCGTCCGGCCAGAGAAGTGTATGTGCGGCCCGGGCATTGTGTGTCACGTGCACTATGGCTGGGATTCGATGGACCCCAACCTGGTCATTGCCGCCGGTGACTGGATTGCCGGAGACGCCGAAGAATTGTACTCGATCTACAAACAGACGGGCCTCACGCGCCTGCTTTACATGGGCATCAACACCAATCTGTGCGTCATGAATAAGCCGGAAGGAATTGCGCCCATGACCTCGGCGGGGTTGCAATGTTTCCTGGCGCGCGACTTGACCGACGCCGAAACCTCGTACGATCCGGACCGGGCGTTCACGCCGGATATTGGCACGGAGACGGACATCGCCGATGTCGAACGATCCGGCGTCCCCACCTTAAACATGGCCGAGGAGATGAGGAAAGCCGGAGTCTGGAACGATCAGTGGATGGTGGAGATGGTGCGCCTCACGCCCTGGGGCACCACAGACTGGCCGTACGAGTTCACCGATTCCGTGAGGGTCACGCTGAGCACGCCGCAACAGAAGGGCGTCGAGATCCGCTACACGCTCGATGGCACCGAACCGGGGCCCGCCTCGCCGCTCTATGCCAAGGCACTGGATATCACGAAAACAACACGGCTGCGCACAGCGGCTTTCGAAAATGGGCGTCTCGTGACCACGATCAGTGAGGGCTCTTTCGTTCGCCTCGGACCTTTGCCGCCGAAGCCAGACGTATACCTCGATGAACTCAAACCAGTCATACGCGCGAGACCGGATTGGAACTGGGAGACAAAGGCCAACCGGGCGTTCACGGGCGGGCCGCTCTCCGTCCGCGAAGTCAGCTATGACAAGGGCGTGGGCACGCGCGCGCCAGCCAACCTTCTGTACGAGATCCAACCCGGCTACGACCGCTTTGTGGCGCGGGCCGGCGTGGACGATGACCCGTTCCGACAACGCCCCAATGCGCGATTCCTGGCGACCCACCCCAGTGTCCGGTTTCATGTTTTCATCGATGGCTACCTCGCTTCGGAAAGCCCCGTGATGCGGCTTGCGCAAGAACCGTGGCGGTTCGACGTCAAAATCCCCGCGCGCAGCCGGCTTATCAATTTTGTCGTGACGGACGCCGGCAGTCGCAGCCCGCTCGACCTGGCCGATTGGGTGGATGCGGGCTTCGTGCAGAAGAAGTAAATCCTGGAGGTGAACACAGACATATGAGCCGGAGCAACAAGTGGAGTGTCCTTCTGGTTAACGTGCGGGCGCTGCGGGAGGCGGGCCGGGCTCGATCGGCGGTCACTTTGTTGTTTGTGATCAACCTGGTGTTGGCTGCGCTGGCCGCGCTGCCAATTCTCCGCGGGATGTTCCGTTTCACCGGCCACAGCCTGATGAGTCAGACGATCGGGCGCGCCTTTTCGGTCGAGTGGCTGACGGATTTCATCATGAACAGTCCCGGGTCTATGGAGCGCTATGCTTCCGTGATCACGCTGGTCGGAATGATTTCAATTCCGCTGAACGCGGTCTTGAGTGGCGGCGTGCTGGGCGGGTTTCGCAACGGCAGCCTGTCATTCAGCCGTTTCTTCCACGATGCGGCGCGCTATAGCTGGCCCATGATCCGCCTTTCCATCGTCGGGCTCGTCGGATACTGGATTGTCTTCCGTCTCCTGCTGCAGCAATTGGGTGGCCTGGTACGAAGCTGGGCGATCGAGGCGGCCGATAGCAGGCCGGTCTTTTGGGCGCATCTGGGGTGGGCGCTGCTGGTGATCGTCGGTTTGGCGTTCTTGAATATCGTCATGGACTACGCTCGCGTGAGCCTGGTACTTGTCGATGACGCAGGCGTCTGGCGCGCTCTGGGCTCCTCGCTCCGCTTCGTCAGAGCCAATTCCCGGGCGGCATTGCTGGCCTGGGCGCCGCTTTCGCTCTGCAGCGCTTTGCTCGCGGCATTCTACGTCGCCATGGCGCCGTGGCGGGAACCGGGCGGACTGGCGTTTGCGGCCTTGCTGTTCGTGGTTCAGCAGGTTCTGATGTTCTCGCGGTACTGGTTTCGGGTAGCCGCCTGGGCAAGTGAATGGATCTGCTACTCGGCATCAGCCACCGCGCTCCGGGAGAGTGAAAGCTGATGCGCGGATCTCTTCGTGCTCTCGTGGGGTTTGGACTGTGCGCCGCGGCCGTCGCGCAAACCTACCGTTCTCAGATCGAGCACCCCATCACGCGCTACCAGATATCGGCGCGGCTCGATCCGGCAGCCAAGACGGTCCAGGGCCATTACACTCTGACGTGGTGGAATCACACGGAAGACACCATTCCAGACCTATATCTCCACCTCTATCTCAACGCCTACAAGAATTTGGAGAGCACGTTCATGCGGGAGGCGAAGGCCGATTCCACGAGCGGCTATGAGGACTGGGCCGGCAAACCGGAACGTGAGCGGTTTGGATGGATCGACGTGACCAGACTGCAGGTGGAGGGCGCCGATCTGACGCCCGCAATGACGTTTGTTCAGCCGGACGATGCGAACCGATCGGACCAGACTGTGGTCCGCGTGCTGTTGCCGCGCTCGATTCCACCGCATGGAACCGTTCAGGTGGCTGTCCATTTTCAGGCCAAACTCCCGCGCGTATTCTTCCGTACGGGCTACGACAACGACTACTTCTTAATCGCACAGTGGTTCCCGAAGATCGGCGTGTATGAAGCCGCCGGCGAGCGTGGCCGCAAGCAGGGCGGCTGGAACTGCCACCAATTTCACACCAGCACGGAGTTCTATCCCGATTTCGGCGTGTACGATGCTGAGTTGACCGCTCCCTCGAACTATGTCGTCGGCGCGACCGGCTATCTGCGCGGTACACGTCAGGAGGGTGGCATGTCAGTCCACCACTACTATCAGGAAGACGTGCCTGACTTCGCCTGGACGGCCAGCCCCCGATTCATCAAGATAAATCGAAAATTTGACTGGCGGAGCGAAGTGAAGCCGGCCGAGATTGCGGCCTGGAAACGCATCCTGCAGATGTCCGAGGAACAGATCGCACTCCGCGACGTGGAGGTCACGCTGCTGCTCCAGCCCGATCAGCGCCGCAACGAGGAACGCTATTTCAGGGCAGCATTCAACGCCATTAAGTTTTATGGCCTGTGGTACGGCCGGTATCCCTTCGATACTCTCACGCTGGTGAACTCACAGCGCAACTCCAACACCGGCGGCATGGAGTACCCGACGTTTGTTACCGTGAGCGGCTCGTTCTGGCCCGGCGATTCCTCGCTCGATCCCGAGATGGTCACCGTGCACGAGTTCGGCCACAACTTCTGGGCCATCATGGTGAGCAACAACGAATTCGAAGAAGCGTGGCTCGATGAAGGATTCAACACGTACTCCACTCGCAGAGTGCTGGAAGCCGCGTACGGAACCCGGTATCACTACGAGCACGTACTCGGATTTCCCGTGCCGGCTATGCCCTGGTTCTTGGTGCGCCCTCCGTTTTTCCCGTTTTCGGGCTTGGGCGCGATCCCGCTGGGCGGTTACTTTT
>JBGPKX010000185.1:0-11561 GCA_041486185.1 Bryobacteraceae bacterium | reverse complement strand
CTTTAACAACCCTATTCCCGGTACCAGCGACACACTGGATCCGAATTTCACCAACGTTTGGCAGTACAAGGCGAACGTGTCGAAGATCATCGGAAATCACACGTTTCGCTTTGGCGGAGAGTTGAACAGCAACACGTTTGAATCCATCTACGCCTCCTCAAACGTCGGCTTTGCTCAACAGCAGACCGGCAACCCGGAAAATTCCGCGCAACTGGGCAACCCCATTGCTTCTTTCCTGTTAAACGTGCCGGACAATGCCAACCGCCGCAACGTTCATGAAACCACGCGCTGGGGCGGTGTGATGGGCTTTTACTTCCAGGATTCGTGGAAAGCAACTCCCAAGCTCACAGTCAACCTCGGTCTCCGCTATGACCGGACCTTCCAGCCGCCTTATGGCACCAACGCCACCATCGGCCAGAATGGCGGCATTGAGACCGGGGAGACTGACTTCAACAACGGCACCTACGTCATTCAGAAGTTGCCGCCGCCATGCAGCGTGCGCGGACACGCCCCATGCATTCCGGGCGATGGCACGCTACCGGCGCACGTGGTGGTATCTCCAACCGGTAAGATTTATCACGACACTACGACCAACTGGGGCCCGCGCGTCGGTCTCGCGTACCGTCTGACGGACACGATGGCGATTCGCGCCGGTTTTGGAATCTTCTATGACAACTGGGCTGCAGTTACCCAGACCGCCCAGAACTACGAAGGCGACTGGCCTGACATCGGACAGCAGATCGCACAGAATTTGAACCAACCTTCGTCAAAGTCGGCGACGCCCACCATCCAGGCACAAAATCCCTTCTCGATCGGAGGAGCGTTTCCGGGCCCCACCCCGTTCAATCAGGTGCAGTGGATGATGGATCCATATGCCAAGAACCCGTATTCCATGCAGTGGAATTTTGGCGTAGCCAAGCAGCTCAACAACAGTACAACGGTTTCACTCGATTACGTGGGATCGGGCAGCCGCCGGCTGGACGTCGGCGGAGACTACAATACTGCCCTGACGCCAGGACCCGGTGATCCTCAACTCCGCGCCCTGTACCCGTACATCGGGCCGACATTTTATGATCGCAGTATCGGACGGGGCAACTACAACGCTCTTCAGTTCCTCTACGACAAACGCTTTTCCAACGGCTTGGCCTATCAGGTTTCTTACACCTGGTCAAAGGTGATCGACACCGGCTCCGACGGCTGGTATGGAGTGGAGGGCTTTTCTGTACAGAACCCCTACTCATACAACAATGATCGCAGTGTTGCCGGTTACGATCTCACGCACACCCTGAGTGTGAACATCGTGTACGAATTGCCTGTCGGAAAGGGCAAGCGCTTCTCAACGGGCAACCGGGTTATGGATTACATTGTCGGCGGCTGGCAAGTGAACACGATTTCACAAGCGCATTCCGGTCTCCCGTACAATATCGTGGCAGACGGCGATATCGCCAACACCGGAAACGCCGGTGGAGTGCGTGCGAATCTTGTCGGCGATCCGAACCTGTCGAACAAATCGGCCGCTGAATGGTTCAATACCGCTGCGTTCGCAATTCCACCCAAGTATACCTACGGCACTTCGGGCCGCAACATCCTGCGGGGTCCGGCTTATTGGCAGATTGACGCCTCGCTATTCCGGCGATTCCCGTTCCTGGAGACCAGAGCACTCGAGTTCCGCGCCGAAGCCTTCAACATGCCGAATACGGTGATTTTGGGCCAGCCGGGTAATGACATCAGCCAAGGGAACTTTGGGGTGATTACCGGTACGCAAAACCAGTCGCGCATCATCCAGTTCGGAGCGAAGATCACATTCTGAGCGCTCCGTCCCTGGGCCGAAGCTGATTCAACTCCTCCGGCTGCCAATCTCGATTGGCAGCCGTCTTTCGCCGCTGTGGTGCCCCCTTTGTACACTGGTGTCTATGCTCAGGGCAGCATCGGCGGCGCTTCCAATATTCCTGTTGAGTTGCTGCGGCGCCGCAGTCGCTCAGACGCCACCGGATTGTCACGGTCCCGCTGAAATCGAACGTGCAATCGCCAAGCAGCCATCCGCCGAGGCCTACAACGCACTGGGCGCCTGGTTCGCACAGCGCAATCAGATGACGTGTGCGATCCCGGCATTCCGTTCCGCGATCCGCCTGCATCCCAACGCATGGGACGGTTACTTCAATCTGGCATTGGCGCTCATGAGTGCCCGCGATTTCAAGGCGGCCGTGAACCAGTTACACCTGGCGGACAAGCTCAGTCCCCGCCGGGCACCGGTGCACACCGCTATCGGCATCGCTCTCGAAGAATCGGGCGAACTGCCTGCCGCGGAGGCCGAACTCAAAGCCGCACTGCAGATCGATCCGCGCTCGGTCGAGGCGCTCGATCACCTCGGCCAGGTGCTAACAGCGCAAAAGCGGTTTTCCGCGGCCATCCGCTATCTGAATCAGGCGGCCAAGCTCGATCCGAAGAACCCCAATCTTCGCATCGCCCTTGCCGCGGCGTATTCTCAAAACGGCAACACCAACGAGGCCATCGAAACTCTCGTCAACCTGGTCAAAGACGAGCCCGGCTCAGCGGTCGCTCACTTCAATCTAGCCACCATTTACGCCCAGGAGAGGAGCTTCCGCCAGTCCGCCGACGAATACCGGGAAACTTTGCGCCTCGATCCGGGTAATGATGTCGCACGACTCTCGCTAGTCAAGGCGCTTGTGGACCTGGCGGAGTTTGAGGAAGCCTCTCCGCTCATTCAAGACTATGCTCACCGGAAGCCCGAGGATTTCGAGTCGCACTATCTGCTCGGGTCCGTCTATCGCGGCTTGGGCCAGTATGAGGTCTCTGAACGGGAGCTGAAGCGCGCCGTGCAGATGGACCCGAACCACTACGACGTTCGCTACAACCTGGGTTTCGTCCTGGCGAAACAGGGGAAGGCCGACGAGGCTTTGCCCCAACTGCAAAAGGCTCTCGCATTGCATCCGGATTCCTCTGAGGCCCGCTTTCAGCTGGCGAACGTGCTCCGCGCCCTCAACCAGACGGATCGCGCGCGGCTGGAGCTCAAGCAGTTCGAAACGGAGAAACAGCACGGTGTCCAGGGAAACGTGGCCGCGGTGAAGGCGAGCACAGCGAACCGGCTGCTCGAAGAGGGCGACGCACGTGGCGCCGTCCAGGCTTATCAGGAAGCGCTGCAACTCGATCCGAACAGTGCCAAAATCTATTACAACTTGGCCCTGGCGCTGGATAAGCTGGGTGACCGCACGCGTGAGCGCGAGGCTCTCGAGAAATCCGTCCAGCTCGATCCCAAGCTCGCATTACCGCAAAATCAGCTCGGCCTGCTCGATCTCCAGGATGGCAAGCTGACGCAAGCTGAAGCGAAATTGCAAACCGCGCTCGCGCTCGATCCGCAATACGCGGAAGCGCAGAACAACCTGGGCGTGCTCTATGGGCAACGAGGGCGCAACCGCGAGGCAGAAGCGCTGTTCCGGCAGGCCGTCGAGAACAGTCCTCAATACGCTCAGGCGTTCGTCAACTTGGGCCTGGTGCTCGCCAGCCAGGACAAGTTCGCTGATGCAGCCGGCGAAATGGAAAATGCCATTCGGATCTCGCCCAACAATACGAGCGCGCTAACCGCTCTTGGCATGGTCGAGACCCGGCTCGGCCGCGCGCCCGAGGCGATCCAGGCATTCCGCAAGGTCATCGAGCTAACGCCCGGTGCGCCCGAAGCCCATCTAAACCTGGGCATCGCATTGGCCGACCATATGGATCTTGAAGGCGCGCTGGCCGAGTTCTCCGCGGCCGTTCGCCTGAGGCCCGATTCTGCCTCCGCGCACTATAACAAGGGCCGCTCGCTATTCGATCTCCGCCGCAATGAGGAAGCCAGGGAGGAGCTTGAGACCGCAGTCCGCCTTGATTCGCGGAACTCTGCCGCGCTCTACCTGCTGGCGGTCACTGAAAAGCAACTGGACAACTCAGCGCGCTCCGCCGAGATCCTGCGGCAGGTCGTCACCCTCGACCCGAAGAATACCGACGCGAATTATCTGCTCGGCCAAAACCTGGCGAAACTGGGCAACGAATCCGGCGCCATCGCGCAATGGAAAAAAACCACGGAGCTGGATCCGGAGCACGCGGAGGCGCTCTACAACCTTGCGCGCCACTTGAGCCGAACCGATCCGGCGGCGGCCAAACAGTATCAGGAACGCTTTGCCGATCTCCAGAAAAAGCGCCGCATTACCGAGCGGGCCGACACGCTCGGCAACTTTGCGCTGGCATCCGCGAGCGCACGCGACTGGAACCAGGCAGTCGCCCAACTCGAAGAAGCCGTCCAAGTCTGCGGTGAGTGCCGCTCGAAAGGCGATCTTCACAAAGACCTGGGATTGATCTACTGCCGTTCCGGCAACCTGGAGAAGGGCGAGCGGGAGCTGCGCATAGCGGACTCTCTCAAGCCCAACGATCCCGATGTCAAGAAATCTTTGCAAATTCTGCAAGAGTTGAAGAGCGGGAAGTGAACAGGTAACGCGTGCGGAATGCCACGCGCCAAAACAGACCGCAGCACATTGCGGATTTCCGCATCGCTCACCTGCGAGACGATGCAAACTTATCCGTGCTTCTCGCATGCCACGCACGCGCACTGCGAAGCAGCGCTCGACCGGCGAACACAACGAAAGCTGTGGCAACCAGCAGCGGTAGCGAATACATGGCTCAAAACCATGATGCGAGTTTTCGTTCAGCCCCACAAGTGAATTACCACAGGGGGTGTGGCAGGAAAACGTACTGTTTCTCACCCTAAGTGTGGAGGTCTTTGGCGCGCCCATCATGGCGAGAAGGTCATCACCACAGCCGGGCGTCTCATTTCTTACATTCCGCGGCGTCACCCGTTTCCGCGATCTAAATACTCCAAATCCCGTATGTCCTTTCCGGGCGCCTTTCGCGAGACTGAGGCCTGAAGGAGGAAAAACGCATGGCCGACTTTCACCAGAGCGGAATGATCACAACTCTGCACCGTCTGAATCCGGACGGCCGAGTGCGCCTGGAGATGGATCTGGAAGGGCTGTCGGAGCGCGTTTCCATCGGCCTGGTGCTGCCTGCGTTGTACTCCGAGTTCCGGGCTCCCGCAATGCACAGAATCGTGAACGAGCTGAGCCACGTGCGGTACTTGAAGCATGTCGTGGTGGCGCTGGGACGGGCCACGCACGACGAGTATCTGCACGCCAAGTCGCTTTTCGACGGCCTCCCCGGCTCGGTCACGATTCTGTGGATCGACAGCCATCCCGTGAAGCAGCTTTTCCAGCTGCTCAAACAGAACGGAATTTCGGCCGGCGAAGATGGAAAGGGGCGCTCGTGCTGGCTCTCCTATGGATACTTGCTGGCGAGCGGAGACTGCGATGTCATCGCTGTTCACGATTGCGACATCAAGAATTATGACCGCGATCTCCTCGCCCGGCTGTGTTATCCGGTAGCCCATCCGGATTTGAACTTCGAATTTTGCAAAGGCTATTACGCGCGCGTGACAAACTTCATGCACGGCCGGGTCACGCGGCTCTTCATGACGCCGGTGATTCGCGCCATGGATAGCCTGGCGCCGGGCGCAGGGTTTCTGCGGTTTCTGGACAGCTTCCGCTATCCGCTGGCGGGCGAGTTCGCCATGCAGGCCGATCTGGCGCGCATCAATCGCATCCCGGGCGACTGGGGACTCGAGGTCGGCGTGCTGGCGGAGATCTATCGCAATTGCAGCCCATCCCGCACCTGCCAGGTGGACTTGGCCGATGATTACGACCACAAGCACCAGGACCTTTCCACTACCGACTGCTCGGGCGGGCTTAGCCGCATGGCGTGCGAAGTGGCGCGCACCCTTTACCGCACCATGGCGTGTGAAGGCGTGGTGTTCACACCGGATGATTTCCGTACGCTGGAAGTTCGCTACATCCGCCTGGCGCAGGACCTCATCGAAAGCTACTACGCCGATGCCGTACTGAACGGCATCGAGTTCAACCGGCACGCCGAGGAGCTGGCGGTTTCGGTTTTCGCAACCAGCTTGCGCAGGGCGGCACAGCAATTCCTTCAGGATCCGGTGGGCGCTCCGCTGTTGCCAAACTGGAACCGGGTGCTCACGGCCATCCCGGAGTTTTTCCAATTGCTCGTCGAGGCGGTGCAGGAGAGTAACGAGCGGGCCGCTGTCTGTGTGGCGTGAGCCCGCCAAGGCGCGGGGGAGAGAACCATGGCGCAGCCGGTTTTACCGGAAGAAGCGCTTCGTTGTTTGAACGAGGTTAGTAAGGCCGATATCGTCATCGGGATTCCGAGCTACAACAATGCCCGCACCATCGGGCACGTGGTGAGGGCGGCGCAGGCCGGCTTAAGCAAGTACTTTCCGCAGTACACCTCGGTCATCGTGAACTCCGACGGCGCCTCGACGGATGGTACGCGGGACCAGGTGTTGCGCACCGAAATCGAAGAGAGCCACCTGCTGTTGCTGACCACGCCGCTGCTGGCGGTGCACCGGCTGGCCGTTCCCTACGACGGAATTCCTGGCAAGGGCAGCGCGTTCCGCCTGATCTTCGAGCTGGCGCGCGCACTCGGAGCCCAGGCGTGCGCGGTGGTGGACGCGGATTTGCGGTCCATCACGCCGGAATGGATCAGCCTGCTGGTCCGGCCGGTGCTTTATTGCGGCCACGATTTCGTAGCGCCCTATTATCACCGTCACAAGTTCGACGGCACCATCACCAATAGCATCGTCTATCCGCTGACACGCTCACTCTACGGGCGCCAGGTCCGGCAGCCGATCGGCGGGGATTTCGGCATTTCGGCGAAACTGGTGTCGCGATACCTGGAGCGCGACGACTGGGAGACGGACGTGGCGCGCTTCGGCATCGACATATGGCTCACGACTATCGCGCTCGCCGAAGGCTACCGCGTCTGCCAGAGTTTCCTTGGCGCAAAACTGCACGACGCCAAGGACCCGGGCGCGGATCTGAGCGCCATGCTGCACCAGGTAGTGGGCAGCGTGTTTCAACTCATGGCCGAATACGAGCGCCAATGGCGGACGGTCGATTCTTCGAGCAAGGTCGATCTGTTCGGCTTCCGGTTCGACGTGGGACTCGAGCCTGTGGCGGTCAACGTAGATCGGATGATTCAAACGTTCCTGCAGGGCTGCGACAACCTGCCCGAAATCTGGGCGCTCGCCATGCAACCGGCTCAGCTTAGCGCCTGGCTCGCGCTAGCGCGGCGATTCCGCGATCACCCGCCGGCCTTTGTGGTGGAAGACGAACTGTGGGTGCGGACCATCCACGACTTTGCCCGCGCGCACCGGCGGAGACCCCTCGAACGCAGCCACTTGCTGCGCTCCCTCACACCGCTGTATCTGGCGCGCGTGGCGTCTTTCGTGCGCGATACCTGGGATGACGGCGCTGCCGAAGTCGAAGACAAGATCGAACGGTTGTGCCGGTGCTTCGAGCAGGAGAAGCCGGCACTGCGGGCGCTATGGAACCAGGGGCCGTCCCCGCCAATCGAAGCCGCGGAGCGTGCCGAAGCCGGGGGCCCCGAACGAAAACCTGAAGTGGAGGTGAAGTCATGAGTGCAAGCTTTGCGCAACTCTGGGAACGAACGATGGGAAGTATCGCGGACCACATGGCACGTCTGTTGCCGCCCATGCTGGTGGCGCTGATCGTTCTGGCAGCGGCGTACGTACTGGCGCGCCTGGCGCACTGGGTCCTGGTGCACACCTTCCAGGGAAGAGCCTTCGACCGGTTCCTGTCCCAGAGCGGCATCGCTCATCTGCTGCGCCGGCCGCGGCACTGGAGATCCGCGCGGCTGGTGGCCGACGCGGTTTACGCGCTGGTGCTCGTGGTGGGCCTGCTGGTCGCGCTCAGCGCATTTGATTCGAGCGCCACCACGCGCATCGTGGAGACGGTGGCCGTCCTTCTGCCGAAACTGGCGATTGCGGTTGTGCTCCTGCTGGCCGGAGCGTGGCTGGCTCAATTTCTGGGGCGTAGTACGCTGGTGTGGGCGGTCAACGAGGACCTGCCACGCCCGCGCCACTGGGGCAACGCCGTGCGCGCGCTGATCTTCGGTCTGACGGTCGTGGTGGCTGCCGACACGCTCAACTTTGCTCCGCTGGCTTTCCTCGGAACCTATTTGCTGCTGGTCGCCGGGTTGGTGTTGACACTGAGTCTGGCGATCGGACTAGCCGGGCGTGAGACGCTGCGGCGCCATCTCAGCCAGGAGCCGGCACATTCCGAAGAGCGCGAACATGCATCGCTATGGAATCATCTCTAGCACCGCGCGGCTCCATCCCTCCGGCCCGGCGAGCTTGGTCGATACAGCGTGCGGAATGACCTGCGCCAGCCGGAACGAGTCGTGCGAGCGGACGATCACCGGCCGGTCAACCGCGCGGAGCAGTTCGGTGTCGTTGAAGCTGTTACCCAGACCGATCGAGATCACTTCGCGATGAATCGAGTCAAACAACCGCAGCAACAGCATCACCGCCAGTCCTTTGTGGTGGTGGCCGGTGATGTGGTAGAAGCGCCCGCCGTGCGTCCACCGCTTGCCGCGTCGTTCGATCGAGCGCAAAAAGGCTGGCCGGTCGCCGGCAACAATGGTGAAAGCTTCGTCGTATTCGCGCCGTTTCGCCAGTTTCGCCTGCCTCACGGAAATGTTGGCGCGTTGGGCGATCTCGTTCGCCGTCAGCCCGGAGAAGGTCTCGATCGAGCATGCCGTTTCGGCCGCGGCAGCCGCCAGCGCTTCCACCAGCGCATCGTAACGCTGGCCGAACTCAAAAACCTCGTAACCGTCCGTTTTGCGCGTGAACGGGTGGGTACAGCGAAAGTAATCCGCCGGAATGTAAAGCGCCCCGCCGTTCTCGACAATGAAAGGATGACGGTTTCCGAGCTCCGTTCTCCACTCTTCCACTTCGGCCCGGGTCTTGCTGGTGCAGAAGACCACGGGGATATCGAGGGCACGGAGTTTCTTGAGCGCCGGGCGCGCCGCTTCCCAGGAACAGGTATCGTGATCCAGCAGAGTGCCGTCCAGATCGGTGATCACGACTTTCATATACTGTTAGAGTAGGTTCGACGGCGCCACGTTCGGAATACGATTCTTGCTGTATTGCGGAGGGTCCTATGCGTTATCGAACCTGGCCTGTCCTGCTGATTGGCCTGACGACGCTCCTGCTGCTGAATGCTTTCTGGGGCGTTACCGCCATCCGGAAATCCAAACAGATTTACCGCGAAGTGCTGGCGAACCAGGAGCGGTACCGGGAGAACGACAAAGTCCTGGTCGAAATCCGCTCCGGCATTTTCATTGTGAACATCCTGGTGCGGGATTTCCTGCTCGACACATCGCCCGTCACCAGCGAAGGTTACCGCCAGCGCATGCTCGATATTCGCTCGTCGGTGGAGCGCCAGGTCACGCGGCTCGAGCAGCTGACACGGCCCCAGGACCGGGCAATCCTGAAAGCTTTGCAGTCCGAGCTGGACGCGTTCTGGGCCATGTTCAACCCGGTTTTCGAGTGGACGCTCGATGAGAAGCTGGACAACAGCAGGCACTTTCTGCGCTATGAGCTCCGGCCGCGGCGCAACGCCGTGGTTTCTATCGCGGAACAAGTAACCAAGCTGAATGCCGGTAACATAGCGACCGAGGATGAGAACACGCAGCGCGGCAAAGACAAGCTGTTTCGCGATTTGCGGCAGATGATAGCCGCGAGCCTGCTGCTCGGCGTTCTGATAATGGCCGGCTGCATTCTGCGCATATCCCAACTGGAAAAGCGGACCGACCTCCAGCACAAGAAAACGGAAGAAGCCGAGCAGGCCCTGCGCCTGCTTTCCCATCGCCTGGTGCACGCGCAGGAAGACGAGCGCCGCTCGCTTTCGCGCGAACTGCACGACGAAGTGGGACAGATTCTGACCGCGCTGCGCATGGAGGTGGGGAGTCTGGCGCAGTTGCGCACCGAAAATGGCCGGGCATTCGAGGAGCACGTGGAAGAGGCCAAGCAGCTCGCCGAGCAAAGCCTGCGCGCGGTGCGGGACATGGCCATGGGCCTGCGCCCGTCCATGCTGGATGATCTCGGCTTGGGGCCGGCGGTCGAATGGCAGGCGCGGGACTTCGCGCGCCGCATTGGCGTGCCGGTTTCGGTCGAGATAGACGGCGACCTCAGACAAATCTCCGACGCGCAGCGCACCTGCGTTTATCGCGTGGTCCAGGAAGCGCTGACCAACTGCGCGCGTCATGCGCAGGCCAAGAGCATCCGCATCACGCTCCACGGGAGCGAAGACGCCCTGACACTGGCCGTCGAGGATGACGGCGTCGGCATGGGCACTAGAGGACCGGACCGCGCCGGAATTGGTCTGGTGGGAATTGAAGAGCGCGTCCGCGAACTCGGCGGCGCACTCCATATCCATTCACAGCCGGGCCGGGGCACGTTGCTGCGGATTGAGATTCCGCTGAACGCCGAGGTGATTGCATGAACAAGCTAAGAGTGCTGCTGGCCGACGATCACGGCGTGGTACGCAAAGGGCTGCGGTTTGTGCTCGAGCGCGATGCCAGGATCGAGGTCGTGGGGGAAGCGGCTGACGGGCGGGAGGCCGTGAAACTGGCCGAACAGCTCGAGCCGCAGGTAGTGGTGATGGACATCGCCATGCCGAATCTCAACGGCATCGACGCTACCACGCAAATCGTGAAGAAGAACCCGAAGATCGGCGTGGTGATCCTCAGCATGTACTCCGACGAGGCTTACCTGGTGCGCGTGCTCTCCGCTGGCGCCAGAGGCTATTTGCTCAAGGACTCCGCCGAGACCGAACTGCTGCGCGCCGTCGAAGCCGTCGGCGAGGGCAAACCGTTTTTCAGCCCGGCCATCGCCCAGACGCTGCTCGAGGATTACATGCGCCGGCTGCAACAGGAGCACCTGCAGGATTCCTACAGCCTGCTGACGGACCGGGAAAAGGAGATCCTGCAACTGCTGGCCGAGGGGAAATCGAATAAGGAAGTCGCGACCGTGCTGAACGTGAGCCTGCACACCGTGGAAACGCACCGCACGCACATCATGCAGAAGTTGAACCTGCACAACACGGCGGAGATCGTGCTATACGCGGTGCGCAAGAAAGTGATTATGCACGCGTGAAGGGGCGCAGGCAGTAATGCCGGTCCAGCTACTCGTAGTGCAGCGCTGTCATGCTATCGATGCGGTTTCGCGCGGAGTGCGCGGCATAGCCAGGCTGCGCACGCCACCGTTAGCATCGGAAAAGCGCATG
The DNA here is from genome assembly GCA_041486185.1 of Bryobacteraceae bacterium. GTDB lineage: Bacteria > Acidobacteriota > Terriglobia > Bryobacterales > Bryobacteraceae > QHXW01. Next base: position 351 of record JBGPKX010000185.1, on the reverse strand, counting down.
CTCACGCGCGCGGCTCGGAAGTGCCTTGCTGAGCCGCGACCGTAAGGAAGCGGTCATGCTCCACGTTGTCGCTGCGGCAGGCCACTAGCCTGATCGGTCGTGTTCGGCTGGCGCCCGGAAATTCCGCGCCGAGAGCTAATCTGGCTCGCGTGCTGCTTAGAATCCGCAGTCAACCTTCGGCGGAGCCTGCACTCTCGAAGTATGACAGGCGTTCGTTTAAGGCGTCCCGCACTTTCTGCGCAAGCTGGGTCGCGCTGTACGGTTTTTGAATGAAGCCGGTCAGTCTCTTGCCCGTGAAGCGCTTGACTCGGAATGTGCCTTGCTGAGCCGCGACCGTAAGGAAGCGGTCAT
>JBGPKX010000184.1:0-11610 GCA_041486185.1 Bryobacteraceae bacterium | reverse complement strand
GGAGGCGAACGTGGGGTCCGTTATGCTGCCCACCGGCGTCTGCCCGGCGCCGGGGAAGACTACCCGGCCAAACGAGGTTGACCCGCCGGGAAACACCACTCGACCGAAGCCAGGATTGGAGTTGTTAGGATTCACCACCGATTGAGGCCGCAGCGCCGGTTGCGGCGCTACGCGCTGCCCTGAGTCGAAACTGCGATGCTGCGCAAAGCCGCTCGCAGCCAAAAGAACCGCCAAGCCGACCACACTTGAAGTCTTCACGACGCGCCTCTCAACAGCTCTAGCTTACACCCAGTGGACGCGCGCGGTACACACCTAGTTACTTCGGCGCGGCAGGTTTCGCGGCCGGAGGGGCCGCGGGCACAGTCGCAACCGCCTTCGCAGCGGGCGTGGCAATGCCAGGCGCAGGAGTACCGGTACTCGATGTCGCGGCCGGGGCATTCTTGTCGTAAAGCTCGATGATGTCCCGCGTGATGTCGATGGTATTCGAAGCGAACATCACCGGCGTCTGGGGCGAGCTGACGTCCAGGACGAGCACGTAGCCGTTGTCCTTGGAGTATTTGTCGATCACCGCCACAATCCGGCTGCCTAGCTCGTTCATGATCCTCTGCTCTTCCTGGTCGAGCTCGGAACGGGCGTCTTCGGTGTCGCGGTTCAGCGACTTGGTTTTCTGCTCAATCTCACGCACCAGCTTCTGCTGCGCCTGCTCGCTCAGCGGGTTCCGCCCGCGGTTGAGCTGGTCCTGAAGCTGGCCGATCTCGGCCTGGCGTCTATCCAGCTCCGCCTTCTTGGGATTGAACCGCGCCTGGATCCCGCTGGCGGCTTTCTGCCCGTCTTTGGTACTGACGATGGCGCTCTGGAGGTTAATGACGCCGACCTTGGTGGGATTTTGCGCCAGCACCGGCAGCGCCAGAGCAAGCCCCACGATCGGCCAAATGAACGATGTAACTTTCACAACTGACTCCTTACAAGAATCGACAAGTGCGGCGCGGTCCCGCTTTACTTCGGCGGCGCGGCGGGCTTGGCAGCCGGGGCCGCCGGACGGGCAGCGGGCGGCCGCGCTGCAGCCGGAGCCGGAGCGGCAGATGTGGCCGACGGCGCGTTCTTATCGTAAAGTTCGATAATGTCACGCGTAATATCGATGCCGTTCGACGCGTACATCACGGGGGTTTGCGGCGAGCTGATGTCCAGGATCAGCGTATAGCCGTTGTCCTTGGCGTACTTGTCGAGCACCACCTGAACCCGGCTGAAGAGCTCGCCCATGATCTTCTGCTGTTCCTGGTCGAGCTCGGCGCGCGCATCTTCCGTGTCGCGATTCAGCGACTTGGTTTTCTGATCGATTTCGCGCACCAGCTTTTGCTGCGCCTCCTCGCTCAGCGTATTCCGCCCGCGGTTCAACTGGTCCTGAAGCTGGCCAATCTCGCCCTGGCGTTTATCCAGTTCCGTCTTCTTGGGGTTAAACCGGGACTGGATCTCGCTCGCGGCCTTCTGGCCATCTTTGGTGCTGACGAGGGCACCCTGGATGTTGATCACCCCGACCTTGCTGGGGCTCTGCGCCGGCGCCGACAAGGCCATGCCCAGTCCCAGAACCGGTAAAACGAACAATGTGCTCTTCACGACGAAACTCCTTAAAAAAATAGGGCGGGCTGGGCCCGTCCGCGAACCTTCTATTCTAATGTGGCCGAGGCATCGATTAAAACGTGCGGCCGATCGTGAACCGGAACGTGCTGCGTTTTTCAAAGAACGGATACGCCCGGCCGAAAGACGCAATCGCGCCGAGGAAGGTCTGGTTGTTCGGGAACATGGAACGGTCTGCCACGATGGGCGGCTGCAAGTACTCGCGGACCACCTGAGGATTGTACGCCCAATACACCCGGAACGGGGCCTGCACCACGGGCAGCAAAACCTGCAATTCCACGCCCGTGGAAGAACGCATATTCTGCGTGCCCGGCGCAAGCCTGACTCTGCCGTCGAAGGCGGCTTGCGGGTAACTGGCGTTCAACTGCGCCACGCGCCCGGGGTTCATCGTTAACTCTCCCGGCAGCAGGATACGGTTGACGCCGGCGTCGAAGAATAGCGCCAGGGTGACCGGGCCGAAGATCGGAATCCGGTATTCGAAGTTGCCGACCAACTGCGTATCGCCGCCCGGCGTGATGAGCTGGTACGTCGGGATCTTCATCGTGGCGTTCACCAGCGTCTGGACTCCGTTGACCACAACCTTCTGCTGGCGCAGAGTGCCGTCGTTGTTGTAGATAGCGACGCTGGCTTCGCTGGCCACGAAGGCGATCGGGGTGATGCCCCAGATTTCGAAACCACGGATGTCCTGTTCCCCGCCGATAAACGTGCGCGCAAACGGAGGCGCCACCTTGCCGCCATAACCGGTCAGCAGCGATCCCATGAAGTGAGCCGCCAGGATGTGACTCCGGTGCAGCGGGTTCGGGTGGAAGTACTTGGCGTCGATGGTCGGCCGGATGGTATTCACGTTTCCGCCCAGGAAACTGCCCGCGAACTGCGTCGAGATGAACAGACTCTTGCCGCCAGTCGGCGAGATGGGATGATTCACCGTGTTGTAACTGTACGATGGCGTGACGGAGCTGGTCTTGATGCCGGACAGTGAGTTGGGTCCGTTGACGCCTTGAAAGTTGATGTACGTAAAATAGTCGATCGACCCGGTGCTGTTGGGTACGATGCGCGAATCGTCGTAGCCGTAAGTGATGCCGACTCGCGCAAAACTGCGCCGCAGCATTTTGCTGGCGGAGACGTTGAGGCCGTGGGCGTTCTGGATGTAGTTGAGCAGGTTCTGCGTACCCAGCGCACTGTAGAGCGGAATCAGATTCTGGCCGGTCAGAATGGAAGCCTCGCGGGCCTGATTGTAATCGAAACGGCGCATGTAAACCACGAATCCAACCTGTATCGGACGGTCGAGAAAGTACGGCTCCGTAAAACCGAGGCTCACGTCGCGCATCCGGGTGCCCAGCTGCGATTCGAGTGACAGCGTCTCACCCAGGCCCAGGAAGTTGTTGGTGGAATAATTGAAGCCGACGAAGCTGCCGGCGATGCCCGAAACGCCGCCGTTCAAACCCACCGAATTTTTGCCGCGTTCCTTAACCTTGAGCGTGATGTCCACCGTGTTGCTCTGCGTGTTGCGCTGGATGGTGGCGGCCTCTTCCGCTTTGAGCACTTCGAAGTAACCGAGCTGGTTGAGGCGCAGGATGCTTAGCTCCCACATGCGGCTGTTATAAATATCGCCCTCGTCGAGCAGAATCTCGCGGCGGATCACTTTATCGCGCGTCGTCGTATTACCGGTGAAATCGATACGGCGCACAAAGAATTGCTTGCCCTCATCGGCGGTGAGCGTGAGGTCGATCTTGTCGGTACCGGGGAGGGGATCGAAGGACGGCTCGGGCACAAAATCGATGTAGCCGAATTCGCCGTAGAGCTTCTTCATCTGTTCGATTCCCTTGCGCAGCCTGGCCGTCGAGAAAACGTCGCCCTCGTTCATCTGGAACACGTTTTTCTGCAGGAAGTCGGTGGTGCGGAACAGCTTCACACCCACGAAATTCATCTTGTTCAGATGCATCTGCTGGCCTTCTTCAACCGGAATCGTGATGTCCGCGCGCTTACCGGGCTTGTTCGGCTTGAACAGGGGGATGTGCAAACCCTGGCCGCCCGTGTCGCGCAGCGTCACCGTGTGGTCCAGCACGCGGACCGTGAAGTAGCCCTTGTCCTGATAGAACTGGCGGATGCGCTCCTTGTCCTCCTCCAGCTTGGAGGAGTCGAATGTTTTGTCGAACAGGCCTTCAAAATAGATGGAGTGCGGGATGCCGATGGGGTGCAGGTTCTTCATCGCGGCAATGACCACGCGGTCGCTGAAGGCGTTGTTTCCCTGGATGTCGATTATGCCGACTTTGACCTTGGGCCCCTCGTTCACGTTGAAGGTGACCTCAAGCGACGACGGTGGAATCTGGCGGATTTCCGGGTCCACGGTGGCGAATTGCCGCCCGCGCTCCGCAAGGTATTCCTTGAGCACCACGGCCGCGCGCTGGATTTTGTTCGGATCGTACTGGGACTCCACGGTTAAGCCGACCTTGCGTTCCTTAAACCGGTCGAGCACTTCCGATACGGTCACCGACTTCATGTTTTCGTACTTAATAGTGCGGACCACGCGCCTTTCGGTCACGACGTAGCGCAGGATGATGCCGGTCTTCCCTTGTTCCGTTTCAAGCCGGATGTCGTCGAAGCGGCCCGTGTTCCACAGCACCATGAAATCGCGGTGAAGAACGTCTTCGTTATAAACGTCGCCTTTCCTGGCGGCGGTCTGCGAACGGAGCATATCCTGCGGGACGCGCCGCGCGCCGCGGAATTCAATCGACTCGATCACGTTGCCGGCAGGCGCGGGTGCTTCGGGTCCGGAAGGTTTGGGAGCTTCAAGCTGCGGCTTACCCAGCTGCCCCGGTTGCTGTTGCGCGGGTGCCGGCGGCTGAGCCGGTCCGGTGCTCGGCACAGTCTCAAAAGGATTGGCTTTGTTCGGTTCCTGCTGCGGCTGCGGCTTGGCCTGCTCTGCCGGTTTCGCCTGATTGGCCGGTTTCGCTTGATCGGCCGGCGGCTTCGGCTTTTCCTGTGACCACGCAGGTGCCAACGCAAGCGGACTGAGGAGACAAACCAAAACGCTGGTCAGGCGGAGACGCCTGCTAAAACTCATGTAAAAAACCGGGTTCCTTTCCACTCTGCGCCCATACGAAGACGTAGATCTCCTGGACACGGTTTCAATTCCATGGCCAAACTGCGGAGATGTGTTAAAGGTCCATTCTAGCGAATGCGTAGCGCGGCAACAACGGCGTAAACGTGGGCCTTCTATGCCACACCGGGCCATGTTTACACAGGTAAACGCGCGCACCGAGCCGCAATCTCGGGGCTGCGGGACATGCACGCGGCCGCGGAACGTGATGCCAAGCAGGATTCCGCTTGATCGTTCCCGCTGGTGGTTGCGTCGGCTAAGCTAGTACGCGAAGGCGGCGCGGCGTCCCGGGCCCGCCCGGAAACAGCAGAGCGGCGATCACCAGGACGAGCAAGAAACCCACAAAAGTCAGATCAGAATCAAACATCGGCGTTGCGCTTTCGGAAAGCTGCCTCGCGAGGCGGATGCCGAAAACCTGAGCGATCCTTTCTCCGAGCCTAGCAGCCGCGATCTTGGGCGATCAAGAGTCCCGCGGACAGCGCGTAACGGTACCGGTCGCTTCGCAACCACTTGTGTTAACCTCACATTTTCGTGACTGCCGCGCGTCTCAAATGACTGCCGCGCGTCCCAAAGGAGAACCACGTTGATCCGCTGTTTTAGTTGTTTCCTTGCTTCTCTGGCCGTTCTAGCGCTGGCGCCCGTCCGCGCGAATGCCGAGACGCCGCAGCATCCGCTCGACGCCCTCACCGCCCAAGAGTACTGGGCCGCCTTCGAAACCATGAAGGCTTCCGGCAAGCTCGATGCCGCCAGCCGTTATGCCGGCATCAATCTGCAAGAGCCGCCTAAAGCGGAAGTGCTGCGGTGGCAACCGGGTCAACCGTTCCGGCGTGAGGCGCTGGCCATCGTCAAGCAGGGGCGGCGAACGTTTGAAGCCGTAATCGACGTCGCCGGCCGCAAGCTGACCTCATGGAAAGAGATCAAAGGCGTCGAGCCGGTGCTGATCGCCGATGAGACCGAGGGAGTCGAAGAGCGGGTGAAGGCCGATCCCGAGTGGCAGGCCGCCATGCGGAAGCGCGGCATCACCGACTTCGACACGGTAGGCTGTGGCGGCGATTCGCCCGGTTACTTCGGCACGCCTGAAGAGCAGGGCCGCCGCCTGCAGCGCGTGCGTTGCTCCGAAGGCAGGGGATTCGCCAACCACGGCGGGCATCCCATCGAAGGTCTCGTGACATTGTTCGATTCTGAAGAACAGAAAGTGATCCGCGTGATCGACACGGGCGTGGTGCCGGTACCCCGCGGCAACGGCGACTACGATACCGGCACGATTCGCTCACGCGAAGTGCCCGGCCCGATTTCGGTCCAACAACCGGTTCATGGTTTCCGCGCCGAAGGCAATCAGGTGAGCTGGCAGAACTGGAGTTTTCACTTCCGCATCGACCCCAAGATGGGCGTGGTGGTGACCAATGTGACCTATAACGATGGCGGCAAACCGCGCTCGGTTCTCTATGAAGGCTCGCTCGCGGAGGTTTTCGTGCCGTACCAGGATCCCGCGGAAGGCTGGTATCACACGACCTTCGTCGATATGGGCGAGGGCAACACCTGGGGCAGCGTCGCCAGCATTCTGGAGCCCGGCGCGGACTGCCCGGACAACGCGGTCTACTTCGATTCCGTGGCCACAAATTCGCGCGGCATCCCGCAGCGTTGGCCGCGCACGGCGTGCCTGTTCGAGCGCGAGGCGGGCAACTTCGCCTGGCGGCACGCCCCCGGCGGATTCCAGCCGGACAGCCGACGCCAGCGCGATCTGGTGCTGCGCATGATCATGACCTTCGGCAACTACGACTACGCTCTGGATTGGACCTTCCTCCAGAACGGAAGCATCCGGATCGGCGTGGGAGCCACGGGGTCGGTCGAAGTTAAAGCGGTACGCAGCCGCACCGCCGCGGAAGATCGCGATGGCAAAGACGGCCGCTATGGCCACTTCGTGGCCGATAACACGGTCGGGGTGAATCACGATCACTACTTCTGTTTCCGGCTGGACCTGGACGTCGATGGTCCCCAGAACAGCTTCCTCAAAGAGGAGCTGAAGGCCGAGCTGCTGCCGCCCGGCAATCCACGCCGCAGCGTTTGGGTTGCCGAGCCCAAGATCGCGAAGGTGGAGGCCGACGGGCAGCTCCACATGATGATGGAGCACCCGGCGCTATGGCGCGTGATCAATCCCAACGTGAAAGGGCCGCTCGGATACCCCGTCAGCTACGAGATTGCTCCGGGCCACAATGCGCTTTCGCTGATGACCGATGACGATTATCCGCAGCGTCGCGCGGCCTTTATCAAACATAACCTGTGGGTGACGCCCTACCGCGAAGACGAGCGCTACCCGGCCGGCGATTATCCCACGCAAAGCCACGGCGGCGACGGCCTGCCCGCGTGGACCAAAGGCAACCGGCCCATCGAGAATACCGACATCGTAGTGTGGTACACGCTAGGCTTCCACCACGTGCCGCGCCCCGAGGACTGGCCCATCATGCCCACGGCCTGGCACGAGTTCGAGTTGCGGCCCTTCGATTTCTTCGCGCGCAACCCGGCGGTGGATTTACCCAAGGTGCGGTAACCGGGAACGGTTAACGTTATCCAAAACGCTCGGGAAATGACCCGATTCATTTGGTTGGCGCAAACGTGGAGAATCGTAAGCAGACATAGATGAGCTGGTTCACGTCACTCCTCGGGAAATCGTCACGCGGCACGGCGTCGGAAAAAGATTCGACAGGCGATGCCGGCCGCGCCGACGACCGGTACGATGGCCGCATCCAGACCATTGGCAAATTTCGCATTTCCTGGCAGGACAGCAAAGGCAGAAACCGGAGCAAGCGGGTTCGTGTTGTGGACATGAGCGGCACCGGAGCGCTGGTTAAGTGCGGCGTCCCCATAGATCCAGGTTCTTTCGTCTATATAAAAACTCAAGAACTTGGCATGCTGGGCAGCGCCTACGTGCGCCGCTGCGACGCGTTGCTGTTCACTTACCACATCGGGCTGCAATTTCAATCGCCGTTAACGCTTCGTTTCTAACCACCTACCCAGGCTCGCGTTTGGCTGCGCTCGCCGGACTGTGAGAAAATAGCTCACCGAAGACCTTTAGCCGGCTTGCTATCCCTTTCTCTGCCGGCGCGGCGGCCACACATCATGCGTTGGTATGCGTTTCTCCTGACTCTGAGCATCGTTCCCGTTTACAGCCAACAGCGCAAAACTGATTTTCTTCGCGATGTGCAACCCGTGTTCGAATCCCGCTGCCAGGGGTGCCATGGCGCCCAGCAGCAGATGGGCGGGCTGCGGCTCGATTCGGGCGATGCCGTGCTCAAAGGCGCTTCCGGCGGTGCGGTGATTACGCGCGGCAGGAGCGCTGACAGCCGTTTGATCCAGCGCGTGAGCAGCTCGAAGAAGGGCTTTGCCATGCCGCCCGTGGGCGAACCGCTCAGTGCGGAGCAGATTGCGACGCTATGCGCCTGGATCGATGAAGGGGCCCTCGTTCCAGCGGCGCCATCCACCGCCGTGGCCGTGAATCCGAAGAGCCGGCACTGGGCGTTTCAGCCGGTTTCTCGCCCCGCGCCTCCAGAGGTGCGCGCCCGTGCCTGGGTGCGTAACCCGATTGACCGGTTCATCGCCGCGCGCCTCGAAGCCGAGGGTTACACGCCATCGCCGGAAGCTAACCGCGCTACGCTGATCCGCCGCGTGAGTCTTGATTTGATCGGGCTGCCGCCGAGCCCCGCGGAGGTCGCGGAGTTCGTGAACGACAACCGGCCGGATGCGTATGAGCGCCTGGTCGACCGGCTGCTGGCCTCTCCCCACTACGGCGAAAAATGGGCGCGCTACTGGCTCGATTTGGCGCGCTACGGCGATTCCGATGGCTACGAACGCGATCCCGCGCGCCCGCATGCCTGGCGGTACCGCAACTGGGTGATCGACGCGCTGAATCGCGACATGCCGTACGACGAGTTCACCATCGAGCAGCTTGCGGGCGACCTGTTGCCGGGCGCGACGGTCGAGCAGAAAGTCGCCACCGGTTTCCAGCGCAACACCTTCACCAATCGAGAAGCCGGTGTGGACCGCGCGGAAGACCGCTTCGAGCAGCTCATCAATCGCACCAATACGGTCGGCACCGTCTGGCTCGGCCTGACGGTGGGCTGCGCACAGTGCCACAACCATAAGTTCGACCCCATCAGCCAGCGCGAATATTACCAGGCGATGGCGTTCTGGACTCCCGTGGAGGAGATGAATATCGACGCGCCTTTGCCGGGCGAGACCGGTCCGTATCTGCGGGCGCTGCCCGAGTACCAACGAAAACGCGAAGAATTGTTGGCTCAATATAACGTCCATGACATGGCCGCCGCGTGGGAAGCCAAGCTCCGCGAAGCGCACGTGCATGCCGGCAAAGATGTCGAGTGGGATTTCGCGCTCACCGAATTTCGCGCCGGCTACGATTACTGGCAGAAAATCATCAATTCGGATGAGGCCCATCGCACTCGCCGGCTCCAGGACAGCTTCGTCGACTACTTCATCATGCGCGGCCAAACGCCGGATCTCGACAAAGACAAGGCCGCCACCGACCGAATCAAGGAACTGCGGGAAAAGCTCTCCGCACTCGACGCCACGCTGCCGCCATTCGCCCAGGCGCCGGTGATGGCGGAGATGTCGAATCCGCCCGAAGCACACACCGCCACCGGCGGCGATTTTCGCGTTCCAGGCGCCAAGGTCGAGCCCGGCACGCTCGCGGTTTTGCCCGCGCTGCACATCGAAAACGTCCCGCCGCGGCTGGCGCTCGGGCGTTGGATCGCGTCACGCGAAAATCCGCTGACCGCGCGCGTGATGGTGAACCGTATCTGGCAGGAGCTGTTCGGGCGCGGCATCGTGCGCACGTCGGAAGATTTCGGCACGCAAGGCGAGAGGCCGTCGCATCCGGAGTTGCTCGACTGGCTGGCCAGCGACTTCATGGACCGTGGATGGAGCATCAAGGCCACGGCGCGGTTGATCGTGACTTCGGCGACATACCGGCAGTCGTCGAAGACGCGCCAGGAGATCCAGGCGAAAGATCCGGACAACGTCTTGCTGGCCCGTCAATCGCGTGTGCGGCTTTCCGCCGAGCTGATTCGCGATGAGGCGCTGAGCGCGAGCGGCCTGCTTGATCCGGCCATCGGCGGCCCGAACATCCGCCCGCCACAGCCGCCGGGAGTATCCGAGATCACCTATGGCGGCGGCTTGAAATGGAAAGAAAGCCAGGGCGCGGATCGTTACCGCCGCGGCCTCTACATTCATTTCCAGCGCACGTCGCCCTATCCCGAGCTGGTGAATTTCGATGCGCCGGATTCGCGGCTGTCGTGCACGCGGCGCCGCCGGTCGAACACGCCGCTGCAGGCGCTGAACCTTCTGAACGATCCGGTGTTCTTCGAAGCCGCGCAAGTGCTGGCCGAACGGACACTGCGCGAGGCGCCGGGCGATTTCCAAGGCCGCCTGGCCTGCGCTTTCGAGCTGGCACTCGCGCGCAAGCCGAACGCACACGAGTTGGACGACCTGGCGAAATATTTCGGCGAGCAGAAGGTGCTGTTCGAAAAAGACGAAAAGTCCTTGGCGATGGTGGCGCCGTATGTGCCGGAAGGCATCAGCCGCGTGGACATGGCAGCGTGGGTCGGGTTGAGCCGAGTCCTCATGAATCTGGATGAGTTTATTACACGGGAGTAATCCATGACGTTCGAAACATTTCAGCGGATTCAGGCGCGCCGCGATTTCTTGCGCAACGGCGCGGGTGGTCTGGGCATGATCGCGCTGGCGCAAATGCTGGGCGCCGCACCGGCGAAGCGGACAGACCCACTGGCTCCTAAGCCGCCGCATTTCGCGCCCAAAGCCAAGAACGTCATCTTCCTGTTTATGGAGGGCGCGCCCAGCCAGATGGATCTCTTCGACCCCAAGCCCGAGCTCCAAAAATGGCAGGGCAAGCCGCTGCCCGAGTCCATGACCAAGCAGGTGAAGCTGGCGTTCATCAAGCCGAGCGCCGCCGTGCTGGGCAGCCCTCGCGTGTTCAAGCCGTACGGGCAATGCGGCGCCGAGTACTCCGACTACGTCCCCTACACCGCATCTTGCGCCGACGATATCTGCCTGATTCGCTCCATGAACACCGATGCGTTCAATCATCATCCGGGTCAATTGCTGCTCATGAGCGGCACCACTCAATTCGGACGGCCGACCATGGGTGCGTGGGTAACCTACGGGCTCGGCAGCGAGTCCGAGAATCTGCCCGGCTTCGTCGTAATGAGTTCCGGCGTGGGCACGAGCGGCGGCGAAAGTAATTTCTCGTGCGGATTCCTCCCGTCCACTTATCAGGGCGTGCCGTTTCGCAACTCCGGCGATCCGATTCTCTATCTTTCCAATCCGCCCGGCGTCACGCGCGAGACGCAACAAGCCACGCTCCGCGCCGTGCGCGAATTGAATCAGGAACATTTCGCCGATACCGCGGACGTCGAGATCGCCTCGCGCATCGCGTCTTACGAGCTGGCGTTCCGCATGCAAATGGCCGCGCCCGAGCTGCTGGATTTTTCCAAGGAATCGCCCGGCACGCTCGAGATGTACGGCGTCAACAAAGAGCCCACGCGCCCCTATGCCACCAATTGCCTTCTGGCGCGCAGAATGGTCGAGCGCGGTGTGCGCTTCGTGATGCTGATGCACGCAAGCTGGGACCAGCACACCTATCTGAATCGCGACCTCAAGAAGAACTGCGACATCACCGATCAGCCCGCCGCCGCCCTGATCAAGGATTTGAAGCAGCGCGGTCTGCTCGATTCCACGCTCGTCATCTGGGGTGGCGAGTTTGGCCGCACGCCCATGGTCGAAATCCGCAAAGCCAGCGACCCTGAAAACGCCGGCCGCGACCACCATCCTCTTGCCTATAGCAT
>JBGPKX010000183.1:0-11624 GCA_041486185.1 Bryobacteraceae bacterium | reverse complement strand
CAATCCCTGAATATCAACATCACGGCGGGGCCCAGCATCAGCCCTGGAACAGTACCGGCCGGAGAAGAGATCGTGTCCTACACACCTGCGCTGATGGCTGTCGGCGGGACGCCAGGCTACACGTGGTCTCAGACCGGTGCGCTCCCATCAGGCGTTTCGTTTAGCAACGGCTCGTTTTCGGGAACACCAGGAGCCGGCACGGCGGGTAACTACTCTATAACAGTTCAGGTGACGGATTCGGTCGGGGGAAGCAGCAGCCAGGGCTACACCATCGTCATCGTGCCGCCTCCTTCGATTACCACTGGGTCCCTGCCCTCGGGCGAGGCGACGGTTCCATACTCCGCTACGCTTAGCGCAACCGGCGGAACGCTGCCCTTCACATGGGCGATCACAGCCGGATCGCTCCCTGCAGTCATGACGTTCAGCGGCGGTGCTCTCGGCGGCACCCCATCGGCAGCGGGGAATCCAACGCTTACTTTCCAAGTGACCGATGCGAACGGTAGGACTGGAAGCGCGACCCTTGGACTCAACATCGTCGCCGCACCCAGCATCACAACTACGTCGCTCCCGCAGGGCGAGGTTGGCGCAGTGTACCCCACTACGAACCTGGCGGCGACGGGCGGGACCCTGCCTTTCAGTTGGAGCATCACATCCGGGCCGCTGCCAGCAGGGCTCTCGTTTAGTGGTGGCACGTTCTCGGGAACACCGACCGCCACTGCAAGTGGAAACATTACAGTACAACTGTCCGATGCAAAAGGCGCGGTAATCAGCCAAATACTGGCCCTAACGGTTGTCGGCGGACCGGCGATCAGCCCCGGCGGTGGCGCGCTGACATCCGGCGAGGTCGGCGCCAGTTACTCGCAGCCCTTGAACGCATCGGGTGGCTCTGGCGGCAACGTGTGGTCAGTGACCTCGGGTGCTTTACCGGGCGGGCTCACTGTGGGCAGCAGCACGGGAACGATCAGCGGGACGCCCACGGCTTCCGGACCGTTCAGCTTCAGCATCAAGGTCACCGACAGCGCGGGTGGCTCGGACACGAAATCATTCTCGATCAACACCGTCCCCGGGCCGAGCATCAGCACTGCTCCGACATTGCCGAGCGGCACGGTCAACGTGGCATACAGCCCGGTCACGCTGACGGCTGTCAACGGCACTCCGCCGTACTCCTGGAACATTACGTTGGGATCGCTGCCGACAGGGCTCATTTTTGATGCCAACACTGGAATCATCAGCGGCACACCTACGGTCCAAGGAACATATACCCCAACCTTTGAAGTATCCGACGCCAAGAGCGTCACCTCGCCGCCCAAGCAATTCACCGTGACAATCGCCAACGGTCTGACGATCGCGACAGCGCCAAGCTTGCCTGGCGGTACTGCAGGCACGGCATACTCGCAAGGGCTGAGCGCCGTCGGCGGCACCGCTCCCTACACGTGGACCATCACGGCGGGGTCCTTGCCTTCCGGTTTGGGCTTGAACGCGGCGACGGGCGCGATCACCGGCACGCCCAACAGTTCCGGAACATTCAATTTCACGGTGCAGGTGAGGGACAACGCCTCAGTCACTGCGACCAAAACGTTCACGCTGGTGATTTCCGCGAGTTTGACCATCATCACGCCGCCCACGCTGCCGAGCGGCGCAGTGGGCACGTCGTACTCGCAGACGCTGGCGGCGTCGGGCGGCACCCCTGCTTACTCATGGACCGTACTTTCGGGATCGCTGCCGGCCGGCCTGACGCTGAGTGCCGCGGGCGCGCTCACCGGAACACCGACGGCGGGCGGCACGTTTAACTTCACGGCGCAGGTCACCGACAGCGGGTCGCTCACCGCGACCAAGAGTTTCTCGCTCACCATCGCGGCGAGCCTGGCCATCACCACGCAGCCCGGTCTGCCGAGCGGCGGTGTGGGCACGGCGTATGCCCAGCCGCTTACGGCGGTCGGCGGCTCCGGGATTTACACCTGGTCGGTGACTCTCGGCTCCTTGCCCGGCGGAATGTCGCTCAGCCCGTCGACAGGCAACGTCGGCGGTACGCCCACTACCGTCGGCAACTTCAACTTCACCGTGCAGGTGATGGACAGCAACTCGCTCGTCGCCACAAAAGCATTTACTCTGTCGATTGTTTCGCAGCTCACCATTACCACCGAGCCTATTCTTCCCGGGGGCGCGGTAAACACGGGATATTCCAAGAGCTTGACAGCGGTAGGCGGCAACGCGCCGTACACTTGGGCTATTAACACCGGGTCCCTGCCGGCGGGCGTTTCGCTCACTCCATCCACCGGCTTGCTCAGCGGCACGCCCACCAGTACAGGCGACTTCAATTTCACGGCGCAGGTCACAGACAGCAACTCCGTCATCACGACCAAGGCTTTCACCATCACAGTAGTCGCGGGGCTGACCATTACGACGGCGCCGGTTCTGCCGAACGGATCGGTCGGCGTGAGTTATACGCAGACGCTGGCCGCCGCCGGCGGGAAGACTCCCTATGCGTGGAGCGTCACCGCCGGAGGATTGCCGGGCGGTCTCACGCTGGATGCGGCCAGCGGCGCGATCTTCGGGACCCCCAGCGGCTCGGGCACGTTCAACTTCACGGTGAAAATTAGCGACGCCGCTTCTACCAGCGCGACGAAGGCATTCACCATCACAGTGGCGGCCGGCTTGACGATCGCGACCGCTCCATCGCTGCCGAACGGCGCGGTCAGCGCGGCATATACACAGGCGCTGAGCGCGGTGGGCGGAACCGCTCCGTACCACTGGTCGATTACACAAGGCGCGCTGCCGGCCGGCATGACATTCGATGCCACCAGCGGCGCAATCGGCGGCACGCCCACAGAATCCGGCACATTCAACTTCACGGTGCAAGTGACAGACAGCGCGTCCGTCAAGGCCACCAAGGCGTTTACGCTGAATATCGCCTCAAGCCTGGCCATTACGACGCCTCCGGTGTTGCCGAGCGGATCGGTGAGCGTACCCTACTCGCTGACCTTTACGGCCGCGGGCGGCACCGGCTCGTACCGCTGGACCATCACGAACGGCGCTCTCCCGCTGGGAATCACGCTGATTTCATCGACCGGTGTGCTCAGCGGAGTGCCCCTCAGCGCGGGCTCGTTCGGCTTTACGGTGCAGGTTTCGGACAGTGCGTCGCTGGTGGCGAGCCAGTCATTCACGTTGACGATCGCTTCCGGCTTGGTCATCTCCACGCCGCCGCAGTTGCCTGGCGGATCGGTGGGTGTGGCGTACTCGCAGACGCTCACCGCCGTAGGGGGCGCGAACCCCTACCAATGGCTGGTCAACGCCGGCGCCCTGCCCAGCGGCCTGGCCTTGAGTCCCGCGAGCGGCCTCCTTTCCGGCACGCCTACGAACAGCGGCACGTTCACGTTCACCGTTCTGGTTACCGACAACGCCGCCAACCGGGCAAACGAGCAGTTCACGCTGGTGATCGGCTCCGGCCTGGCGATCACCAGTGGAGCGGTGCTGCCTACCGCCACGTTATCGCAAGCGTACTCATTGACCCTCAATGCCGCGGGCGGACGGCCGCCGTATGCCTGGATCGCGACAGCGGGCTCGATCCCGCCGGGTCTTGCGCTCAGCGCCGCCGGAACCATCACGGGCACGCCCACCGCCGCCGGCACGTACCACTTCACGGTGCAGGTCAGCGACAAAACATCGGCCTCGGTGAGCCAGCAGGTAACGCTGGTGATCGCGGCGACACTGGTCATCACCACGCCGCAGACGCAGACCGGCACGGTGGGGGTTCCGTTCTCATTGACGCTCGCCGCCAGTGGCGGCCAGGCGCCTTACACATGGTCCGTAAGCGGCGGATCGCTGCCGGCGGGCGTGACGCTCGACGCTTCTGCCGGAGTGCTGGCGGGCACGCCGACCATAGGCGGCAATTTCAATGTGAGCGTGCAGGTAGTTGACAACGCGCGCCTCACCGCCGCGCAGACGTTCACAATTTCGATCGGTGTCCCGCAGCCTCCGAAGGTGACCGTCGCGGGATTGCCCGACTCGTCCGCCGCGGCGCAGCAGGTCAGCTTCGGCGTGAACCTGGCCTCGGGTTATGCGTTCGACATCAAGGGCACCGTCACGATTTCCTTCGAGCCGGACGCGGTTGCGCCGGCCGACGATGCCACCATCCAGTTCTCAACTGGCGGCAGGGCGGCCAATTTCACAATCCCTGCGAACAGCACCAAGGCGCCACAGATCGCGCTGCAAACTGGCAGCGTCGCCGGCACGATCACGCTCAGCTTCGCGCTGCAGGCGGCGGGGGTGGATCTGGACACGACCGGCCTCGACCAAAGCATCAAAATTTCGCGCGCCGCTCCCGCCATCCAGAACGTCACCGTCACCAGAACCTCCAACGGATTCACGATTCAGGTGCAGGGCTTGTCCACGCCGCGTGAGTTGACCGAGGCCGACTTGCACTTTACCGCGGGGTCCGGGGCGAACTTGCAGACCACGGACCTTACCGAGACCCTGACGAATGTGGCCAAGCAGTACTACGAGAGCCAGGCATCCGCGCAGGTCGGCAGCCAGTTTATCCTGGTGATGCCGATCACAGCGTCGCAAGGCAGCGCCAGTACCGTGACGGGCGTTAAGGTCGTGTTGAAGAACTCGACGGGCGCTTCACCAGCGGTGAGCGTGACCTTCTGACATGTAGGACAGGCATTCCTGTAGGACAGGCATTCCTGCCTGTCCAGCGATGACGGAAGCACCGCAACAGGAGAGCGCAAGCGCGCCCCCGAATCAAAAGGTAAAGCGTGCCGCCAGCGTCACATTCCGCGCGTTGCTTTCGAACACTTGTGTGGGATCGTTGAACAGCGGGTTGCCGGGAATCAGGTTGTTGCGGGTTGCGACGCGCGCCACGGGCTGAACCGTGTTGAAGCTGCCGGGCGTAAATTGCGGATGGTTGAACGCGTTAAAAAACATGGCGCGGAACTCGAGCTTTTTTCTCTCCGTGATGGAGAAGCTCTTCACCGCCGAGACATCGAAGTTGTTAATGCCGCGCAGGGGCAGAGTGTTTCGGCCGCCGTTAGGGTACGCGCCCGGTCCGGCTTTGATATAGCGCGCGTTCGGGTTTGTTGCCAGGTACGCCACCGTATCGCCGGCGCTATTGACGAGCGGGATGACCTTGCTTCCAAGGTTTGCATCTCCGGCGGGATTGATGATGGCGCGGTCGGCGGCGGTATCGTTATTCAGATTGGAATCGATGCCGCTCTGCACGGTCGCGTACTCGGGAGACTCGGCGGTGTAGGTGCCGGCGAAGCTCACGTTGCCGATGAGATTTCGCCCGAACCAATTGCTGCTGTGCGCGAACCACGGAGCATCCCACACCCAGGTCATGGTCAGGCGCTGGCGGCGATCCAGCATGGAGCTGGCACGCTCCGGGCCAAGGTCCTGCGGGTCTTGCGGCCGGCGCGGCGTTAACAGCGTCGACGCGAGATCGGCGGTGCTGTCATCGATGTTGTGGCTCCATGTGTAGGCCCCTTTGAACAGAAGGCCGCGTGAAAAGCGGCGCGTCACCTCAGTTGCCAGGCCGTGATAGATCGAGTTTCCGCGCGACTGAAACGTGGTGATATAGCTCAAGAAACCGGCGTTTTCGAACTGCGGCAGGAAAGCCGGGATTGAGGTGAGCTGGTTGAGCGTGAGCTTGAGGCTGTCGAGCTCGCCTTGCGATGGCCGCTGCAGGTATGTGGGCAAGGAATTGGATGCAGTCACCGGCGCGAACCCGTTGAGCCGGTTCTGCACGTACAGGTGCACACCACGCGTGCCCACATAACGCACTTCAACGCTGTAATCGTTGTGGAACACATGCTGCACGCCCAGGTTCCACTGGATGGAGTACGGCAGCATCTGGTCCGGAATGTAGGCCGCCGTGAAAGCGCGCGCGTCGGCTTGCGACAGTTGACCCGGCTGGGCGGTCACCGGAATGCCGCCGTTCTTCAGGAAGCCGGCGATATTCTGGCGGACGTCGACGTCAACGGTCGTCTGCAACTGGGGCGGCTTGGCGTTGCTGCCGAAATTGTCGAACAGCACGTCGTAACCCATGCCGAAGCCGGCGCGAATAGAGGTATTGCCGCTCTGTCCCGGGGACCAGGCTAGACCCAGGCGCGGCGCGAAGTTTTTCTTCTGCGCACGCGGCTCGCGGAATTCGATCAGGCCTGGAACGTCGGAGATAGCATTCAGCCGCTGCAGCTTGTAACCCTCGGCGATGCCCTTGTATTCGTAGCGGAGACCGAGATTCAGGGTCAGGTTGCGCCGCAGCCGGTAGTCGTCATTCACGTACCAATAAGTGTCCAACTGGTTGCCCGAGAACGGCACGCCGGTCGGGTTGCGCTCCGCCAATTCGTCCGGGTTGAGATCGAGCAAGTAGCGCGCCAGATTCGTGTATTCGTAATCACCGCGAACCCGCTGAATGAAGCGGCTCGGCGAGATGTACTTGCGGCCGTCGAATCCGAATTTCATGGTGTGCCTGCTCCGCGTATAGCTGAGATTATCGACAACCTGATAAGTCCCCAGCACGACGCCAGACGGGGCCTGCGAGTAGGGACCGAGCTGCACGTTCAGGTCCTGGTCAATCTGGATATTGGGAAAGACATCCAATCCGGGAAAGGAGAAGTTACCGGACGGAATCAAGTCATTGAACCGGCTGTAAGCCAGGCGCACCTCGTTCAGCAGGTTGGCGGAAAAATTATGGAATTCGGAGAGCGAAACCAGTTTGGCGGTAGTGGTCCGGTTCTGGGAGAACGCCGGCAGGTTAGGCGACACTTCAGGATCGATTCCCGACACGTCATTGCCCAAATAACGGCCGCGCAGTTGATCGCGTGCCGACAGGTTGTAGTCCACGCTGGCTACCCAGTTATAAGCGTTGGTAAAAGACGGGAACTGAATGGGCAGGATCCCGATCGGAATGTCCACGCCATTTACCGGTGTTGTACCCGTGGCCGCCGTAGCGGGGCTGAGATACTTTTCGAGAACGCCAAGATTGGTTTGTGAAATGCCGCTCATCGACGACAAGGTCTGGTAACCCGCGGCGGTCGGGGCCAGAGTCGCGCTGGCTGCCGTCGAGGACTGGCCGACCGGGTTGTATTCGAAATCGCCAAAGTAAAACAGCTTGTTCCGGATGATGGGACCGCCCACGGTCGCGCCCAGCACGTTCTGGTCGTATCGTGGGTTGGACCGGATGCCCTGTCGCGCTGAACTCTCATCCACGGCGTTCAAGTTGCGGTTTTGAAAGTATTCATAGACGGAACCGTGCACGTCGTTACCGCCGCTCTTGACAACGGTATTGAACTGGCCGCCGGTAGAGTGGCCGAATTCGGCGGAGAACTGATTTTGCAGAATGCTGAACTCCCCCACGGCCTCGTTGGGAACGTAGAGGCTGTGGCCCGTGGTGTCTTTCCGGTTGTTGTCCACGCCCTCTACGTTGAAATTGTTGTTGCGTGGCCGCTGGCCGCCGATGGAGGGTCCGTCGCCCAGGCCGACGCCGCCGCTGCTCGACACGCCGGCACTAAGCAGCGAGAGATTGATCACACCGAGTGGCAGCACGGAGGCGGGCAGATCGAGAGCCTGCCGGCTGTCGAACGTCGACGCAATGTGCGCGGTGGTGGTGTCGATCAGAGCAGGCGCCTCCATGACTTCCACTTGTGTCTCCACAGCCCCGATTTGCAGCCTGACGTTGGCAGTAGTCGTCTTGTTCAGCTCAACCCTGACATCCCGCAGCGTTTCCGTGTTAAATCCGGGTGCGCCCACGGTCAGCTTGTATGTGCCCGTCGTGACGTTGCTATAACGATAGAGACCCGCCGCATCGGCTATAGAAGTGTGCGTAACACCCGTAGCCATGTTGACTAACTGGGTGGTGGCTCCGCCGATGACACCGCCGCTCGCGTCTGCTACGGCGCCCACAAGGTTGCCGTCGGTGGCTTGCGCACGCAGGGCCGGGGTCATTACGCCGGCACAGCCACACAAAAAGACAATCATTAACGTAAGTTTACGCATTTAATACTCCTAAGTTATCTGCTGCCCCTACGGATAAATCGCGGCTTTTACATGGACGCAATGCCGCGTCCGGACTTACTCCACCTTATCGGGCATTCTTGAGATTTAGAACAAAAATGGGGTGAGGATATAGTCAGGTGGGGTGGGTGTCCCGTCGGACGGGGCAGTCCGTCGCGGAATTAAAAGATTTCTCCGAGTAATTCGATGACTTTATCGCGGTAAGTGCGGCTCAAATTCAGCCGCGTGCCGTCCTGCAGGATGACCACGTAGTCGCCGTGAAACCACGGCTGCAATTCTTTCATGCGATCGATGTTTACAACCGTCGAGCGATGGATTCGCATGAACCTGCTCGCATCCAGACGGCCTTCGAGCGAGCCCAGCGTTTCGCGAAGCAGGTGCGATTCCGAGCCCACGTGCAGGCGCACGTAGTTATCCGCGGCCTCGATCCAGTCGATCTCGTCGGTCCGCAAGAACATGATCCGGCCCGCCGATTTGATCACCACGCGATCCATCTGCTTGGGCCGGCTGCCCAGGCTGTCGAGCAGCGTGGTGAGGCGAAGGTCCAGCGTGGCGCCGGCCTGGTGCCGGAGTTGGACGCGCGCGCGATCGAGCGCCCGGCGGAAACGCGCGCGGTCGAACGGCTTCAGCAGATAATCCAGCGCATGCACGTCGAAAGCGCGCAGCGCGTACCGATCGAAAGCCGTAACGAAGATGACCGCAGGTGTGCTTCGCGGAGGCAAGGATTCCAGCACGCCGAACCCATCCACTCCGGGCATCTGAATGTCTAGAAAAACCAGGTCCGGATTGCGCTCCTGAATGACGCTGATGGCTTTCTGGGGATCGCCGCACTCGCCGATCACTTCCACATCGCTCTCCGCCGCCAGGAGCCGGCGAATTCGGCGGCGCGCCAGTGTCTCGTCATCCACTATCAGCGTCTTGATTTTTGCCGTTCCTGTCATGACCTGCCGGCTGAGCTTGCGGGCGGAAAGGAATCCGAATCGCCGCCTCTGCTCCACCATTAGACGCGTTGCGCAGAACAAAGTCATGCGCCTTACCGTAAATTGTCTCAAGGCGCGCGCGCGTATTGGTCAGTCCCAAACCCGGACGATTGGAACACTCGCCGGCCAGCCCAACGCCGTCATCTAAGACTTGTAACAGTAACTTGCCTTCCACCAGGCTCGCGCGGATCTCGACTTTCCCTCCCGAATTCTGCCCGATTCCGTGCCGGATGGCATTTTCAACCAGTGGTTGGAGAATCAGATTCGGCACCTGCGCGTCGAGGGTTCTTGGATCGATATCGAACTGGATCCGCAAACGGTCCTCGAAACGAATCTGTTCGATTTCGAGATAACGCTCGACGAATTCCAGTTCCTGGCTGAGCGGAACTTCCTGCGCTCCGGTGTTTTCGAGGGAGAGACGCAACAACTCGCTCAAGCGGGCGATCATCGCCTCCGCGGCTTCGGGATCTTCGTTCACCAGCGTCGAGATGCTGTGCAGCGTGTTGAAAAGAAAATGCGGGTGCAATTGCATTTTGAGCGCGTTAAGCTGCGCCTGGGCCAGCCGGGTCTCCAGTTGCGAGGCTCTGACGCGGCCCTTCTGGTAGCGCGCGTAATACTCCACGGTGTGGTGGATCAGCAGGACGATCCCATAGAGCAGGACGCCGTAATCCAGGCTCACCGTAACCGACCGCAGCCAGCTCGACAGGTCGTGCACTCGCCATTGGGGGCTATAGGCGGGGACCAACAGGATGTATGCACTCTTCTGAACGGTAACGATCAGAACGCAGGCGGCCGCATGCAGTGGCGCCATGCGGTACCAGCTCCGGTAGTCCACGGGAAAACGCTTCGCCAGCCAGAGTATGCAGGGCGTCAACAACGCCCACAGATACGCGTATGTGAATTCCGCGCGGAAGGTGTAGGCCCAGGTCATCGGTTTGCCGATGACTTGTGCGGTATAGTGCTCCTCGAGCGCCATGAACGCAGCAAACAGCGACCATGAAGCGAAAATGACAATCCCGGGCACCCAGCGGTGTTTGCGCATGGCGTATTGGCCGCAGTATAGCGAGACGTTTGGCGAGTGCCTATGTCACCGGGGCGAAGAGCAATTCTCCTGGGGTGAAGCGGAGGAGTAGCGCAGGGCTATCCGTTTCTTGGGGAAACCTGCGGCCTGTCGCTCGGCCGGACAGGAAGGCCGCAGGCTCCCGCACACTACACCAGTACTTCTTCGGTCTCTTCGCTGGCCGTGAAGTACGCGCAGTCCGGGTGGTGGAACACCAGCGCGCTGACGCTGGCCTCAGGCTCCATCATCATGCCTTCCGTGAGGTGAACGCCGATTTCGTCAGGCTGCAACAGTTTCCAGATACCCTGCTGATCGTCGAGATTGGGGCACGCGGGATAGCCGAAGCTGTAGCGCTTGCCGCGGTAGCGCGAGGTAAAGCGCTCCTGCATGGTCATGGTGGGAGCATCGGGGAATCCCCAGTCCTCACGGATGCGGCGGTGCAGCCACTCGGCCGTTCCTTCGGCGGTTTCGATGGCCAGCGCCTGCAGTGCATGCGCTTTGAAATATAAGCCCGCCTGCTTCAGCTCCTCGCTCTTCTCACGAACGCCCGCACCTGCGGTGACCACAAATAGCGCCAGGTGATCGCGCGCGCCATCCACAGGACCGAGGATGTAATCGCTCAGCGACAGGCCGTCGTCGCGCCGCTGCCGGCCAAAGTGAAACGTGTGGATCGGCGTTCCGGAGCCAGGCGTGAACAGGTGGATAGCGTTGCCGTCGCGCTCGGCCTCGAAGAATTGCCATACCGCCTTCACTTTCATGAACGGCGCGGCTTCGTGCTTCAGCTCCTCGACCATGTGATACAGCTCGAGCGCCTTCTCGTTGTGCTCCGCCAGATGTCTTTCGAAGTGGCCCTTATAGCCCAAGTGCCGCCCGTAGAGCATATGCGGGTTGATGTAGCTCCAGAGTTCGGCGAGCTGCGGCACGTCGCGCACTTTGCGTTCGAGATACGGCGCGGCGGGAATCGCAAGGTCCGTCCGGACTTTGTGGCTGCGGTTTTCCGTGACCGCCACCGGGGCTTCCGCCGGCCGCTCGATCTCCATTGGAGGGACCACGTGCGTGTGGACCTGCCGTACAGCATCGCGCCGACTGGGATCCATCAGCTCGTTCATCAGCCGCAAGCCGGTCATGGCGTCCTTGGCATAACAGACGGCTTCGCCGTACGCCGGCGCGATTTTGCCGACGGTAAATTTCTCCGAGAGCGCCGCTCCGCCCACCAGCAACGGTACGTGGATATCGTTTTCCTTGAGATCGCCCGCGGTGATCACCATCTGCTGGGCGCTTTTGACCAGCAGACCGGAGAGGCCAATGGCGTCGGGCGCATGCTCGCGAAACGCCTCGATGAGTCTCTCGGGCGGGACTTTGATCCCCAAGTTGATGACGCGATAACCGTTGTTGCTGAGAATGATCTCGACCAGGTTCTTGCCTATATCGTGGACGTCGCCCTTCACCGTGGCGAGCAGCACCTTGCCGCGCGTGCTCGATTCGGCCTTCTCCATGTACTGCTCGAGGTGCGTGACGGCGGCCTTCATCGCCTCGGCGCTCTGCAGCACCTCCGCGACGATCAGCTCGTT
>JBGPKX010000182.1:0-11630 GCA_041486185.1 Bryobacteraceae bacterium | reverse complement strand
TCGTCGTGCTTCTTGCCGATATTGACGTTACCGGGATTAATACGGTACTTGGCCAGAGCGCGGGCGCACTCCGGATACTTCTTCAGCAGTATGTGACCGTTATAGTGGAAATCCCCGATGATGGGAACAGGCACGCCGAACTTATCCAGGCAATCGACGATCTTCGGCACCGCGGCGGCAGCTTCGTCGGTATTGACGGTCACGCGCACCAGTTCCGAGCCGGCGCGCGCCAGCGCCATCGCCTGATTGACGGTGGATGCGCTATCGGCGGTGTCGGTATTGGTCATGGACTGGACGACGATGGGATGATTGCCGCCCACTTTGACACCGGCCACATCCACTACTGCCGCCGTGCGGCGGCGATTTACTGCCATTAAAAACCTCCGAAACTCTTGATTTTAGCATTCGATTAGCGATAGCATAGGCGTCCACGCATTCACACTGAGTGGCACAGGCGTTCCTGCCTGTGCGTTGTCGTTGAGCGAAAAGCGCACAGACAGGAATGTCTGTGCCACTTTAGATCCACCTGGAGTCTGACGGATGAAGAAACGCATCTGGATTCTCGGCACGTTCGTTGTTCTCGCCTCGCTGGCGTTCTTTGTCACCAGCACCGGCGCGCAGCCCGGCACGGTGAAGCAGATCGTCCCTGGCGTTTGGTTTCGCGAGGGCGACCTTGAAAACCTGGGTCACTGCAACAACATCATCATCGAGATGAAGGATTATCTCATTGTGGTGGACGCCAATTTCCCGAGCGGAGCGCGGCTGGCCTTGGCGGCGGCCAAGCAGGTTTCGAGTAAGCCGGTGAAGTACGTCTTCGACACGCATCATCACGGCGACCATGCTTACGGCAATCCGATCTGGACGCAGGCGGGCGCGACCACCCTCGCCTACAAAGGCGTCGCCGAGGAGATGAAGCGCTACGAGCCGGCGCGCTGGCAGGCGGCTTCCAAGGGCCGCAAGGATGTGGGCGACATGCATCTGGACGCGCCCGAGCCGCCTAAGCAGACCTTCGACAAGAGCCCGTTCGTTCTCAAGGACGACACGCGCGAAGTGCGGTTCTACTTCTTCGGCTGGGCGCACACGCGCGGCGACGGCTTCGTCTACCTGCCCAAGGAAAAGGTGCTATGCACCGGTGATGCCGTGGTGAACGGACCGTATAACTACACGTCAGATGCCAACGTCGGCAACTGGCCCAACGTGGTTCGCGGCGCGCAGAAGCTGGATGTGCAGCACGTACTGCCCGGGCACGGCGGTCCTGGCGGCAAAGAGGTGCTGGAAGGGCAGCTTCAATACATGATTGAACTCCACAAAGCTGTCGGCGCCGCGGTGAAGCAGGGCAAAAAGCTGACCGATATCGTTCCGGCCGGAACGAAGATGGTGTATGGAAACGAGGTTCCGGCAAGCACGTCTATCAGATTACCGGATCCTGTGAAGAACTGGGTGGGAGCCTTCCTGCCGGCCCAGGTCAAGGACACCTACGAAGAGATCAGCCAGAAAAAGCCGCACGGAGACCTGCCGCATTAGATTTTCCTGGGGCAGCGGACCGGCGGGAATCCTCTCCGTCGCGGGGCCGGTCCTACTTCTTCTATTCGTCGTCATTACCCGGACGGGTGCGGCCCCGCCCGCTCCGCTGGCTCCCGAGACTCAAGCCGTACTTCGCCGGATCTCCGCCAATTCGCTGCGCGGACACCTTTCCTTTCTCGCCTCGGATTTACTGGAAGGGCGGGCGACTCCTTCGCGCGGGCTCGATCTGGCGGCAGAGTATATTGCCGCGCAATTCCGCCGGGCAGGACTCGAGCCGGCGGGGGATGACGGCTACTACCAGACCGCTGACATGCGCGAGATCCAGCCGGACAAGGGCGGTTTCGAGACGACCACCGAGCATGGCAGCCGTCGAACCCCGATCCCACACGAAAAGTCCGCTGAAAATCCGTCAAAGGCGCGCAACGTGATCGGGCTGCTGCGTGGGTCGGATCCGGCCCTCAAGAACACGTACGTGCTGGTGACGGCGCATTACGATCACCTCGGTATGAAGCTCGATGGCACGGGAGACCGCATCTTCAACGGCGCCAATGACGACGGCAGCGCAACGGTTTCAGTGATCGAGCTAGCTTGCGCGCTGGCCACGCTCCAGCCGCGGCCCAAGCGCAGCATCGTCTTCATGACGTTCTTCGGCGAGGAGGAGGGCACGCTGGGCTCGCTCTACTATGCGAGCCATCCGGTGTTTCCCATCGAGGCGACCGTGGCCGACGTGAATCTGGAGCAGGTGGGCCGCACGGACGCGACCGACGGCGCGAAAATCTCCCAAGTTACGTTTACGGGCTTCGACTATTCCGACCTGCCGCGCGTGTTCCGTGCCGCGGGAGCAAGGACGGGAGTGCGGGTACTGAGCGACGAGCCTTACGGCGATTCCTTGTTTGAGCGTAGCGATAACGCGTCGCTCGCGAAGCAGGGAGTGCCGGCGCACACGCTGGCGGTGGCAGTCGACTTCCCGGATTACCACAAGGTCACCGACGAGTGGCAGAAGATCAACTACGACAACATGGCGAAAGTGGACCGCATGGTGGCGCTGGGGATCATGATGGTCGCGGACAACCCCGAGCCACCCAGGTGGAACGAGGCTAATCCGAAGACTGAGCCGTACGTGAAGGCATGGAAGGACCGCCGCAGGAGATAGGGCAGTCATTCCTGCCTGTCCATCGCGAAGACCACCAAGAGCCCATGAACCGGCAAGAATGCCTGTCCTACCTGATATGCAACTCGGCGCGCACAGCAGTGGCGATCGTCTGCGCCAACTGAGCGGACGCAGCACCGTCGTTCTGCGCATCCAGCTCGTATGTATGCGCCCAGAGCTGATATCGATTCGCCGCCCGGATGAGCCAGGCAGTGACGCGCAGCCGGTGCGCGGATCTCTCCACCGTCCCTTGCACCACTACATCGGCGCCGCGGTCGACCACGCGCAGCTCGCTGGCGTGCCGCAGCGCGTCCTTCAACTGCGCCTTGAGGCCGTCGCCGAAGCGCGCGGCCTCCGCATCGGCATCGACCGCCGTGAATGGCAGGACCGCGATCGCCGGGCGAAGAGACGGCTTGTGGATCATGCGGACGCCGGTGAGATAGAGAGCGACCGGAGTGAGCACGCAAATCCCGATAAAGGCGATGGCCAGCCAGCCGGGCCGCTCGCGTCGCAGTCCGGGCGCGGGTTGTGGATCAGTTTCCGTCATTCGATCAGGCGAGCGTTTCAAAGTATACCGTCAATCCGATTTCCATCGATTGTTACAATGAATCAAAATGATTCAAACGCTATTCGGCTCGGTTGAACAAGAGCCATCCCTGCTGGAACGGCTGAAGAGCGGAGTCGAGAAGACGCGCGCGGGCCTGGTTACGCGTCTCGAAGACGCTCTCGCCGGCAGGAAGGAGATCGATGCCGACCTGCTGGACGAGCTGGAATACACGCTCGTCAGCGCGGACATCGGCATCAAGACCACAACCGAGATTCTGGAGCGCATCCGGCAGCAGGTGGACCGCAGGATGGTGGGCGACGCATCCGAATTGCGCGGCCTGATTCGCCAACACCTCCTGGAGATCCTGCAAGCCACCGAGCGCCCGCTTCCGCGTGTGGACGAGCCGCCGGCGGTCGTGATGGTGGTGGGCGTGAACGGGGCCGGGAAAACCACCAGCATCGGTAAGCTGGCCAGCCGCTATAAGGCCGAGGGCCGGAGTGTGCTGCTGTGCGCCGCCGACACGTTTCGCGCCGCGGCCATCGAGCAGCTCGAGATCTGGGGCGAGCGCACCTCTACCGAAGTGATCCGGCAAAAGCCGGGCGCCGATCCGAGCGCCGTGCTGTTTGACGCTTTGCAGGCGGCGCGCGCGCGTAAAACGGACTACGTGATCGTGGATACGGCCGGGCGCCTGCAAACCAAGGCCAATCTGATGGCGGAGCTGGAAAAGATGCGCCGCACGGCTTCGCGCGTGATTCCGGGAGCGCCGCATGAAGTGCTGCTGGTGCTCGATGCCACCACCGGACAGAACGGCCTCGAGCAGGCCCGGCGATTTACCGAAACTTCCGGCGTCACGGGTATCATTCTGGCTAAACTGGACGGCACAGCCAAGGGTGGAGTCGTAATCGCCATCGCGAGCGAGCTGAACCTGCCGATTCGCTACGTGGGCATCGGCGAGAAGGTCGACGATCTGGTGCCGTTCGATCCGGAAAAATTCATCGCGTCGCTATTCGAAAAATGAATTCCGAGTTCTTGCGCGAGGCGCTGGAGCTGGCGCGCCGGGGAAAGGGACAGACCAGCCCGAATCCCGCTGTGGGTGCAGTACTGGTGCGCGATGGCGAGGTGGTGGGCCGGGGTTTCCACACCTACGGCGGTCTGAAGCACGCTGAGATCGTGGCACTGGATGAAGCCGGCGCGCGGGCGCGCGGCGCGACACTCTACATCAATCTTGAACCCTGTTCACACCAGGGCCGCACCGCACCGTGCGCCGACGCTTTGATCGCGGCGGGGGTGAGCCGGGTGATCGCCGCTATGCAAGATCCCAATCCGCAGGTTGCGGGGGAAGGCTTTCGCAAATTACGCGACGCGGGCGTTGCCGTAGAGCCGGCAGAGGAATTTGCGGCGGCGGCCGAAAAGCTCAACGAGGACTTCGTGCATTTCATGCGCACCGGCCGGCCGCTGGTGACGCTCAAGACCGCGCTGACCCTCGACGGCAAAATCGCCGCCCCCGACGATAATCGCGGATGGATCACCAGCGAAGTGGCGCGCGCGCACGTGCAGCAGTTGCGGCATCACGCCGACGCCATCCTGACCGGCGTGGGCACGGTGCTGGCGGATGATTGCCGGCTCACCGACCGGACCGGCCTGCCGCGCAGCCGGCCATTGCTACGCGTAGTGGCCGATTCGCAGCTTCGTATCCCGGTCGATTCGAAAATGGTGTCGAGTGCCAAGGACGATCTGGCCATCGTCACGACCTCGGCGGCTTCTCCGGACCGGCGCAAGGCACTCGAGAGCCGCGGCGTGAAGGTGCTGACCTTCGACGGACGTGTCGGCAGAACCGATCTGCGCCGGTTGGTCGAGTGGTTGGGCCAGGACAAGCGCCTCTCGCTGATCATTGAGGCTGGAAGTATGCTGAACTGGGCGGCGCTCGATAGCGGGGTGGTGGACAAGATCTTCTTTTATTACGCGCCGAAGATTCTGGGCGGAACCGAAGCTCTGCCCATGGCCGGCGGGCCGGGCCGGCGCCGGCGCATGGATGCCATCCTGCTGCGTGGCATCCAGGTGCATCCGATTGCCGAAGACGAATTCGCCGTCGAAGGCTACGTCCGGAGGGAATACTGATTGTTCACCGGGATTATTGAGGAACTAGGGGCGGTTGAGTGGCTCGCGAAACAGACCGCGGGTGCGCGGCTGCGAGTGCGGTGTGCGCGCGTGCTCGAAGACTTGAAGCCGGGCTCCAGCATCGCGGTGAACGGCGTGTGCCTCACTGCCGTCGAACTGGGCCGCGATTCCTTCTCGGCGGACCTGGCGCCGGAGACGCTGCGGCGCAGCAATCTGGGCGACCTGGCGCCGGGCGCGCGCGTGAATCTGGAGCGGCCACTTTCGCCCACGGACCGCCTGAGCGGCCACATCGTGCAGGGCCACGTGGATGGCACGGGCGAGTTCCTGTCGCTCGAACAACTGGGAGACGAAAACTGGTGGCTCAAGATTCGAGTGCCCGCGGAACTCGACCGTTATCTGGTGTTCAAGGGCTCGATCGCAATCGACGGCATCAGCCTGACCATCGCTTCGCTCGAACGCGACATTCTCGGCGTGACGATTATTCCGCACACATATCAGAACACCACGCTCGGTACGCACAAACCGGGCGACCGCGTAAATCTCGAGTGCGACGTGCTAGCCAAGCACGTGGAGAAACTACTTGAGAGCCGCGAATATTTCGGGAAGCGATGACTCGAGAGCGGGATTTTCGGTGCGCAGGATGCCGTCTTTGGCCTCATGGCCGCCGTCTTTGGTGTAGACCCAGGCGCGGTGCGTACGGGGATCGACGACCCAGACGTGGCTGACGCCGAATTTCAGATAGTCGTCGATTCTTTCCTGCATCTGGCCCATGCGGTCGTCCTTGGAGAGGATCTCGATGCAAACCAGCGGCGGCTTGGTTAGAATCTGCTCGGTCGGCTTTTTCCCGGCGGCGACGCAAATGTCAGGGATGCGGAACCTGGTGCGTGAAACCTGCACGCGCAGTTCGGGATATGCGTGGAAACCGCGTTTTCGCCATCGCGACCGAAAGTACGCGACGATTTCGGCTTGCAAATCGCTGTGATCCAGTTCTCCCACGTTACGCTCCACGATCTCGCCATCTACGTAGTCGCAGTCGGGATCGTAGCTGGTGTGCAGGTATTCTTCCACCGAAACGAGCGTTCGGGAAGGCATACGGCTATTCTAGCTCTTCAGCTCTTGCGCGATCTCCGCGGCCACGGCGCGCGCTTTCTCCAGCGCCCCCGGCTCGAAGCTGATAGCGCCAACGCGCGGGTGGCCGCCGCCGCCGTAGCGCTCACAGATACTGGCCAGGTTGTGCTTGGGTTCTTCGGGTGTCCAGGGATTCGAACCCACCGAGACCTTCGTGCGGAAACTGGAGGGACTTACCGATACGGTGTAAGTACTGTCCGGAAAAAGATAGTACGGAATGAACTTGTTATAACCTTCGAGATCGTATCCCGTCAGATCGAAGTACACCACGCCGTTGTCCTGATGCGCACGAGTGCGGATCATGTCCACCGAGTCCAGATGCCGCTGATACAGCACATCGAATAACTGCTGCACTTCCGGCTCGGCGACAATTTCCTCGAGCGTGCGGTGGCGCATCCAGCCGATAATTTTTTGCACCATGGCCGATCCTTTGGAGCCCTCGATCACCAGGGTCAGCTTCATGGCCGGCGCGCCCAGCTCGACCGCCGTTTTGGCGTCGGGATATTGAGCGCCATCAATGATATTGGCCCAGTGAACCAGTTGCGCCAGATCGGGAGCCTGGAAACCGAACTTGTCCCGGGCCACCGTGCAGATGAACATGGTGCACGATTTGAACGAAGGATCGTACATCTTGCGGCCGCTATGGTCCTGGCGAAAATGCTCGGCGTCTTCAGGCGTCAGAAAGGCGCTCTGGTGATGATCGAACCACCACGTAAGGTTCGGATCGCTCGAATACTTGAAGTCCACAATGGCGTTCTCGTCGCCATCGAAAAGCTCGGGTTCGAAAAGCTGCGACGCCTTGTGCGCCATGCCGGTGTACGCGAACTCCGCACTGGGATGAAAAACGCCCTCCATGAAACGGCTGAAAAAGGCCGCTGAGGCCGCGCCGTCGAAGCAGTGATCGTGGTAGAGGATGCGTATGCGCATGAACTGGCGAGAATGGAAAACCTATTAGAATGCACGAAGCGCGCGGGGAATGCAACTGAGTCGCGGAATTTAACAGGGGCCGGCGGCGGGGCCGCAAAGCTGGTCGAAATTCCGAGTGGTGACGGCCGCGATCTCGTCGGGCGTCGCGCCGCGCACCTCTGCCAGGCGCCGGACGGTCTCCAGCATGAAAGCCGGCTCATTGCGCTTGCCGCGGTGCGGGATGGGCGCAAGGTAGGGCGCGTCGGTCTCGACCAGCAGACGATCGTCCGGTGTGAGGGTCGCGGCCTGGCGAACGTTGTCCGCTTTCGGGAAAGTCAGGATGCCTCCGAAGCTGAGGTGGAAGCCGAGTGCCAGCGCCTGCTCCGCTTCTTTCGGCCCGCCGGTAAAGCAGTGCATGATGCCGCCGAAGGGTAGGCCGTGCTGGCGGATGAGGGCCAGCGTGTCGTCCCAGGCTTCGCGCGTGTGGATGACGATGGGTTTTCGCGCGCGGGCGGCCAGATCGAGTTGCGCAGCGAAGACTCTTTGCTGCACGTCACGGGGAGAGAAATCGTAATGATAATCGAGGCCGATTTCGCCGATAGCCAGCACCTTGGGATGGCGCGCCAGATTCACCAGGCGTTCGAATGTTTCGGGAACGGCCTTGGCGGCATCGTGCGGGTGGACGCCGACCGTGGCGTATATGAATGAATACTGCCCAGCCAGCCGGATGGCGGTTTCGAGATCGGGTGGGCCCCCGCCGGTCCCGATGGCCATCATGCGCTCGATGCCGGCGTCACGGGCGCGTTCGATAGCGGCCTCGCGGTCGCCCTTGAACTGCTCGTCGTCCAGATGGCAGTGGGAATCGACCAGCTTCACTTCAGCCGCGCACCTACGGGGATGTCTTCGAGGAAGCTTGCCAAGACGGGTTTACCGCCCTCGACCGATGCCGCCACGATCATGCCATTCGAGGTGAGTCCACGGAGTTTGCGCGGCGCGAGATTTGCGACGATGACGACTTTGCGGCCGACGAGCACTTCGGGCGCGTAGGCTTCGGCGATGCCGGCGACAATGGAGCGCGGCTCGGCTTCGGCGAGATCGACTTTCAGGTGGAGCAGCTTGTCGGCCCCTTTGACACGCTCGGCGGAAAGCACCTGGCCCACGCGGAGGTCGACTTTCGAGAAATCGTCGATGGTGATTTGGGAGCCGGCGGTTTCGGCTTGGGGGCCGGGGGCTGGAGACTTGCCCAGGAGCACGGCTTGTTCCGCCGAGACCTTGGCTTCGAGATCGCGCATTTGCTCAATGGCTGGCTTAGCGTCGACGCGCGGGAAGACGGCGGCGATCTGGCCGATTTTCTGGCCGGGCCGCAACTGTCCCCAGGCGAGCGAGTCGAAGCGGACGGATTCGAGCGACTCTGGCATCCCAAGCTGCGACCAGATCTTGGCGCAGGATTCGGGGAGGACGGGCGAAAGCAGGGCGGTGGCGATGCGGAGGGCCTCGGCGGCTGTGTATAGCGTGGTATCCAGCCGAACTTTGTCGCTTGGCGCCGGCTCCTTCGCGAGTTTCCACGGTGCCTGGCGAACAATGAACTTGTCTACGGCGGAAAGGAGTCCCCAGATGGCCTCGAGCGCTTTAGAAAACTCGAACCGTTCGAACGCCTCGAGCGCACCC
Organism: Bryobacteraceae bacterium; assembly: GCA_041486185.1. GTDB lineage: Bacteria > Acidobacteriota > Terriglobia > Bryobacterales > Bryobacteraceae > QHXW01. Next base: position 2,589 of record JBGPKX010000182.1, on the reverse strand, counting down.
GTAATCGTATTCCCCGCGACCGATTCGATTTCCGAGGAGCGCTCGTGCTCGCCGACTTCTGGGATACGCTCTCCCGTATAATCCTTGATCATCGTCAGCGTCCGGCTCGCCAGATTGCCGAGGCCGTTGGCCAGTTCCGAGTTATACCGCCCGATCAGCGCATCGTAGCTGAAGCTGCCGTCCTGTCCGAAGACAACTTCGCGCAGCAGAAAGTAGCGCAGCGCATCGGCCCCCATCACGCGGCGAATGGGTTCGGCGCGCACGATGTTGCCGCGCGACTTGCTCATCTTGTCGTGCTCGAACAGCAGCCAGCCGTGAGCATAGATGCGCTTCGGGATCGGCAGATCGGCGGCCATCAAAAACGCCGGCCAGAAGATGGCGTGGAAGCGCACGATTTCCTTGCCGATCAGGTGCAGGTCGGCGGGCCAGAGGTCGGCGCCATCGCCGGATTTCTGGCCGCGCACGGCGGTCATGTAGGCGATCAGCGCGTCGAACCATACGTAGAACACGTGATGGCCCTCGACGGGAACCGGGATGCCCCACTTGATGGTCGTCCGGGTGATCGAAAGATCGTTGAGCCCCTGCTTGACGAACGAGAGCACTTCGTTGCGCCGCGAATCGGGCTGGATAAAGTCGGGATGCTCTTCGTAGTACTTGAGCAAGCGCTCCGTGAAGGCCGACAGTTTAAAGAAGTAATTCTCCTCGGTAACGGTTTCCGTCGGCCGGCCACAATCCGGGCATGGATCGCCGGGCTTGGCCTCGTTCACGTACAGCTCGTCGAAAACACAATATTGTCCGGTGTAACTGCCTTTAGAGATGTATCCGTTCTTCATGCAGCGCTCGAACAGCCACCGCACGGTTTCGTGATGCCGCGGATCAGACGTGCGAATGAAGTGATCGTACTTCAGGCCGAAGTCGTCCCACTGCTTGCGAAACTCCGCGGCGATGGCGGTGGTGAACTCTTCGGGCGCCTTCCCGGCGGCTTTGGCGGCGCGCTCGACCTTCTGGCCGTGCTCGTCGGTCCCGGTGGTCAGCACCACCTCGTCGCCCATCATGCGTCTGAAACGTTTGATCACATCGGCCGCGATAGTCGTGTACGTATGGCCGATGTGCGGGGCCGCATTGACGTAATAAATGGGCGTGGTCAGGTAATATTTCATCGATTGTTTTTCAGATACGCAAAATTGGCTTCGGCGATGATGTCTTTCAATGCCACGCCGGTTGCGCGGGCCAGCGCGCGGCAGTCTTCGTACTCCGGCGCGAAGGAGCGCTCGGAGACTTTGATGCGCACCTTGCCATGCGGCGTTTCGACTTCCACCCATCGCCGCGCCTGCACCACGCGCTCGGCCATGTAGATGCGCAACCCAAGCGTGCTGGTCTCGTGGAAAATAATGTCGGCCAGCGGCATGCGCTGCTCGGGCGTCGCAATCACGCGCAGCAGCGAGCCCGGCCGGCCTTTTTTCATTTCGAGCGGCTCGAGCGTGGCATCCAACGCACCGGCTTCGAGCAGGCGCTCAACCGCATAGCCCAGCACCTGCGGACTGGAATCGTCGATATTGGCTTCGATGACAGCGACCGTTGTAGCCTCTATGGCGCCGGAAGCTTCGCCGACGAAGATCCGCAACACGTTGGCCTGCTCGGTGAAATCGCGATCGCCCGCGCCATAGCCGACCGATGCAATTTTCATGGGCGGCATCACGCCGAAATCCTGCGCCAGTGTCACGGCAACCGCGGCTCCGGTGGGCGTAGTCAGCTCGACCGCCGGACCGCGCGAATAGACCGGCTTGCCCGCGACCAGGGCTGCTGTGGCTGGCGCAGGGACCGGCATCACGCCGTGCTCGGCCTTCACCGTGCCGCTGCCCAGATTGAGCGGCGAACTGTAGATCGCGCCCACGCCCAGCAGCTCAAACCCCAGACATGCGCCCACGATGTCGGCGATCGAATCTACCGCGCCCACCTCGTGGAAATGCACTTTCTCGATCGCGGTCTGGTGCACCGCGGCTTCCGCCTCGCCCAGCCGCCGAAACACGGCCGAAGCGTTCTGTTTTACACGATCGGGCAGAGACGCGGCCTCGATCATCTTGAGAATCCCGGAAAGGTGCCGGTGCTTGGGCGCCTCCTCCACGCGCACATGAAACTTCGAGGCCGCGATGCCGCCGCGCTTCACTTTCTCGAAAGATACGAAAGCGCCGCTATGGAGCGAGCGCAACGCATCGGTGATGGCGGACGAATCCGCGCCGGCGTCGGCGAGCGCGCCGACCAGCATATCTCCGCTGATGCCCGAAAAGGCGTCCAGATAACAGATGCGCATGACGTGTCTTGCTTTGCCGGCCTCGCGGCCAAGGGAATTTTCATTATCCTATACGCGGTTGCGCCAGCCCCAATAATTCCTTATCTTGGGTACTCCACCTTATGGATGTGAAAGTTCCCATTACAGTCGCCCATGGCGACGGCATTGGTCCGGAGATTATGAGTGCCACGCTCCGGATCCTGGAAGCGGCCGGCGCGCCGCTTGCCATTGAGACCATCGAAATCGGCGAGAAAGTTTACTTGCGCGGTAACACCGCGGGCATCGAACCCAGTGCGTGG
>JBGPKX010000181.1:0-11642 GCA_041486185.1 Bryobacteraceae bacterium | reverse complement strand
AGCGCCTGGTCGAGCACAAGAAAGACGTTGTCATCCTGCTGGATTCCATCACGCGCCTGGCGCGCGCCTACAATACCATCGTGCCGCCGTCGGGCAAAGTGCTCTCGGGCGGCGTCGATTCCAACGCCCTCCAGCGCCCCAAGCGGTTCTTCGGCGCCGCGCGCAACATCGAAGAAGGCGGCTCGCTCACCATCATCGCGACCGCCCTAATCGACACTGGCAGCCGCATGGACGACGTCATCTTCGAGGAATTTAAGGGCACCGGCAACATGGAAATCCACCTCGACCGCAAACTGGTCGACAAGCGCGTGTTCCCCGCCATCGACATCAACAAGAGCGGCACGCGCAAGGAAGAACTGCTGCTTCCGAAAGAAGAGCTCAACCGGGTATGGATCCTGCGCAAGGTGCTGAACCCGCTGTCGCCGGTCGAGACCATGGAGCTATTGATCGACAAGCTCAATAAGACCCAGACTAACGCTCAGTTCCTGGGGTCGATGAGCGGCTAGGCGGCACACCATTGGCGTACCGCAGCCATGCTACAGCCTGGCAGACGCGGCGACGCCGAGATGGGGCGGCGCGGCGAAACTCCTACGATAATAATGCCGAACCACTCCCTCACGGTCGCGGCTCAGTAACGCATCGGCTCCACAACCCATCGGCTTCGCAACGCACCGGCTCCGTAACACACATTCCGAGCCGCGTGTGTCAGCAAGCGGTCTTCCTCGTTCGTTGCGTCTAAAGAACCATGATTTACTGATAAATCACGGTAGAGACGTTGGACGAAATTCTGATGAAAAGCCCCAGGTCGAGACCGGTTGCGCCGAACTTTGAATAACTAAAGCCCGCGACGCCCAGAGTTCCGGTCGCAATTCCCGGCAGAAAGGGTGTGTTTGGCGGCAACGATTCCAGAACCGCCGGAGGAACGGTGAATTGCCCGTCTTCCCAATGCGCGACGCACGTGAAGGAAGCCTGCGACAGAGGTTGAAGCGTGGACGTAAACGCGGGCCCGCTGCCCGTGATTTCCACCAAGTCACCCGGGCTGCCGCCGCTCCACGATACGTTCACGCCCTGGCTACGAGTCACACTGGTGAAGCTGTCCTGGCTGTTCCAGATGAGAGGATCGTGAAAGGTCACATCGGCGTCGAACCCTTTGATGTCAATTCCACCGAAACCATTGATTGCCGTGTAGCGGCCGGCGCCTACAAAACCCGGAAGCAGCGCGCCGCCCGGGATGTAGATTCCAGGGGCCTGCAGCAGCGGCGCCAATTGAACGCTCGAATTCGTAGGTCCGCCTTTGAGGTTGACCACCGGTCCGGCATCCAGGGGAGTCGCTTGAAACGGGTCGGTGGACGGTGAGTTCCCTTTCGAAGTGAAAACGAGACAAGACCCGGGCGACGGCGTGCGGTTCAGGCCCTGAGACTTAATGACGCCTGCGTCATAGCTGAAGAAAAGTCCGGCGGCAGTGTCCTCCGTTGTTATCGTATCCTTGGCGCCGGAGGCGGCCAGACGCTGTCCCGGTCCGATACCGGTCGTGGTCGGCGACTTCTGGGTGATGGTGTGCGTCAGCGTGATGACGGCGGCGTTGAGCGCAAGGCCTTGGACGATCTTCACTAAGTTGCTGGCACTGAAACCTGTGGGGTCGTTGCAGGGCTGTCCGTTCGGTGAAACGGAAATGGTCGTGAAGTTACTGATTACACCTCCGTCTCTTATCGACACAGGGACATAGCAGCCATCGGCGCCCGCGGGAACCATGAAGTTGATCTGGTCGAGACCCGCGCAACAGGCGCTGCGGCCGTGATAGGTGACCGAGGCCGGTATGCCGCCGACGTCAAGCTCGAAGTCGTTGGCGCCAACCGTTCCCGACTGCGCGGGCTGCGATTCATCGAAGGCCACGGGACCAAGGCCCGTGCCATAAAGGATCAAAGTCTGTCCGGGTGTGGCCGGGGAAGTCAATGTATTCACAGGGAGAGACGTGGCGGTAACGAAATTCTGAACCACCGCCGGCCCGCTGCCTCCCTGGTTCAAGGTGAAAATGCCGACGGAATTGGCAACCACCGTGATCGGCGCGGCCGGGCTGGTAGCTCCCCTGTATGTCACGGTGATCTGCCCGGTGCCCACGGGCGTTTTGGAAGGCAGGACGGCGGCGATCTGCGTGGGTGAAGTGTAGATGAGGAGCGCGTCGACCGATGTGCTGCCCATCTTCACGCTAACCGAAGTGCCATTAGGCGACGGCAGCACCTTTGGTAAAGGGAATGGCCCCGATGTAACCGCAGTGCCTTCCGGAGGCGGAGGTCCCAGCCCCACGCCGTAAATAACGAAAATGGAGCCCTGCGCGATGGCGGAATTCGGAAGTCCCGGAAGAGCATTGCTGGCCGCGTTAAGCACGCCACCCGTGCCGATTACCGGCGCTGCGGACGCTAGCACCGCGAAACCTGCCATCAGAAAAGAGGTAAGCAAAGTCTTCTGCACGCGCGGCCCTCCGGCCTCATATGATCTTCGTCCAGAAGTATACTACGCGAAATCGCGTCCGGGAAGCGTTCAGACCACGCTGATATCATCGTTTCATGCGCGGTAAATGGCTGCTGTTCTCGGGCTTCGTGATTGCTCTGGCCTGCGCGGCAGGCGCGATCTCGCTGCTCCGGCACGAGTCGCGCAAAACCGCTCCGGCAAAAGAACCTGCGGCTCCGCCCATATCCGATCTCAGTCTCCCGGGGAAAATTCAGGCGCAGCACGTGGTCCCGGTGGGCGCGTCCGTGACGGGCACGATCGATTCCTTTCTCGTCGAAGTGGGCCAGGATGTCTCCGAGGGGCAGCTTCTTGCGCACATCGCCAGCCAGGGTCTCGAATCCGCGCGCGACGAGGCCGCTCGCACCGCGCAGAACGCGCAGGAAAAAGTCAACTCGATCGAAGGCCGGATCATCGCCGCGCGTCTGGAAGCCTCGCGATCCCGAGCGGATGCCAACCGGTCCCGCGATCAGCTCGCGCGCGCCGAGAAGACTCATCTCCGCCAGCAGATGCTGAACCGCGAAGGCGCCACGCCGCGGCTGGTGTATGAAAAAGCCGAGCGCGAGTTCGAAACCGCGCGTACGGAGTTCAACAGTCTGGATGAACTCGCCCGGCAGGCCGAGAGTCGCTCCGCCGATCTCATCCGCGATCTCGATGCCGCCAGACACGCGCTCGAGGAACGCAATGCCGAGATGGAGGCCGCTACTGCACAATCGGCCGGCGCAGACATTCGTTCGCCCGTGAATGGAGTTCTGGTCGCCAGGAAAGGCGAGCCGGGCAAGCTGATCGGTCCGGAGGAGGCCAAAGATTTGCTCGAAATTGCGACGGATCTTTCACAGCTCGCGGTGACCATCCAGCCGGAACCGTCCGCGCTGAAGCGCATCCGCCCGGGCCAGGACGCGCTGGTCTTCGTTGCCGACTTGCCAGGCGCAATACCGGCCAGCGTCAAAGAGATCAAAGGGAGCGACGTCCTGCTGGCCTTCATCAGCCCAAGCGCCGTGGTTCGTCCCGGAATGACGGCGCAGGTGCGCATCAAGTTAGAATGAGTGCGAGACCAACCCGATGGAATTTCTGATCAACAGCCTGCTCGAGCTGATCACGCAGACTTCGACCAACCTGCCTCCGGACGTGCGCGCCGCCATGTCTCTCGCGGGCTCAGGCGAAACGCCGGGAACGCAATCCTCGCAAGCGCTGAACATCATCCTGGGCAACATCGATATGGCCACCGACGATGAGGGTCCCATCTGCCAGGACACCGGCATGCCCACGTTCTTCGTGCATACGCCGGTGGGCGTGAACCAGATCAAGATTCGGAAGGCCATTCAGGACGCCGTCGCGGAGGCGACCAAACGCGGCAAGCTGCGACCCAACTCGGTGGATTCGATTACCGGGAAAAACAGCGGAAATAACCTGGGCGAAGAGACGCCCGTGATTCACTTTGAGCAGTGGGAAGAAGACGACATCGAAGTCAAGCTGCTGCTGAAAGGCGGCGGCTGCGAAAATAAGAACATCCAGTATTCCCTGCCCTGCGACCTGGATCACCTGGGACGCGCGGACCGCAATCTGGAAGGCGTGCGCAAATGCATGCTGCACGCCGTGTGGCAGGCGCAGGGACAGGGTTGCTCACCTGGCGCGCTGGGTGTGTGCATTGGCAGCGACCGCGCGCACGGTTACGCGCTGGCTAAGCAGCAGTTGTTTCGCACGCTGGACGATGTGAATCCCGATCCGCAGCTCGCCAAACTCGAAGCCGAGATCATGGACGAAGCCAACCGCCTGGGCGTGGGCGCCATGGGATTCGGGGGAAAAGCTTCTCTGATCGGATGCAAGATCGCGGCCGCCAATCGGCTGCCCGCGAGTTTTTTTGTGTCGGTGGCCTATGACTGCTGGGCCTTCCGCCGGCTGGGCGTGCGCTTGGAGTCCGTGAACGGCGCAATTACCAAATGGCTCTACCGCGATCCCGCGCGGCCCATCGAGCGCATGACGCGCGGCCAGGGCTTTTCGCTGACCGGCCGCGAAGTGATCCTGACGCCTCCCCTTTCCGAGGCCGCGGTTCGCGCGCTGAAGGTGGGCGACGTGGTGCTGGTGTGCGGCGAAATGTTCACCGGCCGCGACAACGTGCATGCGTATCTGATGAAGAACCCGCCGCCGGTCGATCTGCGCGGCGCGGTCCTCTATCATTGCGGCCCGGTGATGCTGAAGCAGGGTGAAGAGTGGGTGGTGAAAGCCGCCGGCCCGACCACCAGCAGCCGCGAGGAGCCTTACCAAGGCGACATCATCCGCAGGTACGGTGTGCGCGCCGTCGTTGGAAAGGGCGGCATGGGCTCGAAGACGCTGGCCGCGCTGAAAGACGCCGGCGCGGTATATCTCAACGCAATCGGCGGCGCCGCGCAATACTACGCGCGCACCGTCGAGAAAGTGCTTGGCGTGCACTTGATGGAGTTCGGCATTCCGGAAGCCATGTGGCACCTGCGCGTTCGCGACTTCGCCGCCATCGTCACGATGGACGCGCACGGCAACAGCCTGCACGCCGACGTCGAGAAGGTGACCGGAGAGGCGCTGGCTGCTCTCGAAAAAGTGTGAACCCCGCAGGCGCGCAGCCGCTCCGTTTGCTAAACTGAAATTTCCCGGCCAGGTAGCTCAGTTGGTAGAGCGCAGCCCTGAAAAGGCTGGCGTCGGCGGTTCGATTCCGTCCCTGGCCACCATAGATTCAGTAGTTTACAGACCTCCAGACTCGCAGTTTCATTCCAATTCATTCCAAATCCAAAAGGACCACCGAGACTTGCCTCAGGGTGGATCTGCGCGCCTGGTGTCTGGTTGCGCTCTTCAAGTAAGTTTGTTCGATCAGCGGCCCGAGTGGAAATATGGCGGAGGATTCATACAGGGAGTGAGCGGTCCTTCAATTTAGGATCAAGAAATGGCAAACCACACCAAGTTCCAGCCGGGCGTGTCCGAGGACTGGACGAGATAAAAAGCGCGGGACATTCCATCTGGCGTGAAGGTGCCAGCGGCGACAAACTCCTATTCCAGTGCTTGGAAGGGGCTCAGCTCAAACACTGGGGGCTTGCGTGACCGATCAGAAACGCCGCTATCGGCTCTTGGTTGGCGGCGCTAGCTTCGGCAGGAGTTCTTGACGCGACTCGCGGGGGAACAATCACGCCGTCGGCGGGATTCATCCGGTAGTTGCCGTCGACTTTCTTCGCTCCAGCCGATTCGAGGTGAGCTTGGACTAGCACGGTTCACGTTTTTGGCTGACCTTTGATCGCGGTTGGCCCCCGGAGGATGTGCCGAAGGCATCTGTCGCTTTCCGAGCGCTCCAGAACACACTCGCCTCAATCCAGTACGGCAACGCGGAGCCAGCAAGCAGAAGGCATTGGCTACGGATCTGGCGGCAAGCCACGCTCGAAACCAGACGGATCGAGTTTCGAGCGGAAGCCTTCAACGTGCTGAACACGGTGATCTATGGCCAGCCCGCCAACGACATGGCGGACCCTCCAGCTTCGGCAGGATTTTCGGTACGGCAAACAATCCTCGCACCTTGCAGTTGAGTGCCAAGATCATTTTCTAACGCCTGCGTCGCCTCCGATGAAAGGTGGCGTCACCGCAGATGGAGAAATCCTTCACGACAATCTCTTGCGATGCCTTAAAACCTGACGCCTCGTCAGATCGTGAGAACGCTCGCTGAACATGCCTGCGCAGTCTCGATCCTGGTAGAGTCGAGGAAGGACCCTTGACCCGGGACCTTCCCCGGATGCGATTCGACGAACAAAGTTCCGAATTGTAAACTGAAGGTATGCGATCGGCGATGACTACGCTCGGGATGTGTTTTTTGGTCGCATACGCCTGCGCGCAGGAACAGCCCAAAGCACCGGCCGAAATCCAGCGCGCCATCGACGAGTTCAAGATCCAGACCGCGAATCTGGGATTGCGTGGCGACGGCGCCGCCCAAAATACGCGGAAGCAGAGCCCGATCCTGGAATGGCATGGGCGACTGTACGAGAACTTGCGCAACGATTTTCTGGACGCCGTGCCGCACGAGATCAGCCAGCGCGGAGAAAACAAATCGCTGCTGCGCCGCAATCAGTTCGGTTTCAACGCCGCCGGGCCGTTTTTCGTACCCGGCATGGTTCACAAGAGTGGCACCTATCTTTCACTCTCGTTTGAAGGCGTGCGCGAGCACCTTTCGCGCACCCACCTGAGCACCATTCCCACCATGGCCGAGCGTACCGGCGACTATTCTCACGTGGTGGACGATGCGGGCAACCAGCTGCCCATTTTCGATCCGGCAACTACCCGGCTCAACCCCGCCTACGATTCCTCGAAGCCGGTTTCGCTCGGTAATCTGCAATATCTGCGCGACCCTTTTCCGGGCAACTTCATCCCGGCTGACCGTCTGAATCGTCTGGCCGTGCAAGCGCTGGAACTTTATCCCCAGCCCAACGCAGCGGTTGGCCCATTCTTCCGCAATAATTATTTCATCAACTCGCCCGAAGGCAATACCGCCAACGGCATGATCGGCAAAGTGGATCATGCCCTCGGCGAGCGCCAGCACGTGACCTCCGAGATCGCCTTCTCGAATGGTCTGCTGGACGCCGCCCAGTGGTTCCCGACCACAGCCAATCCGGGCCCCTCGGATCAACATTTCGCGACGCGCCGAGGCTCGATCGAGCACGTGTTCACGGCCTCGGCCCAAACCGTAAATACCGCCAGTTTCGAGGCGACTTCCGCAACGTCGCGCACCGGCCAGGGCCAGGCCGCGTTTCCGGTTTACGACTTTCAGCCGTACCTGGATATGGGACGCGCCTATCCCATGTCTACCAATGCGCATAACACCTACGTATGGAGCGACGGGTTGTCCACACGCTGGCGCAAACATTCGCTGCACGCGAGTGCGCAGTACACGCTCTACCAGGTGAATTCGTTCTGGCCCGCGTACCCCGATGGCCTCTTCCGTTTTTCACCGGGCTTGACCAGTCTGCCCGGCATCGTCAACACCGGCCACGCCTTCGCCAGTTTTCTCCTGGGGCTGCCCGAGTACGCCGAACAGAGCTTCGTCACCTCGCCCTCCTATTTCCGCCGCACCGCGGCTGCGGTAGCGCTGCGCGATCATTACGATCCGCGCAAAGGGCTGGCGCTCAATATCGGCATTCGTATTGCGCGCCACACGCCGCGCGTCGAGAAGTTCGACCGCCAATCCACGATCGATCTGGAGCTCCTCAACCCGGCCAACGGGCGCGAGGGGGCGCTCGCGGCTGCCAATCTCGGTGGTGAAAGCCGGGGCTTCCGGCCGGCCGTCGTGCGCGCCGAGCCGAGCGCCAGTATCTCCTGGAACGTCACCGCGGATTCAAAGACCGTGCTCCGCGCGAGCTACTCTCGAGGATATTCCGCCATCCCTATTTACGAGGGTCAGTGGGGCACGCAGGGTTTCAACAGCCGCGAAACCTTTATTTCGCCTAACGTGCAATTGCTGCCGGCCGTTCCCCTGACTGCCGCGCTGCCGCCGCCCGCGCATCCGCTTCCCGATCTCCGGCTGGACGCCGCGAACAATACGGTCGCCGACCTGATCGACGCGACCAGCCGTGAGCCGGTTTACCAGTCTGCTTCGGTCTCGCTCGAACGCGAGTTGCCGGGCTCCATGGTGATCTCTGTGGGCGCGGCGTATTCCGGCGGCCACAATCTCCTGGTGAGCGACAGCGCCGCCAACCCCAACGCCATCGCGCCCGCGGCGCTCCGCTTCCGCGACCAGCTCAATGACGAGGTCTTCAACCAGTCGCTGCGTCCCTACCCGCAGTACAAAGGCTTCGAGCTGTACAGTTCGTACCCGCTGGGCCGTTACCAACGGGACGCCGGATTCCTGCGCGTCGAAAAACGCGTCTCGAAGGGCCTGTCGCTCAGCGCTTACTACGAAGTCTCCAAGCAGATGGATGATTATTCCGGGCCCTACGGCACGCAGGATTTTTTCAATCGCCAAAATGAGTGGTCGCTCACCTCGTACAACCAGCCGCAGCGGCTGCAATTGAGCTACAACTATGAGCTGCCGCTCGGCTCCAACAAGCCGTTTCTTACCTATTCCGACTGGCGGCGCTATATTCTGGACGGCTGGTCCGTCAGCGGCACGGCAGCCGTCACCGCCGGGACGCCCGTCGCGCTCCATCCGGAATTCAACAACACCGGCGGCGTCATTTCCGCGCTGAACGTGAACGTGGTGCCGGGCGTTAATCCTGATGTCAGCAATCCCGGCCCCTCGCTCTGGTTCAATCCCGCGGCTTTCGAGCAGCCCGCGGATTTCACCATGGGCAACGCCTCGCGCACCAATTCCACGCTGCGCAATCCCGGCGCGCAGGACTACGATCTGAGCGTCAGCAAGCGCGTGTCGTTGGGCGCGGAGCGCGCCGTCGAGTTCAACGCCGCCGGCTTCAACTTCCTCAATCACGCGAACTGGAACGATCCCGACCCGGTGATCGGCTCTGCCAGCGCGCCCAACGTGAATGCCGGCCACATCATCGGGTCGCGTGGCGGCCGCGTGATCCAAATGGGCCTGAGGTTCAGCTTTTAGTGCGCGTCGTGGCGGCCATGGTGTGCCTGGCGCTCGCCGCTATGGCTGCGCCTCCGCGCGAGCGCATCACCCAGGTGCGAATTCCGGTCTGGCTCGACGCGAGCCCCGGCCGCGAGCTTTCGGCAAAGGATTTCACCGCCACTATTGACGGCGCCTCGACGCGCGTGCTCCAGGTGCAGTGTCCCGACTACGATCTCGTCATCCTGCTGGTGCTCGATCTTTCTTCGGGCGACCTGACCCTGGCCGATCCCGCCAAAGACACGTTGACCGCGGAAATCCGCAAACTCCCTCCCAACGCTTTCGTGGGCCTGCTGCGCGCGCAGGATGGCCTGCTGGTCCTGAATGATCCCACCGCGGACCGCGATGCTATTTACACTCTGATCATGCAGCAGACGCTCAACGGCAAGACGGGCCTGCTCGCCACCATTGATACCGCCGGACAGATCGCAGATGCCATGCTGCAGAAATCCACGGCGCGCGTGGCTATTCTCTATATCACGGACGGCGATGTGCGGAATTACCGCGAAGATTTCACTAATCCAGTGATCAATTCGAGCGATTCGCACGATCTCAGCCGCCGTTTTCCGGAAACGCTGGTGCAGGAGAAGATCGCCAAGCTCGCCGCCGTTCTGGCAGCGGTTCAGGCGCCGATATTCATCGTCGACCTCGGCCAGCACGGCGACCGGCTGAATGAGGCTTATCAGAACGGCATGAAGCAGCTCGCCGAGACCACCGGCGGCGCGGCTTTCTTCAGCCGCTCGACTACCGAAATTCCTGAGGTGATCCACCGCAGTTTCGAGACCGTCACGTCTCATTACAGCTTGACGCTGGGCCTGCCCGAGCATGTTTCGTCACGCCCGCTGATCCGCGTCGCTCTGGCGGACGGGGGCCATGCGCTCACCTACCGCACGCGCATCCTTCTGCGCCGGAGGAGGTGATACCATTCTGCCGATGCCGGAGACCAACCAAACTCGCAGACGCATCCCCATCTGGCTCTTTCTCCTGCTCCTGGCCGTCGCCATCGGGAGTGGTGTCGGCGTCCTGTGGCAGGCCCGCGCACTTCGTGAACAGGCAGCGCAAATGGGTGAACGCACACGCCAGAATCTGGACCTGCGGCGCGAGCTCGAACGCTTGAGCCGCGCCCAGCCCGCCTCAGCGCCAGCCCAAGCACCTCCCACCGCGCCCCGGCTGGCGCAGCCCAAAGCGCCGGCAACCGGCATGGACGCGTTGTCCGCGGCCGAACATGAAGCCCGGCGCCTGAGCGAGGCGCTGGTGCAGTCGAATACTGAGGTAGCCCGGCTCCAGGCGCGCGTTTCCGAGCTTCAGACCGGGATCGAGAGCGCAACCGAGGAAAATCGCCGTCTCGCTTCCGCCCACGAAGAGCTGAAGAGAAGCCTGAGCGACGCGAACCAGACCGTTGAGACCATCCGCGCCGAGCTGAAATCGAACTCCAGCCGGATGGCACAGCTCGAATCCGCGAACGCCAAGCTCAGGGGTGACGCCACGCGGGCCTCTCAATCCGCCGCACAGCTCGACCAGACAGCTTCGGAACTGGAGGGACTCTTCCGCCGCCGTGAGATGTATCTGAACAACATTCTTCGCCGTTATCGCGAGATTACGGAGCAATACCGCGCCATGTCCGGCGTGCTCGACAGTCGCCGCAACCGGGAGGCTGCGCCCGTAAGCAGTACTGAAATCTCGCGCATCCAGAACGCTATCGCCCTGGCGGAAGAAGACTTGAAACAGATCGGTGCTCTAAACGCGCAGGCCTCACGCCTGGAAAAGAAACTGGCGAAGTGACGGACCGGCGTCGGAAATTTGCCACGCACGCGGCATCCCTTCAATTGGTCGCCAATTTCGATTCCAATTCCCCGATGCGCTTCAGCAGCGGCGAGCGACGCTGGTTGCGGTTTGACCATGGCCGGCCGCGGCAAGCAAGTCCTCACGGCGCGCCGGGTGCGGTAAACTCCTCGATGGCCAGAGTAACGCCAGACTTGAAGGAGCAGGGGTTCTACCTGGAAAAACAAGCGGAGTCCAAGATGGCCGCCGCTGCGCTCCGCCAACGAAACCTGCTGGCGCGATGATATCTGGCCTGAAGGCCACGGCGAAGAATATCCATGAAAATCTCCAACTGGAATCGACGGCAATTCGTGAGCCGGTCTTTGGCTGGCGCTTTTGCGGCTCTTCAGTCCCGGAGCCTTCTGCGTGCGGGCGAGGGCGCAGGTAGAAAGCTCCGCGCCGGAGCTTCTACGTCCAACATCACGCCGCCCCTGGGCTGTTCGCTGGCCGGAGGGATGACCGACCGTATCGGAACCGAAGTGCACGACGAGTTGCACGTACGCAGCCTGGCGCTCGATAACGGCGACACGCGGCTGGCGATCGCCGTGGTGGATTCCTGTGCCGTGCCCCGGACCATCATTGATCGGGCTAAGGAAATGATTCGCGACCAGAACAACGTGCCGATCAGCCACCTCCTGATTTCCGCGACTCACACTCACAGCGCACCACCCGCAGGCCACCTCTTCCAGAGCGCGCCCGATCCCAAGTACGGCGAGTGGCTGACGGAACGCATCGCCGACGGCGT
>JBGPKX010000180.1:0-11657 GCA_041486185.1 Bryobacteraceae bacterium | reverse complement strand
GGGGTCCGTCTCCGGATTGACAATGGGACGCCCCTTGGCGTCGACTCCTTTGGCCCAAGTCAGCTTTTCGACGAAGGGCGTGGCACGCAGAAATTCGCCTTTGCTGCGGTCGAGAACGTAGAAGAAGCCGTTGCGATTGGCGTGCAGCAGCAGTTTGCGAGGCTTGCCCTGGAACTCGGCATCCACCAGCATGGCGGTCTGCGCGGAATCCCAATCATGCAGATCGTGCGGGGTGTACTGGAAATACCAGCGCAGCTTTCCGGTGGCGGGATCGAGCGCCAGCACGGAATCGGAATACAGGTTGTCGCCCTTGCGCTCGTCGCCGTTATAGTCGGGACACGGGTTGCCGGTGGTCCAGAAGAGCTGATCGGTTTCCGCGTCGTAGGTGCCGGTGAGCCAGGCGGAAGTGCATCCGTGCTGAATAGCCTTTCCAACCCAGGTTTCAGAGAGTGGCTCGCCGGGAGCGGGAACGGTCCAGAAACGCCATACGCGCTCGCCTGTGGAAGCTTTATACGCGGAGACAAATCCGCGAACACCTTCATCGCCGCCGGAGGTGCCGGAGACGACGAGATCGTGGACTACGAGCGGCGCCGAAGTGGCGCCGTAGTTGACATGCGAGTCGGCCATCTCCACATCCCAGAGCAAGCTGCCGGTCAAACGGTGCAACGCCAGCAAATGCGCGTTGTCGGTGACGATGAAAACGCGATCGCCCAGAATCGCCACGCCACGATTGATGCCGCCGGCGGCATCGCCGACCAGCCCTTTGCTGCGGGACCGCTCGAAATGCCAGATGGCGCGGCCGGAGCGTGCGTCGAGCGCGTAGGCTTCGTTCACCGCGGTCACGTACATGACGCCATCCACCACCACGGGCGTCATTTCCAACTTGCGCGAGTTGCCGATGGTGAAGCTCCACCGCGTGCCGAGCGAGGCGACATTTGATGTATTGATCTGATCGAGTGGGCTGTGGCGATTGCCGGTCAGCACGCCGTGATACGTGGGCCAGTCGCCGGGCTTGGGATCGGTAATCTGCGCGAACGAAACCGCGCCTGGCAGCGGTGGCGCATCGGCCGCGGCACGGTCCGGAGCGCCGCCCGCGAGCCGGCTCAGATAAGCCAACAGGTCGTGGTACTCCGGCGCGTCGGATCGGACCGGCGGCATCAGCGAAGTGTTCTCACGGTCCACGGAGCCAACCGCATCCCGCGCAAGAAGGTGCAGCCGCCCGTCCAGTCCCTGCAATTGCAGATCGAATGTGCTTTCGTTCTTGAGCAAGCCGCGCAGTGACGAACCGTCGTGCAGATGGACCGTTGCGACGCGATATCCGAGCGTTATTCTGCGGCCCGGATCGTTGAGTGCGCTCTCGATCTCAGCCAGGCTGAGCCGCGAACCGAGATTGGAAAGATCGGGGCCGATCCAGCCACCGCGCCCGCGCACCGCATGACAGCCTCCGCACTGGCCTTCCGCGAAGAAGAACCGCTCGCCCACCGCCGTGTCACCCGGCGCCGGAGTCTCAACCGCCGGAGCGTGGAGGCCGTGCACATACGCCACCAGATCTTCCAGCCGGGCCGCAGGCAGCTTGAACGAAGGCATGCCGGCTGCCGGAACTCCATTACGAATGATGTCGCGCAATTCCTGGACCGAGTGCACGCGCGCACCCTCTCCGCCCACGAGCGCCGGACCGCGCTCACCGCCCGCGCCGCCCGCGCCATGACACCCGGCGCACAGCGCGTCGAACCTTCTCTTACCCGGCTCGACGCTCTGGCCGTTGAGCCAGGACGCGGCCAGCATGGTCAGGATGAAAATGCGAATGGAGGATAGCACGTGATTATTTTGTAAAGACCAACGTTCCGAAATGTTCGGGCACATGATTGGGATCCCGATTGACCACGCACGTGGGCTGCCAGCACATGAAGTGGCGTCCACTATCGGGTCCCAAACCGTCGATACGGTACAGGTTCGCCCGCCACTTCGTTCCAGGCATCACCGGCTGCTGGCTCACATCTTTTAACGGCACGCGCGCTGCAGCGTACCACACGTGATTCTTCTCGTCGATGCGCCCCTGCCGCTGCCAGCCGGATTGCCACTTGGCGTCGTAGCTTTTCTTGTTCAAGTCGATGGCAAGATCCACCCAGTCGCCGGTAGGCGCAATCTCGAATTCACGATAGTGTTTGATGTCTTTCCAGTCGTCACCCAGGAAGAACTCGACCACGTCGCGGTCCCAAAGATTAAGGTGATCTTTGCTATTGTCTGCTGGGAGCCACAGGTTCAGCTCGCTATAGGGGCAGATAAACAGCAGGTAGAGATCGGCGTCGGTCCAAAATGCGCGCACCTCGGTCTTGAGGTTAGGGTAGTCGATCTTATGCGTGCAATCTTTGCCGATCCACGTGGATGCCGCGTGCGACCATGTCGCTGAGCTGGGATCGGTATTCAAGACCGGCACCGCGGCCGCGTGCGGCACGGAGAAGCTTGCCGTCGGAAACGTGACTTCGCAGGGCGCCTCCGCCGCTAGAGCCGGCATCACGCAAAACAGTAGCGCAGGGCTACCGCGCAGAATGCGGGAGACCTGAGGTGTAGGATGAATACGCATTTTGACCTTTATGGGCGGGCCGCGGAATTCCTGAGCTCCGGCGTAATTTCAAACGCCTTCTCGAACTCGGCCCGCGACTCCGCCTCTTTACCTTCCTGATGAAGTGCCAGTGCCAGATTATAATGCGCTTCGGCGTAGCGCGGCTTGAGACGCACCGCCTCGCGAAACTCCGCCTGCGCCGCCCGGGCGTCACCGCCCTCGAGGAGCGCCAGGCCCAGATTGTTGTGAGCCTCGGCGAAGCCGGGATTCCGCTTCAGCACGTCACGAAACACATTCGCGGCGCCGGCGGCATTGTTGTTCTGGCTGAGGACCAACCCCAATTGTATCCGCGCGTCCATGTATTTTGGGTCCAGGCTGATGGCTTCGTCCAGCTCACGCGCGGCTTCATCCAAACGCCCGGATTGTGCCAGCGCCAAACCGAGGTTGTAGTGCGCCTCGGCGAGATCGGGATCGCCCATCACCGCCTGGCGGAATTCGTCGAGCGCGCGCGCGTGATCGTTGGCCTGCCAGTAGAGCAGGCCCAGGCTGGAATGCGCCTGCGCGTAGTCGGGCTTGAGCTCCAGAGCTTTCTGGTAAGCCGCGAGCGCGCGTGCTGCGTCGCCTTTGCGGCCCCACGCGACGCCGAGATAGTAGTGTCCCGTCGGCAACTCCGGGCTTTCCTCCACTGACTTCCGGAACAGCCCCAGCGCCTCGTCGACTTTCTGCTGCTTGAGCGCTTCCACGCCCTGCAGGATCAGATTTTTCGATTGTGCCAGGCGCGTGCGGAATTCGTGCAGTCCCTTGAGTTCGCGCAGTTCGGCCTGCGCCGCCGTGGTCTCTCCCTGGGCGCGCAGCGCGATGCCCAGGTTGTAGCGCGCCTTTTCGAAATCCGGCTTCAGCTCGACGGCGCGCCGAAACGCCGCCACAGCGCCCGCCTGATCGCCTTCGGCCTTCAGCTCCATGCCCAGGTCGTACTGCGCCTCGGGATCCTTTGGATCGAGCTCGACAGCCTTCCGAAACTCGGCCAGCGCGGCCCCTTGATCTCCCTGGCGGCGCAGCGTTACGCCTAGACGCGAATGAGCCGGCGCAAGCCGTGGGTCAAGCTGGATCGCGCGGCGAAACTGTGTGGCGGCGGCATCGAGATTGCCAAGCTGCCCCTCAGCCAGCCCCAGCTCGAAGTGCATCTCGGCGGAAGGCTTCAACTGGAGTGCCCGCCGCAACTCGCTAGCGGCAGACGACGGGTTGTTCTGCTCCAGATAAACGCGCGCCAGCAAACGATGCGACCCGGCATTTGCCGGATCGAGTTCGACCGCCGTCCGCAGCTCTTTGAGCGCAGCTGCTGTGTCGTGCAAATCGTACCACGTCGCGCCAAGTCCATAGTGCGCATCGGCCCACTTCGGCCTCAGCCGCACAGCCGCCTCAAACTCCTCAACTGCCACCCTTGCTTCACCTTTGTACTTCAGCGTCAGCGCAAAATTATAGTGCGTATCGGCGTCATTGGGCTCGATCGCCAGCGCCTTGCGATAGTTCTCAATGGCCTGGTCCCAGGACTTGCCGCGCGAAAGCTCGATCGCCTGTTTGCGGTAAGTCTCGGCGGTTTGCGAAAAACAGGCGGTAGAAAGCAAAACGCCGAGAACCAGTCGAATGGCCTGCAAACTTACAGCCTAGCAAACGAGCGCCAACAGAGTGGCGAGAGGGCGGCGATCGAACGCCTCCCCCATGGTGAGCCTACCAGAGAAACTTCAAGGCCAGTTGGCCGATGCGCGGAGCCTTTGCGCTGGTCACCAGCCCAAACCGCGAACTGGCATAATTCCCGCTCGGGTTATTGAACTGCGCGTGGTTGAAGGCATTGAAGAACTCGGCCCGGAATTCGACAGCCATACTTTCTCGAATCTTGGTGGTTTTGTGTAGCGCCAGATCGAAGTTGCTGATTCCGGGACCGTGAAAGAAACGCCGGTTGGAATCCCCTTGCAGTCCAAGAACGCCGGAGGTGAATGCGCTCCGGTTAAAGTACCCGTTAGGCCCGCTGCCGTCAGCAGCCGGCTGGCGTGGGTCCTGGATTTTCAAGCCGCCGATGTAATTGGGCTCGTTCACGCCGCTAGCACCTAACAGCGAAAGATCCCCGCTTTGTGAAATGCCTATTGGAAAACCGGAAGCAAAGCGAGTGATGCCAATTAGGCTCCAGCCTTGCGCCAGCCGTTTTGGCAGCGCGGCCACTTTGTCGAACGGGAGCGACCAGTTGTAGCTAAACACGAAATTGTGAGTCAGGTCGTACTGCGAAAGCGCACGGCTCAAACGGTAGTTAGTGAAGTTGACCGATTCGCCATAGGCCGAGGAGTTGTCCATCGCTTTGGAGTACGTGTAGGCCGCCAGGAATGTAACATCGGCCGCTTTCCGTTCGACGGTAACCTCCAGAGCGTTGTAGTTGGAGTTAGCGATATTCGAAGTATAGGAATTACTTCCAAAATTTGGGCCGAAAGGCCCACGAGTTCCATTCACTACGGATCCATCCGGGCGGGTAAAGGTACCTAACTCCAAACCCGGTCCGCACTCCTGAGTGTTCGGCGCCACGCCGGAGCCCATGAGACTGAGGCAAAGCTGAGGATTACCCGGATTCGATTCTCGCTGCGCAATCAACCGGTGGCCCTGTGTGCCGACGTATGCCAAGGTGAGCACCGTGGCGGGGGTTAAAGTTCGCTGGATGCTGAAGTTGTAGTGCTCGGCGTAGGGGAGCCGATTGTGCGGGTCGTATCCCGGCGATCCCTGAATGGGGAGGTAAACAGCGTAGTTCAGCGTTTTGTTCGCCTCCGATCCAGGAACCGGGAACACGAAGGGGAACCGTTGTGTTTGTGACTTGCCATCCCCACGGTCCTGGAACGGCAATTCAAAAAGCGGCGGTACGATGCTGGGCCAGTAGAGCCCGTACGGCGCGTCGCCCACTTCATAGAAGAGGTTCAAGTCTTCAATGGACGTATAGTAAACCCCAAAGGATGCGCGGATGCTCGTTTTACCTGGACCGCCGAAGATCTTGCCCATCGCTCCTTCGCTGAAGCCCGGTGAATATGCGATTCCCAGGCGGGGCGCGAAGTTGTTGTATCGGGTAGGAGACAGAGTGCTCGGGATGCCCGTGTCGCCCGGCACTACCCAGCCCCTTGGTGCCGTTGGGAATACGGTCGACTGTTGGCCGAGGACCAGAGTCTCGATCTTGTTCTGTGTGTCATACCATGGCGTGCTGACTTCCCACCGCAGACCGTAATTCAGAGTTATATTCGGTTTCAGCCGGAACGAGTCCTGGAAGAAAGCTCCTCCGTATTTGCCGCGCGAATCGAGGAACTGCATACTGCACTGTGTGTAGCCAACTGGAGCACCCAACAGATAGTCGGCGAAATCGTTCCCGGTTTCCGATCCGTCGAACGAAAAGCTTCCGTTGGGACCACAAACGTTACGTTCGTTGATCTGGAAGTAGCGGAATTCGCCTCCCATCTTGAAGGTGTGCGGACCCTTAATTTTGGAAACGGATTCGAAGAAGGCCCATGTGTTATCTGGCTGCGTCGTGGTGAGCGTGTTGGTTCCTACACTGAAACCGAGGTTGTTGAAAGACAATGGCGGCAGCCCCTCAAAACCCGGGGGGCCAGAGGGGAAGATACCCAAGCCCTGGTTTTCAACGAAACCTAAGTCCGAGAGTTTGCCGAAGCCGGCCGTGGGCTTATTCGTGACCACTGATGCTCGCAGGAAACTGACCCGAGCTTCGTTCACGGTGCCGGGGCCGAACACTTTGGTATTGCTCAAGACCGCCTGTTGCGAACGTTGCGGCGTGACAGTCGGAAAACCGGGAACGTTCGCGCCCCCGAACGGGTCCTGCAGCGTGGTGTCATCAAAGAAATAATACACGTACCAATTGCCTGTCTTCTGGTTGTTGATATCGACGCGTTGCCCGGCTTTGTCGTCTCGCACGGTCCGGTTTTGACCGGCGGTGGAAAACAGATCGGTACCGAAGTTGGGCAGCGGGATGTACTTCATGGTTGGGAGCGTCGGCGGCGCGAACGCACGCTGCGGAATGGTGTCGCCGGGGAACACACAGTTGCCTGGGACGGTGCAGCCACCGTAGGGTTCCTTGTTCGATACGGCGTAACCCAAGCGGTTCGAGAGCACTTGCGCCCAGTAAGGTCCGTTCACGGCTCCAGTAAGGGCGCCCATGCCGCTGAAATCACCACCCCGCATGGCAACACTGGGAACCGAGACCAGTCCGCTCGATATCCCTTGAGCTTCGCGGGTTCCCTGGTAATCCGTGAACCAGAAGATCTTATTCTTCCAAATGGGCCCTCCAACCGCATAGCCAAACTGATTGCGCCGGAAAACACCGCGGGTGAGATCAAAGAAACCACGCGAGTCCAGCTTGTCGTTCCGGAGAAATTCGAACACGTCACCATGAAACCCGTTCGTGCCGCTTTTGGTGATAGCGTTCATCACCGCGCCACTGAACTTGCCATACTCTGAGTCGAAAGAGTTGGTCAGCAGGCGAAACTCCGCCACCGAATCCAGATTGGGAATCACCGCGGTTCCCAGGTTTCTACCCTCAGTGACGTCGCCGCCGTTGACCAGAAAAGCATTGGCGGTTTCGCGCTGGCCGTTCACGGAGATATTTCCCGCCGAGAGATCACCGGATACCGGACGGTCCTGTTGCATGGAACCTACCGTGGTCGGCACGACTCCTGCCTGCAATCCCAACAGGTCGATGTAGCTGCGGCCGTTGAGCGGCAGGCTCAGCACCTTTCTGGTGTCGATCACTTCGCCAAGTTGCGTGTTCGTCGTTTCGACCTGGACAGCTGTGGCGCTTACTTGCACCTCCTGCTGGACATTTCCAACCTCCAGTGTAATGTCCACCCGCTTCTGCTCGTTCACCGTCAGTTCGATACCAATAGCCACGAACCTCTGAAACCCCGACACCACAGCCTCAACACGGTAGTTGCCCACAGGGAGTGCCAGAATGCGATACTGGCCGGTGGCATCGGTCTGAGTGGACTGAGTCTGGTTCGTCTCCACGTTGGTAGCCGTGATCTGTACGTTGGCCACAACAGCAGAGCTTGGATCGCGCACCACACCCAGAATGCTTCCCGTTACGTCCGCCCGCAGGCTCGACGAAGCAAAGAAGCTCACGACTCCGAACAGCAGAATACACGTTAAACGGCGAAACCTTAGCATGATAACCTCCTGAACGATGTGTATAGAATGTCACGAAACGGGGCCCCAATCAAGTGGGGGCTTTGATCCCCCGATTGGGCGGGAGGTGCGGATCCCCGCGACCGTGCGTTTTCAAATCCCGGCGTGCCCAGCCGCCTGCAGCGCGGCGTAAATCTCGCGGGTCGCAGTACTGCGGTTCAGCGTATAGAAATGGATGCCGGGTGCGCCGTGCTTCAGCAGATCGATGCACTGCGCCGTGGCGTGGGCGATTCCCAGTTCCATGACGGCATTCGGATCGTCGCGCCGCCGGTCGAGCTCTTCGGCCAGATCGAACGGAATGGTGGTGCCGCCGCTGACCATGAAGCGCTCAATCTGCGAGGCGTTGGTGATGGGCATGATCCCAGCAACGATGGGCACCTTGATCCCCACGCGATGGGCCCGCTCGACGAATTCGAAATAGTGGCGGTTGTTGAAAAAAAGCTGGGTGATGACGAAATCCAGACCTTCATCCACTTTGCGCTTGAGATTCATCAGATCGACCGCGGGGTTGCCGCATTCGGGATGCTTTTCGGGATAGCACGCCCCGCCCAGGCAAAGCGCCGAATCGTGCCGGTCGCGGATAAATCGCACCAGTTCGCTGGCATAACGGAAGCCGCCCTCGATGGCTTTGAACTCGGTTTGCCCCTTGGGCGGATCGCCGCGCAGCGCGAGCACGTTTTCGATGCCGGACTGGCCAATCCGCTCGAGCACTCCGGCCAAGTCGTCCCGCGTGGAGCCCACGCAGGTGAGGTGCGCCATGGCATCGATGCCCGTTTCCCGTTTCACGCGGGTCACGATCTCGATGGTGCGCTCGCGCGTGGAGCCCCCGGCGCCATACGTGACCGATACGAAACTCGGCTTGAGCGCGCGCAGGTTGCCAATGGTCTCCTCGAGCTGCCTGGCAGCTTCTTCCGTTTTGGGTGGAAAGAACTCGAACGAGAAGGTGGGGCGCCCGCGCGAGAGATGGTCCTTGATCTGCATCTTGTCTATTGGTAGCAGAGGCGCAGGGCGGATCGCCACTGCCGGAATTGTGCTTGACCCGGACTCAGAACCTGGACTTAACTTGTCCCCGCCAGGGGAGGGTCTTCGAGGTAAATCGAGTGTAGTAGTATGAGACTCAGGTTTCGAGGCCGAACAAGGTCGTATGCGTTGGCGGAAAGCATCCCCGGCAAGGGCGTATGCGCTGGCGGTGTGCGCGGTTTTCATGACGCCTGTCCGTGCCGCCGAGGCGGTGAAAGAGACGCCCTTTTCGACCAACGAGCCGCTCGAAGTACCTGGCATGATGCTCGACTCCGGCCGCTACGTTTTCCGGCTGAGCGAACCCCCGGCGGAACGCAACGTTTTGCAGGTCTTCGAGGCTGTGCAACTCTGGACCGGCGATGGAACGCGGCTGCTCTCCACCATGCTCACCATGCCGAACTACGACCTGCCCACCACCGACAAAACCGTATTCAGCTTCTTCGAACGCGGGCCCAAACAGCCCAAGGCGCTGCGGTTGTGGTTCGCGCCGGGCCGGAACTACGGTCAGGAGTTCGTGTACCCCAAGGCGCAGGCCGTCGAGCTGGCCAAGTCGGTCGGGCGTGGCGTGCTCTCCTTGCCGGCCGAGTTGCCGGGAGACATCGGGCAGCTTGCCAGGATGGTAGCGGAGCCTAATCGGGAGGCAGCCAAGGCGCCGCTTGCTCCGCCAATCTCCGAGCCCCGCGCCGCCAACCCAGTCAGCGCCTCCCCGGCGGCCAACACGGGCCCGCCTGCTTCGCCGCAAAAGCAGGCAGCGCCACAGGTGCAAAACAGTCCGCCCCAAAAAGGCCTTCGGGCGCTGGAGACCGCTTCGCGCGACACGACGAACTCGGAAGCGCTGGTCCAAAGCAAGGCCCGCTCGCGGCAGCCGAAGATGATCGCCATCAGCCTGCCCAAGACGGCGAGCCACTTGTCTCTGGTGGCTTTTGCCGGACTGCTCGGGATCGCATGCGGCACCTTGCTGCGCCTTTTGGCATTGCGCCTCGAACACCCATGAGTTTGCGCATCCGGCTTCGTTTCACCAAGACGTTGCTGCGCCGCGCCGAACGGCTGTCGTTTGGATTCGGATTCGCCTGTATGGGCCTATGTGCCGCGATGCTGGCGCACGCTTGGTTTTTCCAGGCGTATCAAGACTGGGCTTTCGAGCAGAAGTCTCGCGGCGAGGCGGTTTCGCTTACCGAATTCCTGGCGCAAACCGCTTCGTTCTCCGAACCCGACGATACACGATTCGTGGCAGCGCTGGCCGGCGATGGCGGAAAACCTCAGCCTGTCGGATTCCGACTGCAGGGCGATCCTTCCGTAGTGGGGCGGATCGAGATCCCGCGCATTGGGCTGAAGACCATGATCCTGGAAGGCGTCTCGCAACGAACGCTGGCCCTGGCGGTGGGACACATACCCGGCACCGCGCTGCCCGGCAAAGCAGGGAATGTTGGAATTGCGGGGCATCGCGACACCTTTTTCCGCAGCTTGGCCGGCATTCATCCGGACGACGACATCGTGCTCACTACTCTCGATGGATCATACGGGTACCGGGTGAAATCGTGCGAAGTGGTGGGTCCGCGCGACACCCGAGTACTCGAAGACTCAACGAAACCAACCCTCACACTGGTGACCTGCTACCCGTTCCATTATCTCGGCCCGGCGCCCAAGCGCTTCATCGTGCACGCCGTGCGCGAGCCGCTGTAGCCTCGCACCGGCCGCTCGGCAACGCGCTACTGGGTCAACTCGCGAATCCAGATGTTCCGAAAACGCACCGGCTGATCATGATCTTGCAGCAACAACGGCATTTTATCCGGATGCGGCGTGTACGGCGGGCGCTTCATGTAGTCTGTCGGCCCGGTAGGCTCGGTCGCGTCCTGCACCAGGACGCCGTTTTGCAGGACTGTGATACGCGCCGGGTGCAGCAGCTTGCCGTCCGCGGCAAAGTGCGGGCCGTGGAAAACGATGTCGTACATCTGCCACTCTCCAGACGGCCGGCTGGCGTTCACCAGCGGCGGAAACTGGCCATAAATCGCGCCCGCCTGTCCATCTGCGTAAGTGATGTTTTGATAGGAATCGAGCACCTGAAGCTCGTACTTGCTCATCAGGTAAATGCCGCTGTTGCCGCGGGCCTGATCCGTTCCGTGCGGCGGATTGGGTTCGGCCCATTCGACGTGCAACTGGCAGTCACCGAAGGATTGCCTGGTTTGAATATCGCCGGTCCCGGGCGCGATTTCGATGGCGCCATCGACGACTTTCCACGGCGCCGGCCCACTCTTCTTGGCCTGCCATTTGGAAAGATCTTTACCGTCGAACAAAACAATGGCATCGGACGGAGGATGGCCCGGCTTATCCTGCGTGCTGGGTGTAGCGGGTGTGATGATGGGTGGCCGTGGGCGGGTGACGTCGTTGGGCTTCCAGCGTTTCAGGTCGCCGTCGGCGGCAATCAGTGCGAGAGAGGTCACAACACCGGCTGCATAAATCGCGATGCGCATAGACCGAAATTCTATCAGAGTAGCGCGCGCGTTCCTCAGACGCCGCCGGCGCTGCGTACCCGCTCAAACTCATAAAACGGCCGTTGCTCAAACCCAAATTGCTCAACCAGCCGTAAGAAACGAAAGCCGCACCATTCCAGCCATCGGATGTGAGCTTGGTTTCGAGCGTCCACGAAGTTCCACAAAACCGCGTAGCGATCATGCAGTTTTTCGGTCCATTGGCGGCTCAAACGGAGCAAGGCCAAGGGCTGTTTCAGCAGCTCGGGCGTTCCGAGCAACCAAACTTTCCCTCGATGCGTGTCCACGGGATCCGGTATGGCTCCGAAAAGTGCGAGCAGCGCTCCCGCGGAGTTCAAGACCGCAAAACAGGGACGCGAGGCGGC
>JBGPKX010000179.1:0-11809 GCA_041486185.1 Bryobacteraceae bacterium | reverse complement strand
TTCAGGCTTCTGTTCGCCGGCGGGCTTGTTCTTCTCCCGTTCGATCATGGACTTGGTGCGGGCGGTCTCTTCTTCCGCCATGGCTGAAGCGGGATTGATCCCATAGGCCTTCTGGAACTCGGCCAGGGCCTCATCGAGCTGCCCCTGGTCACGCAGCCGCTTGCCGGCATCGATGTGATATTGCGCCGCATAGAACCGCAGGCGGGTGGTGACCAACTGATAGGCGATGTCGGCCGGGTCTTCGCTCAGAGCTTGCTCCGCCAAAGTCAGCGCTTTATCCCACTCCTTGCGGAGTTCGGCGGTACGGCTCTCCGCAAGCAGCTTGTCCCCCTTGCGCGTGCGCCCCTGAAGCCCGGCCGCGGCCAGAGTGACCGCCAGGATCGCCATTCCCGCTGATTTTGCTAACCTTTTGGAACTCAGCATGTTAAGAGCGGTATCCAGATACTCCTGGAGGATGCGACACCAGCGGCTTCTGCATTATCATCAAAAAGACTGACGTGCAGCGGGTTTGGGGTGTGGAGACCAATTTGAGGCAGACTGTTTGCCGGTAAAAGAAGCCGAAATCAAGATTCTAAGTGACAACCGCCAGGCCAGGCACAACTATTTTCTGATGGACCGCTTTGAAGCGGGCCTCGTGCTGACCGGGACCGAGGTGAAGTCCGCCAAATCGGGCCGGATACAGCTTCGCGAAAGCTACGCCACCATCGATAAGAACGAGGCCTGGCTGGTTAACGCGCACATCAGTGAATATTCGCATGGGAACCGGGAGAATCATTCGCCGGTGCGCAGCCGCAAATTGCTGCTGCATCGCCGCGAGATTGATAAACTGCTGGGCAAGACACGCGAAAAGGGCTTGTCCCTGATCCCCACCAAGATCTATCTGAAGGGCGGCCGGATCAAGTGCGAGCTGGCGCTGGCGCGCGGCAAGAAAATGCACGACAAGCGGGAAGCCGAGCGGGCCCGCACCGCCGAAGCCGAAGCGCGCGACGCCGTGCGCCGCAGTAAAGCAAGATATCAAGGGTAACGGAGATTGCATGCAGATCCACTTGGACGAGAAGCCGGTCGAGTCACTGGAGTGCGATGCACTCGTGGCCCTCACTTTCGAGGGCAAACCGAATGACCGGCTCAAGGACGCGTTGAGCGAGGTTTACAGCTCGGGAGAAGTCGCCGGCAAGATGTTTGAAATGACGCTGGTGCATCACCCGGCCGGCTTCAAGGCCAAGAGGCTCCTGCTGGCGGGCGCGGGGCCGGCGGAGAAATTCACTTCGGCCGAGTTGCGCCGCGTTTCCGGGGCCGCGCTGCGGCATCTCAAGTCGAGGTCACTGCGCAACATCGCGATTTTGCTCGATGCCGGGTTCTCGGCCGCGGAACATGTGGAGGCTGCCGTCGAAGGCGCGATGCTCGGCGATTACGAACCGGACCGGTATAAGAGCGAGAAGAAAGGTCCAAAGCCAGTCGAGCAATTTACCGTGGCGGTGTCCCGAAAAAGCCCGGATTTGACTGCGGCTCTCGAACGCGGCCGCGCGGTTGCCGAAGCGCAAAATCTGACGCGCGAACTGGTTAACGAGCCGGCCAACCGTCTGACGCCGGCCACGCTGGCCGACGCTGCCCGGCAAATGTCGGTGGCGCGAGGTCTGGAGTGTGAGGTGCTGGACCGCGACCGCATGAAGCAGCTGGGCATGGGGTCGCTGCTGGGCGTGGCCATGGGCAGCGCGGAGCCGCCGGCGCTGATCGTGCTGCGTTACAAACCTGAAAAAGACGCGAGCATGGGCGCGGCGCACCTGGGGCTGGTCGGCAAGGGCGTCACGTTCGATACGGGCGGCATCTCCATCAAGGCCGCGGACGGCATGGAGAAGATGAAGTACGACATGGCGGGCGGGGCGGCCGTGATCGGGGCCATGCGGGCGCTAGCGCAACTGAAGCCGCCCATTCCGGTGACGGCCGTGATTCCGGCGGTCGAGAACATGCCGGGCAGCCGCGCGCAACGCCCGGGCGACATTGTGACCGCGCTTTCCGGCAAAACCATCGAAGTGATCAATACGGATGCCGAAGGCCGTTTGATTCTGGCCGACGCGCTTACGTACGCGCGGCGCCTCGGCTGCACACACCTGGTGGACGCCGCGACGCTCACGGGTTCGATCGTAGTGGCGCTGGGTCACGTGAACATCGGCGCATTCAGCAGCGATGACCGGCTGGCCGCGAGGCTGCTCGAAGCGGCGCGCGCCGCGGGCGAGAAAATGTGGCGCATGCCGCTCGATGACGACTACAAAGACCAACTGAAGAGCGAATTCGCCGATATGGCCAACGTCGGCGGCCGGCCGGGCGGCGCCATTACCGCCGCGCTTTTCCTCCGCGAGTTTGCCGAGCAGACGCCGTGGGCGCACCTGGATATCGCAGGCACAGCCTGGCTGGATGAAGCCAAGCCCTACATGTCGAAGGGGCCTTCAGGGGTAGGCGTGCGGACGTTCGTGAATCTGGCGATGAACTGGCGAGATTAAGACGGGATTTGGAGATTCACCGGTGAAATGTGGCAATGGTGACGAAAGCGGCCCCCGAATTGCTCAAGCCGCTTTGCTTAGACAATGGATCGATGCTCGCTTTCATTTGTGTCCATGGTTTCACGGCGATCGTTCTGCGTCATTCAGGGCCACCGGGTGAGACGAAAGGCCGCAAACAGGAGCTGGCGTTGAGAGGTGTACCCCGCAAAACAAGCGCGCGATCACGTCGGTAGAACGACGGGAATGTGATGGCCAAAGCAACGCCATACAGGCTTCTTTTTCTTGTTTGGATTGCCTTTGTCACGCGCGGGCTCTTCTATTGCGTTCAACAGCCCATGTGGGAAGGCTACGACGAGTGGGCTCATTTCGCCTATATCCAGCACATCGCTGAGCATGGCCGGCTGCCGGTGAGAGGAGATACCGTCTCTAAAGAGATACGCTCGTCCTTAACCTTGATGCCGTCGCCATATGGCCTGCGTGGCTTCAATCTGCCTCTCATAACCCATGAGGATTACTGGCGATTGCCGCCCGAGGAGCGGCTCGCCCGCAAGCAAGCGCTAGCGTCCCTGCCAGCCGGTTTCAGAACCCAGGCAGATGATGCCCTCAGCCTTTACGAGGCGCAGCAACCACCCCTCTACTACTCGATTATGGCTGTGCCGTATAAGGTATTCAGGAACACCAGTCTGCCAGCACGAATCGTCGTTCTGAGGGTCCTCAGTATGCTCATCGCATCGCTCCTCATTCCGGTTGGATACGGCACGGCGAGGCGGATTTTCGGGCACGGTCGCACCGCGGTGGTGATCATGATCCTGCCATCGGTAACGCCGGAGTTCATGATAGACATCTGCCGTATCGGGAATGAATGTCTTGCAGTGGTTCTCGTTTCCGCTCTGATTCTGTCGGCGCTGCGACTGGTCAGGCGCGAAGCGGGATGGCGGGCCTGGGCCCTATTTGGAGCGCTGCTGGGCGCCGGGCTGCTCACCAAGGCGTACGTGCTCGCCTTCATCCCACTTTTCATTGTGGTTGCGCTGATTCGAATCGCGCGCGTGTGTAGCGCGAGACAGAGCGTAGCCGGCTTCATCCTGGGTTTGATGCTGGCCACGGCCTCGGCGGGATGGTGGTACTGGAGGACGTGGCAACTGACAGGCACGCTCTCCGGGGAGCAGATCGACGTGGCCGCGGCACGGTTCACCGTAGCCGAAAAGCTCGCCGCGGCCCGCAAGGTGGACTGGGTAGTCGCGCTCGATGAGCTTGCCTTTTCTCACATTTGGATTGGTGCATGGAGCTTTTCGGGCGTCCGCAGCTGGATGTACCGGGTCTTTGAATTGATCGCCGCCGCCGCCGCGCTCGGTTTCATATGGCTCTGCGGAAGAGTGATTGTCCGGAGTTGGCGTAGGCGCACCTTAGGGGTTTTTGGCGGTAAAGTGGCCGTTCTTGCCACCAGCTATCTGCTCTTCTGCGCGGGGTTGGCCTACCACGTTGTCGTAGACTTTCTCGCAAAAGGCATTCCGGCGACCTGCGGCTGGTATCTTTATGCCGTGATTATCCCGGAATTCCTGATGGTTGCCCTCGGCATTTTCGCTTTGGTCGGAAGCAGTTGGTTCAGATTGGCTGCGGCTACGGGGAGCCTGATTGCCGCGGCTCTCGATCTGTATACTGTCGATTTCATTCTCCTGCCGTACTACACCGGTATCATTACGCATAGAGCATCCGGGGTTCTGAATACTTTTCACATAAGCGATCTGCACTATGTCAGCGTTTGGGAGATGTTTCAGAGGTTATCGGCCAATGGGCCCGCGGGCCTGGGTCCGGCGATCACTGCGGTCATGTGGATTGCTTACTTGTGTGCCACCGCGGGACTCGTGGCCAGTGCGTTTATTCTGAGTGGCGCGTCGCGGCCAGGCCAGCGGCTATCGCCAGAATGCGTAAAGAACAATGCTGGCACTACCGGGCTGGTGCATCCGGATACGCAGACACGCTTGTATGCCGGGTCGGCGCGGAGCTTCTTGCCCGCCATCAGCCGGCTTGCATTTCTGAAGACTGGCTCAAATCAATACCGCCTTGGCCTCCGCCATGAACTGGATGGGGTAGGAATTCATGCCTAGGAACCGGCGCGACCGGCAGGAATACAGATTCTATGCTGTCGCCTCGCGCTTCAGTTTTCTGGCGCGCAACACGTCGATCACAAAACGATCCCGGCGGGCTTTCACTTCCTCAATCGATTTCTTCGACCAGTCGTAGAATCCTTTCCCGGTTTTCGCCCCCAGGTCGCCGTGCGCCACTTTGGCCCGGTAGAAGTTCGGCGCTTTGGGCTCGTTGTATAAATCCTTCGCTACGTAATCGACGATGCCGAGGCCCATGTCGAGGCCCACGGCGTCCTGGTGCTCGAAGATTCCGTAGACCGGCATGCGCAGGCCAAAGCCGTTCTTGGCGACCAGGTCCACGTCCTCCACGTCGGCGATGCCCTCGCCCACAATGTAGGCGGCCTCGCGCACCAGCGCCATCTGCAAACGGTTGCCGAGCTGGCCCGGCCGGTCTTTCTTCACGATCACGGGAACCTTGCCGCACGCCGCCAGCAGGTCGCGAATCGTTTGCGCCACCTGTGGCGAAGTTTTCTCGCCCTGGACGATTTCGACCAGCGGCATCAAGTGCGGCGGGTTCCAGAAATGCGTGGTCAGTACGCGCTCGGGATGGCGGCAGCGGGAGGCGATGGCCGTGATGCTGAGGCCCGAGGTGTTGCTGGCGAGCACCGTGGACGGGTCCGCCACGGCGTCCAGGTGCGCAAACATTTTCTGTTTGAGATCCATGTTCTCAGGCGCGGACTCGATGACCAGGTCGGCGTTTTCAACCATCCGGTCGAAGGCGCACGAAGCATCGATCCGGTCGCAGGCGTCGCGCACCTCGATCAACTCCGCCAGCCCATTCTCCGCCAGCCCATTCTCCGCCAGCACGCGCAACTGCATGCGCGCCGCGTCCACTCCTTTAGCGGCGTTCTCTTCGGTACGGCTCAGAATCGTGGCGCGTACGCCTCCCAGGGCCAGGGTGGCGGCGATTCCAGGGCCCATCATGCCGGTACCGATGACGGCGGCGGTGCGGAAACGGGTTTTCAACATTCATTGATTCTATCGGAATCGCGGCGCCTGGCTGAAGAAGCCCGAAAAGGCCGCAAGCATCAAAAAGCCTTACCTTGCAAATTAGAAGCCATAGTTCTATATTGCATACATGTACCTTGAGCGGCTGGGCGGCGCGCGGCTAAGAAAATTGATGCGCCAGTTCCCCGCCGTGGCCATCCTGGGACCGCGACAGTGCGGCAAAACCACGCTGGTGCGCCATCTGTTTCCGCGCGCCGAGCTGATCGATTTGGAGCGCCCGAGCGATGTGGCCAGAGCCGAGGAAGACCCCGAATATCTGCTGCGTCATTCGGCGGCGCCATTGATCTTCGACGAAGCGCAGCGCATGCCCGAGCTGTTTCCTGTGCTGCGGGCGATCATTGACGAGCGGCGGTCGGCGCGCGGAAGGTTTGTGCTTCTGGGGTCGGCCCATCCTTCGCTGGTGCCAGGGATCGCCGAGTCGCTGGCCGGCCGCATCGGTTTCTTGGAACTCGACCCCTTGTGCTACACCGAGGTGGCCGCGACGCGCACCACTCTGGCGGATCTCTGGTTGCGCGGCGGCTTTCCCGAGCCATGCCTCTATCCCCGGCGGTGGTCCAGGCGCGACTGGATGGACGGTTATATCCGCACGTTTCTGGAGCGCGATCTGGCAGGGCTGTCGCTCGAAGTGCCCGCGGCCCGCATCCGGCGCTTTTGGAATATGCTGGCCTACGCGCATGGCACGATTTGGAACGCTTCGGATCTGGGGCGCGCGCTGGGGCTCTCTTACCACACCATCAACGCCTACGCCGAAATTCTGGAGCAGACCTTTCTCGTGCGGCGCCTGCCGCCTTACTTCGTCAACCTGGGCAAGCGTCTGGTCAAGAGTCCCAAAATCTATTTAACCGACAGCGGGCTGCTGCACGCTTTCCTGGGCATCGAGACGGCCAGGCAGCTCGACGTTTCTCCCCAACGCGGCGCCAGTTGGGAAGGCTTCATCATCGAGCAGATCATCCGCCGGGAGAAACTGGTGCACCCGGACAGCCAGTTTTATTTCTGGCGTACGGCCACGGGCCTTGAGCTGGACCTGCTGATCGAACGCGGCAGCCGGAAGATCGGTGTGGAGATCAAGGTGGGTTCGCAGGTCGCCGGTGGCGATTTGAGAAAGCTTCGGACCGCCAAGGAAGAGCTGCGGCTCTCTCGCGTGTATCTGGTGAACCAGTCGCGGCAGCGCTATGCGCCATTTCGCGGCGCCGAGGTGGTGCCGGCGGCGGAGCTACTCTCACAGGCCCCTTGGAAATTATGACCTTGCAAATTAGAAGTCACGCTTCTAATCTGCACATCCCGCATGTTCCGCTGAAAATCGCGGCGGCGCCTCTTTTTCGCCAGGGCACATCCTCCCAAACTCTGCGGCTGCACTATATACTGGCTTGATGCCGCGCTGGGATACGATCCTGTTTGCCTCCGCAACGATTTGCCTGCTGGCGGCTTCAGACTGGCCGCAGTTTCGCGGTCCGAACGCTTTTGGCGTTTCCGACACCACGGGTTTGCCCACAGAATTCGGGCCTTCCAAGAACGTAGTCTGGCGGACGGCTCTGCCTCCCGGCCACTCCTCGCCGGTGCTCTCGGCGGATCGCATATTCCTCACCGCATTCAGTGAGGATCAGCTATACGTCATCACGCTCGAGCGCTCCACCGGCAAGATCCTGTGGCGGCGCGAGGTTCCGCGCAACCGAAAACAGAAATTACATGATTCCAACAGCCCTGCTTCTCCCAGCGTGGCCACAGACGGGCGGAACGCCTACGCGTTCTTCACCGACTTCGGCCTGGTTTCCTACGGGTCGGACGGCGAGGAGCGATGGCGTGTTCCTCTCGGGCCGTTTGATAACCCCTTCGGTCTGGGCGCGTCGCCGGTGCTGGCAAACGGAAAGTTGATCCAGGTCTGCGATTCCGAAACCGGGTCTTTTGTGATTGCGGTCGATCAGAAGAGTGGCCGTACTATCTGGCGCGCCGAGCGCCCCGACATGACTCGCGGCTTTTCCACCCCTGTGCTGTACCAGCCCAAAGGCGGCGCGCTGCAGGTTTTGGTGGCGGGGACGAACCGGTTCATCGCGTACGATGCCGGCACCGGAAAGGAAGTCTGGTGGGTCCGCGGCCTGACCTGGCAGATGAAGCCGACCCCGGTAGTCGCGGGCGATATGGCTTACGTTCTGGGCTGGGCGGGCGGCGCCGACCAGGGTAATCAGGCGGCCATCCCGTCGTTCAGCGAGATTTTGAAGCTGATGGATGCCAATCACGACGGGAAACTGTCGAAGCAGGAACTCGCCGGTTCTTCATACCAGAAAGACTCCGAGGATTCCGATCTGAACGCGGATGGATACCTGGAAGAGCGCGAGTGGGAGAAGTATCGTGAACGGCGCACCCTGGTGAACTCGGTCATGGCCATCCGGTTGGGCGGCACGGGCGACATGACGGAAAAGAGCATCCTGTGGCGGTTTTATAAATCGCTCCCCAACGTGCCGTCGCCGCTGCTTTATCGAAACGTTCTCTACCTCATGAAAGAAGGCGGCATCCTCACGGCGCTCGATCCGGCAACGGGGAGCGTATTCAAGCAGGGCCGCCTCAAGGGAGCTCTCGATTTTTACTACTCGTCGCCGGTGGGCGCCGACGGCAAGATCTTCACGTCCAGCGAAGACGGCCATGTCTCCGTGATCAAGGCGGGGCCCGATTGGGAAGTGCTGGCGGTCAACGACATGGGCGAGCAGGTGTACGCCACGCCGGCTCCGGTGGACCAGCAGTTGTACCTGCGAACCAAAAACGCGCTGTACTGCTTCGGAACGCCTCACAGGGCGGCTGATCGCCGAGACGACGCGGCGCACGATTGATCTGGTCTCGTCTCGCGGAAGCCGGGCTACGCCCCCGAGCGTGCGCTGCCCGCATTCGGGAGCAAGCCGATGCGCCGCAGCAACTCTTTGAATCGTGGCTCGGCCCGCAAGGTGTCGAGGCGCGGATCGGTTCCCAGCCACACCAGAATCACGTCGTGCTTCTCATAGGCTTTGTCGAGCTCATCCAGCGCCGCGGCCGTCTGGCCGACGCCGGCGTAGGCCACAGCCATCCAGAAAGGCGAGATATACTGCCGCCTCGATAGCTCCGTCAACGGGTCGAGAATGGCGCGCGCTTCCTCGATCCGGCCGGAACTGGCAAGAACATGAGCCAGAGAGGACAACGTGGCGGGGTGTCCTTCTGTAGCGTCCCGCGCCCTTTCGAGTGCCGTTACCGCCTGTTCATACTGGCCCGTTTGTTCGTAGACCATCCCTAGCGTGGAGCGGGCGGCTGGGAACTGCGGTTCCAGTTCGAGCGTTCGCAACGCCTCCTCGGTCGCCCGCTCGTAATCCCGCGCCATATAACAGTTCCATGCCATTTCCATGCTGATCACGAGCGAGAACGGATCCAGTTGGTGCGCGAGGCCGATCTCGCGCAGTGATTCTTCCGGCCGGCCTACCGCTGCCAGGTAAGACGCGTACATGCGGTGCGCCGTAGCGTAATTCGGGTTCAGCTCGATGGCTCGCTTGTATTCGCGTTCCGCGGCGGCCCAGTCCCAGTCGTAAATCTTGAAAATGCCGGCCAGCGAAGCATGGGCCTCGGCCAAGCCGTCATCAATTTCGATGGCTCGCCGAGCCGCTTCCTTGGCTTTGGGCATCACCGCCGCGGCGGGCGCGAGGCCAAAGAATCCCAGCAGGCCGTAAGAGTCGGCGAGACCCGTATACGCCAGCGCGTAATGCGGATCGCGCTGGATAGCCCGCTCGAAATACTCGATGCCCTTTCTGAGTCCCTCTTCGCTGAGCCGGTTCCAATGATACCGGCCCCTCAGATAATCCTGGTACGCTTCCGTGCTCGCGGTGTAGCGTTTGGCCAGGCGGCTCCGGTCCTCCCCCGTCAGCCGCACACGCAGCTTTTCGGAAATCTCCCGCGCAATCTCTTCCTCAACGGCGAAGATGTCAGCGAACCTGCGGTTGTACTGTTCGCCCCAAAGCTGCCAGCCATTCTGCACATCGACCAGTTCGGCTCCCACCAGCAGGGCGTCCCCGCGCTGCTGCACCCGGCCAATCAGTACCGCGTCGACATTCAGCTTGCGGCCCACCGATCGCGGATCGAGCGATTTGTCTTTATACCGGAATACCGTGCTTCGCGACATCACGCGCATAGTCGGAAGCGGTGAGAGATGGTTGATGATGCTTTCGGCGATGCCGTCGGCCAGGTACTCGGTCTCGGGATCTGCGTTTCCGAAAGGCAGCACCGCGAGGGATTCCACCCGCCGGGCCGCGGGGGGAGCCGTGGAAGCCGCACCCTCTGCCGGCCCGCTGACCGGCGCAATAAAGCGGTAACCCCGCCGGGCCAGGGTTTCGACGAAACGCGGGTTCGCCGGTGAATCGCCCAGAGCCTGCCGCAGACGTTTCACCGCGGCGTTTAAGCTCTGTTCGAAGTTTACATATGTATCCGAAGGCCAGAGTTCCTTCTGCAGCTCCTCCCGCGTGATCAACTCACCCGCTCGTTCGAGGAGTTTGACCAGCACCTGCACTGGCTGCCCTTCGAGGCGAATCCGGCGGCCCTGCTTGCGCAACTCGCCCGAGCGCAGATCGAACTCGAAAACTCCAAATCGAACAGCGCGCGGCAGTGGGGGGTGGGGTTCCATTAGCGACGC
Organism: Bryobacteraceae bacterium; assembly: GCA_041486185.1. Taxonomy (GTDB): domain Bacteria; phylum Acidobacteriota; class Terriglobia; order Bryobacterales; family Bryobacteraceae; genus QHXW01. The sequence continues at coordinate 1,520 of JBGPKX010000179.1, read as the reverse complement.
GGGGCTCCAATGAGTGTAACAACCACCCTTCAACGTGTCATTCCCGCCCGTAACCCTCAATCATTCAATTGCTTCCGGTGTCATATGCGTTTGCCTGAAATGTCATCTATCCGGAATTGAAGTTCAAGCGTCTGTAACGGAGACTGAAATTCCTGCATAACAACCTACCCATCCAATCGCGGTGAAGGGTTATCAGTCAGAAAATCGACTTAAGTGAGGAGAAGTAATGAACCTATCGCAAACAACGGCCGCCCGTCACGACCGCTACCAGGATCTGCACCTGACCTTGGATTTCGAGCGCGAGACCGCGCTGCTCGATGGCGCTCCCATGAAATTGACATACAAGGCATTCACGCTGCTCGCATTCCTGGCGCATCATCCCGGCCAGCTGATCCCGCGTGAAACCCTGCTGATGCTCGTTTGGGGCTACAGCCAGGAAATTCGCACCCGCACTCTGGATGTCCACATCCGCCGTTTACGCAAGACTCTGGGCGAGTATGGGAACGTCTACATTGAAACCATCTTTGGCGTAGGCTACCGGTTTCAGCCCTGCCGCGCGCCGTCGGCACTCGAGACGGCCGACGCGGCACCCGTGATGGCGCTTGGCGCAACCGCCGCGGCGAGCCAGTGGCGCTGGAAGATGGAAGGCAATCCCGTGAACTGAGTCCGGCCGGAGGATTCAAACTACGCCCCTCACGGTCGCGGCTCAGTAACGTCCTACGAACCTACCGGCCATTACCGAGCCACGAGCGTGAGCGCGTGGTTGCCGCGCTTCCGGGCTTTCCGAACGGCTGTCACATCCCCGCGCTGAACGTCGCCCAAGGATGCGCGTTCATATCTTTCAGATATTCTTTCTGCCAGTTGAACTCCGGGTGCTGTTTCAGGTGCTCGGCGGCCTTAAAGTGAATGCCGCAGGCGTGGCCGGCTAGCGCCGCCAGCGTCAGATGCTCCGCCATGGCGGAATCCGTTACCTTGTTAATCACGGCGCCGCCAATCCCGTATGGCGGCAGCCAGGGCTGCATGCCGCGCGGCGAAAGATCCACATGCCCGCAGAGCGTCCGTTCGCACGCCTGGGTCTTCTTGTCATAAGTGTCGTAGTGGTCGCCCAGAAAACGTTCTGCCGCCGCCACGTCGATCTTGCCCTTGTTCTCCGCCATCAACTGGTCCCAGCGCGCGCGCCGCGCGTTGTCGCTGTTGGAGGGATCGTTGACCGGAAAATCGGTTTCTTCGCGCGCCAGCTTTTCGTCCACGGGGAAGTTCGATCCCACGAAGTAGCCGTCCTTTGTGCGCCGCAGGTTCACGTTCTTCAATCCCAGCTCGAGGTCCGCGACCTCGTTGGTCTTGCGGTCCGCCACCAGCCAGTTATTGGCGTAGCCGCCGTTGTTGCCTTCCTTCATGATGCGCGCGAAATCGTCGATCGACCCCGCATACTGCATCGCCTTCCGCCCGCGCACGAATTCCGGAATCCCATTGGAGTCCCAGCCGTGGAAATTCGAGATGGTGGTTTCGGTGATCATCAT
>JBGPKX010000178.1:0-11842 GCA_041486185.1 Bryobacteraceae bacterium | reverse complement strand
CGTTCGAGAGCCTGGTATTTGGATTCCGGATTCTGGTCGGTGATGCGCTGCGTTCCCCGCACCGACACCAGCGCCTTCAGGATGGCGTCGTAGGTGGCGCCGGCGCGGTCGAGCAACTGTCCGGCCGGCTCGTGTTTTTGCTGCGCGATGGCCAGCAGCAGGTGCTCGGTCGAGACGAACTCATCCTTGAATTTTTCGGACTCCTCAAAGGCCCGCTCGAACACCTGGTTGAGGGCAGGGGACATGTACATACCCGCGCCGGCTCCGCTGACTTTGGGAGCTCCCGAGAGCATCCGCTCGGCTTCGAGCACCACCGCATCCGGATGTACGTCGCACTTCTCGAGCACGGGACGCACGATGCCTTCCCGCTCGCTCGCCAGCGCGATCAGCAGGTGCAGCGGGGTCAACGCCTGATGCGCGTTCTTCTCCGCGATGGACTGGGACTGCTGGACGGCTTCCTGAGCTTTTTGAGTTAATTTTTCAAAGCGAAACAATGATTGGCCTCCTTTCTACGCGCAAGCCGGGGAAAGACGTTATCTGCGTCCGGCCCCGGCCCAAAAAAAACTTCTACTTGTTGGATGCCCCAGCTTGTTCGATGCTTCACCTTACTGTTTGACTTCAACCCGGACCTGTTTCGGCCTGGCGGCTTCCTTCTTGGGCAGCTTCACGGTGAGGACGCCATTTCTATAGTCCGCCGAAACCTTCTCCGTGTCCACGGAGTTCGGTACCCCAAAGCTCCGCACGAAGCTGCCGTAGTTTCGCTCGATGCGGTGGTAGCCCTGGTTGGATGAGTCTTCCTCGAAGCGCCGCTCGCCCTTGATGGAGAGTGTCTGGTTCTCCACTCGCACATCGATGTCTTCCAGCCGGACATCGGGCAGATCGGCTTTCACTACCAGCTCATTCTCCGTCTCCAGGATGTCCACAGCAGGCGACCAGGGCCGGCTGGTTCGCGGCTCGTTCATAAGCCGCGTCACGGCATCCTCAAAGAGCCGCAGGCTGCTGAAAGGGTCATGCTGCAACGACATGGTTCTTTATCTCGGTGTTTGGTGGTCTTGCAAAAATCTACTTACTTTAAAAGCATAAAATATGAGTACAAACTTGTCAAGTATGTGAGGGCGAAGTGAGTTCGGATTGATTTAAGTAACTCTGGTTTCTGATGATTACAGGATATCGCAGAGGACACAATGGTAGAAAAGAAGTCGGCCAGGAGGCTGGCCTGCCAGCTCGCCTCCCGGCCGAAGAAGCAGCAACTCTAATTCAGGCTATGGTTTAACAGCAGGCATGGGCGCCGAACCGGCCGGACAACAGCGATATTCCTGCGATTTGTCGAGCAGTTCGATCTGGCGCTTCAAAAGCTGATTCTTGAGCGCTTGTTCCTCGAGCTCGAGCTCGATCTTCTTCTCGAGCTGCGGTTCGCAGACGTCGCAGGTATCGATGCACCCCTTCACAATGATCCCGGGAGTGGGGATGCACGACTCAACCGTAACCTCAAATTGCTTTTGCGCCTGCGGAGCCACCGTTCCGGCCGGGGTCAGCAGCCCCTCGGCCACGAGCGACGCATCCACCTGTTTCAGGGCCGCCTTGCGGAGCGCGTCGGGCAGCGGATCGGCAACCGGCTGGAAGACGGAAACGCCCAAGAACGAGCCGGCTCCTACGGCAGTGGCGCCCCCAAAGGCGTTGCGGTCCTGCGCGGCGACGCTATCGCGCCCCACCTGCTCGACCGCCACGCGGTCTTTCTGAGTGGCCAGCACGCTCGCCGGGACGACCGATATCTGGCCCTTCGACACCGTGGGATTCGGGGAAACCCGAGTAGGCGCGGCCGGATCGTCCACCCTCCGCTCGATCGCCTCCAGCGTAATCTTTACAATTTGTTTCTTATTGAGGCGATAAAAGAAGAAAGTGACGGCGTGGCAGCGGTTGGCATTGGAGAATTCGCGGGAGGAAGATTCGAATTGATCTTCGGATTCGGTTTCCGTATGCGTCCGCGAAGAAACTTCCCCGATCGAAAGAGATGCCGCCGCGTGCGTCGCCTGCACCGATTGGTTCGCGGACGCCGTGGCATGGGTGTGCATCTGGTTCAGAAAGTCCGATGTCGAGGACGCGCTATGCGAGCCGCGCGCGTTGGTGTCGGCGCTCACCGAGAAGAACCCTAGCGAACCGCTGGCGTCGCCATGGAAGTCCCACTTGCCGCTTTCCGAATTCGAGCTGTGGCTCGCATCGGTGGCGGTCACGTCGGACATGGAATTCTGCATCGCGGCCATGAAATAGCGCTCTTCGGAGAGCTGCTCGCTGCGGTAGCTCACGTTGGTGGAACTGTCGAGCGTGAATCGGGTACGGCGATCGCTAGTGAACAGCTTTACCTTTTCGCCGGGCAGCAGGGTGATGGTGTGGACCGGATCTCCCAGCGACAGCGGTCCGGAACAGCGGGTGAGTCTGAGGTGCAGGATCACTTCCACAGTCACCGTGGTTTGGCGGCCGCCCTCATTCACGGTCGTCCGATGCGGCAGGCGGTAGCGGAAGTCCATGACATCGCAGCACGGTTCTTTCGACAGTACCGGGCAACATTCCAGATCTTCAGCAGCGGCGTTCTTCGTTTCTTTCATTGTCTCCTCCATTTTTAGGGAAAGAATCCCCGCAAGGGTAGTGATGCGAGGCGCTCCGGCGTGTCACAAACGCGCGGATATTTCTGGAAAATTGTGATGAACTTAACAAAAAAGGATCGTGAATTACCACGAAACACTTTGCATGCCGCGACGATTCACCGGCGGCCGAGCATTTTACGGCATGATAATCTACGCCATATTCGACGTGGAGGTTTTCGATGACCGTGAGTGAAACGTTGTTGCGGGAATTTGACCAGGAAATGGCCAATACGCGCAGGCTGCTTGAGCGCGTGCCGGAAGGCAAGCCCGTTTGGAAACCGCACGAGAAGTCGATGCCGCTGGGGCGGCTCGCCGGCCACGTGGCGGAGTTGCCGGTCTGGGCCGTGAACACCATCCGTCTGAGCGTCCTCAATCTCACGCCGCCGTTTCAAGCCTACTCTATGGGCTCGCGGAAGGAGCTTCTGGAAACGTTTGATCAGAACGTGGCCGAGGCGAGGCAGGCGATCGCCGGGGCGAGCGATGAGCATCTGCGCGAGACCTGGTCGCTCCAACTTGGCGGCAAGACGATGATGTCCATGCCACGGGCCGCGGTGCTCCGAAGCGTGGTGATGAACCACCTGATCCACCACCGGGCGCAGTTGGGAGTGTATCTGCGGATGAACAACATCGCGATTCCGGGAATGTACGGTCCATCGGCGGACGAAGGGCGGATGTTCGCGGCGCAGTAAAGGGCCCTTCGGGGCCATAGGGCGCGTGTCGCCGGCGAAGTCGCAAGTAGTACATGAGCCACGACTGGCCTAGCCGGCATGGCGGGAGAGACTGATCTCGTATTGCGGAGCTGCGCAGGCTAGAGAAGCGAAAGGGATCGCGATGGCAACGCGGTGCATCTGAGCGATTACAGCGTTGGCGATGGTTCTCGCTATGCGGTTCACACGGATGGCGCCAGAGAACCTCTTTGCTGGAGGGTAACGAGGCATAATGTCCAGCAGCAGGTATTGAAGCCAGGGAGAGAGGAAGGTTGCGATGGGCGGCGAGCCGCAGAACGCCAAGGATCTGAAGACTTCTATAGCCCCAATGCTCTCGGTTCGAAACGGGGTGAGGGCGATCGAGTTCTACAAGGCGGCGTTCGGAGCTGGCGAATTGTTCCGCCTCGATGACGAGAGTGGAGCGTGGTCGCTCGCCTGTCCGTGGGGGACGCCGAATTTTGGCTCGCTGACGAGTCTCCGGAGCACCTGAATTTTAGCCCCGAGTCTCTTGGCGGTGGCTCGGTGCGGATGGTGATGATCGTGCAAGATCCGGATGCCGCCTTCGAACGGGCCGTCACAGCGGGAGCCACGGTCGTTTGGCCCGTCGGCAACCAGTACGGTTGGCGTTTAGGGCGAATTGTCGATCCGTTCGGACATCATTGGGAAATCGGCAAGCCTTTGGCCGACGGCTCTTGAGCTGCGATGCGAAGCGGTGAGTCGTTCCGTACATTCCGGCTCTTCATAGTCCAGCAGCATGCGGGTGCCCTTACCCGCAGCCACGTTCCTGCTCGCCAGAGTGCCGTCCATGTCGAAAAAACTTGCAGATCCATGGAACTCAAAGAGCGGTTTGTCGTTCATACCGCGGCGTAGAATTGGGGAGTGCGTTCCGACTGGAATTCTTCACTTTATCAATCGAAGCACTCGTTTGTTTGGGAGTACGGAAAGGATCTCGTTGGACTGCTCGCGCCGCAAGCCGGCGAGCGCATTCTCGACGTGGGTTGCGGCACCGGCCAGCTAACAGCGGAGATCGCTCGCGCCGGCGCGCAAGTGGCCGGGATTGACAGCTCGAACGCAATGATCGATCAGGCGCGAGTGAACTTCCCCGAGCTGCGTTTCGAGGTGGCGGACGTCACGGCTATGCCGTACCGGGAAGAGTTCGATGCGGTGTTTTCGAATGCCGTGCTGCATTGGGTACGGGAAGCGGATGCCGCCGTGGAGGCGGTTGGGCGTGCGCTCAAGCCGGGCGGCCGGTTGGTGGCGGAGTTCGGCGGACACGGAAACACGCGAGCCGTGCTCGAAGCGGTTTATCGATCGATGGAAGCACTCGGGATTGCGGAGCCGGAAAGGCACAATCCGTGGTTTTATCCGAGAATCGGCGAATATGCAACGTTGCTGGAACGGCACGGGCTGACGGTGACCTTCGCGGTCCTATTCGACCGTCCCACGGCGCTCGAGGGAGCCGAGCAGGGCTTGTCGAACTGGTTGGGAATGTTCGGCGAGCGGCTGACGTCGGCCGTACGGGACGAGCAGCGAACGGAATTTCAGCGCCTGGTAGAGCAGCACGCCGCGCCGCTACTATGGCGCGCAGGGAAGTGGTGGGTGGACTACCGGAGGTTGCGAGTGGTGGCGCAGCGGACTGGCTAGGATCGCCACGCCGCGGCGCTACTTCTTCTCGAAGTGAATTGGCTTGATGGGCATCGGCGCGCTGACGAATCGCAGTTCGGCTTGGCCGCCACTGGTGACCTTCAGTTCAAATTTCAGGTGTTGCGCCTCGTCTCCGTCCTTGATCTCAAAAGAGAGCGTGTCTCCCTGTATCTTCGGATCGAGGATGGGGTCGGGCTTGTCATCGGATTCGGACGCTTCGGGTTCGATGAGGTCGCCCTCGCCATTCACATTGATCTTGCAGTCGTGCATGGCGCCAAAGATGGTTTTGCCGGTTTCCAGTTTGATGGTACAGATGATTTTGTCTTTGAACTTCGCTTCCCATGTGCCGGCGAAGCGCTGCTGGGCGCCGGCATCCTGAGCGGCTTGGCACGAGCAGCCGAAAGCGGCGAGCAAGAGAACGAAGAACGGGAAGTTGCCCATGGCGTTCGCGGCGCAGGTGGAGTGCCAATTCGGGCGTCGAGAGACGGAAACGACTTTGCCCAAACCGATCGGCGCAATCTCGGGACAGGTGTGAAGGAATTGAGACAACCGGCGGGCCGCCAGGACGGTGCGTCCGCGGCGGCTTAGGTTTGTGTATCCGCAGGTCCGTCGCTACTTCTCTTCTGTGTCCTGCTCTTCCGGTTCCCGCCCTTCGCGTTGCGCTTTCAATCGTTCTTCACGCCGCTGGGCTCGTTCGGCGGCGCGCTTCACCAGTTCGGAACCCACCAGTTCGATCATGGCCTGTTCGGCGCCATCGCCTTTGCGGAAGCCCAGGCGCACGATGCGTGTGTAACCGCCGGAGCGCTGGCCGAAGCGGGTGCCGAGTGTATCGAACAGTTTCTTCACCGACGCCGGAGTTTCGAGAAACGCCGCCGCCTGCCGGCGCGTGTGCAGGGTGTCGCGCTTGGCCAAAGTAATCATGCGATCCACCAGCGGTTTGATGGCCTTGGCCTTGGGCACGGTGGTGATTACGCGCTCCTGCTCGATCACGCTGGTCACCAGGCCCTTGAGCAGGGAATTGCGGGAACCGATGTCCCGCTTGAGTTTGTATCCGCCTCGTCTGTGTCTCATGGGTTGTTATTCGCCCGGTTGTTCCGGCTGCTCGTACTGGGCTGCTTCCTCCGGCGTCATTTCGGGCACCGATCCGGGTGCGGGCGGCGGCGGCGCGACCAACCGGCCGTGCGCATCCACCTTCATGCCGAGAGAGAGTCCCATATTGCCCAGAATCTCCTTGATCTCGTTGAGCGACTTGCGGCCGAAGTTCTTGGTGCGCAACATCTCGGCTTCGGTCTTCTGCACCAGTTCGCCGATGGTCTGGATGTTGGCATTCTTGAGGCAGTTGTAAGAGCGCACGCTCAGCTCGAGCTCCTCGACCGAGCGGTTTAACTGCTCGCCCATTTTGTCGAGCGAGCGCTCAGCGGTCTCTTCGGCGGCCTCCGGCAGCTCTTCGAAATTGATGAAGATCGCCATGTGGTCTTTGAGGAGCTTAGCGGCGTAGCCGATGGAGTCTTGCGGGGAGACGGCGCCGTTGGTCCAGACTTCGAGCGTGAGCTTGTCGTAATCGGTCATCTGGCCGAGCCGCGCGGCTTCCACCGTGAAGTTGACCTTACGCACGGGCGAGTGAACGGAGTCGATGGGGATATAGCCCAGCGCCAGGTCCTCGTCGAAATTCTTGTCGGCGCTGACGTAGCCGCGGCCGGTCTTGAGGCGCATCTCGATATTGAGCTTGCCGCCTTCGCCAACGGTGGCGATGTGCAGGTTGCGGTCGAGCACCTCGACGTCCTGGTCGGCCTGGATCTGTCCGCTGAAGACTTCACCCGCGTGATCGACGCTCAGCCGGACGGTCTTGACGCCCTCATTCATGATCTTGAACGGAATCTGCTTCAGGTTGAGGATGATGTCGGTCGCGTCCTCTACCACGCCGGGAATGGGGCTGAACTCGTGTTCGACGCCCTCGATGCGCACGGCCGTTATGGCGGCGCCTTCAATGGAGCTCAACAGCACGCGCCGCAGGCTGTTGCCGATGGTCGTGCCGAAGCCGCGTTGGAAAGGCTGCGCCGTGAACATGCCATACCGGTCCGTAAGGTTATCGGTATTGGCGACCAGTCGTTTTGGTTTTTGAAAACCTTTAAACATAGTTTAGTCCCTCAGATTGTCACAACACCTGTGCTGATGGGGAGACAGAGGAGAGCGGGAGAAAGGACGACAACAAGCGGCAAGCTCGTCTCCTCGTCTCCCCGTTTCCCACTTTCCCCATCCCTCGCTACTTGGAATACAACTCCACAATGAGCTGCTCGTTAATTGGAATCTGTACCAGCTCGTCCCGTTTGGGCAGGCCTGTGACCTTGCCCTGCAAATTTTCGCGATCGACGTCCATCCAGCCTGGCGAGGGCGCGTGCGCGGTGGCATCGCGGGCCGCCAGAATGGTCGGATTGTTCTTGCTCGACTCGCGCACCGCCACCTCGTCGCCGGGCTTCACCTGGAACGAGGGGATGTCGACCTTGCGGCCATTCACCTGGATGTGCCCGTGGCGCACGATCTGGCGCGCCTGGGCGCGGCTGGTACCGAAACCCATGCGGTAGATGACATTGTCCAGCCGGCGTTCGAGTCCCACAAATAGGTTTTCGCCGGTGATGCCTTTTTGGTGCGCGGCCTTTTCGAACCCGTTGCGGAATTGGGTTTCGAGCAGCCCGTAGACACGGCGCAGCTTCTGCTTTTCGCGGAGCTGCAGGCCGTATCCCACCAGTTTCGACTTGCGGTCTTTGCCATGCTGTCCGGGAACGAAGTTGCGCTTTTCGATGGCGCACTTCTCGCTGTGACAGCGCTCGCCTTTCAGAAATAGTTTCATTCCCTCGCGCCGGCAGAGCCGGCAAACGGGGCCTCGATAACGTGCCAATGTTCCTCCTTACCTCTTCCGTTCAGGTGCAGTTTACAGTCCGGCACTCGGACCTTCGTCCTGCTTGCTTACGTGCCAGGTTTCAGGTTCAAGGTGGCAGCCAGCTCGCTAACACCTAACACCTGAGACAGGCTTCTACACTCTGCGCGTCTTCGGCGGACGGCACCCAGTATGCGGGATCGGTGTTGCGTCCTTAATGTTGCGGACTTCCAGGCCCGCCGTAGAGAGCGCGCGCACCGCCGATTCGCGGCCCGATCCAGGCCCGCTGATGCGCACTTCGACCGTCCTCATGCCGCTTTCACCGGCTTTGTTGGCCGCGGTCATCGCGGCTTGCTGGGCTGCGAAGGGCGTTCCCTTACGCGATCCGCGGAAACCGAGCGAACCGGCGCTCGACCAGGAAATGGTGTTGCCCTCCTGATCGGCGATGGTCACGATGGTGTTGTTGAACGTCGCCTGGATATGCACGATGCCCGAGTGGACAACGCGCTTTTCCTTCTTCTTGAAAGTTTTCTTCTTGGGCGCTTTTGCCGGAGGTTTCGCCATAAATTAAGTTTTCCCCGCCGCCTTTTTCTTGTTGGCAATGGTTCCGCGGCGCGGTCCTTTGCGCGTGCGCGCGTTAGTGTGGGTCCGCTGGCCGCGCACCGGCAGGCTGCGGCGGTGCCGTATGCCGCGGTAGGAACCCATCTCGATGTGGCGCTTGATGTTCATCGAGACTTCCTTGCGCAGGTCGCCCTCGACAGCGCCCTCCTCTTCGAGAATCGTGCGCACGCGGTTGATTTCATCTTCGGTGAGGTCGCCAACCTTCTTATCGAACTCGATCCCGGCGCGATAGAGCAGGGAACGCGAACGGCTGCGGCCAATGCCGTAGATATAAGTCAAACCGATTTCCGCTCTCTTCTTTGGCGGCAGATCTACGCCTGCAAGACGTGCCATAGCTCTCTCCTATCCCTGACGCTGCTTGTGTTTCGGATTCGGGCAGATGACGCGCACCACGCCGTGGCGGTTGATCACCTTGCACTTATCGCAAATCTTCTTGACGGATGCTCGTACTTTCATAGCCTCTTCAATATTCGCCCGCGCGTTGCGTCCGCGGGCGCCAGTTCAATCTCAACTCTGTCGCCCGGCAGCAGCCGCACGAAGTTCTGTTCCGTCATGCCCACGGCGTGAGCCAGCACCTGGCGGCCCTTGCCGAGGTCCACTCGAAAAACCAGTTGCGGCAACTCCTCGACAATCGATCCCTGACACCTGGCACCTAACACCTGCTTTTACGGCCTGGTCAGGACCCAAGGTCCATTCGACGTCACGGCCACGCAATGCTCGAAATGCGCCGAATTTGACCCGTCCTTGGCTACCGCGGTCCATTTGTCGCCCAATACCTTGGCTTCCGGCTTGCCCGCATTCACCATGGGCTCGATGGCCAGAACCATGCCTTCCTTCAGGCGCGGGTTCTCATTTTTGCGGTCCACGTAGTTCGGAATCTGCGGCTCCTCATGAAGCTGCGTTCCAATGCCGTGACCCACATACTCCCGCACCACCGAATAACCGTTCGATACCACGTGGCGCTCTACCGTGCCGCAGATATCAAAAAGCCGGTTGCCCGCTCGCACCTGCTGGATGGCCAGCTCGAGCGATTCCTCCGTCACCTTCAGCAGCCGTTTGGTTTCCTCGCTCAACTCGCCCACGCCCACCGTTATGGCCGAATCGCCGTAGTACCCATCCAACTGCACGCCGGTGTCGATCGAGACAATATCGCCCTTTTTCAAAATGCGCTTGGGCGACGGAATGCCGTGCACGATCTCGCTGTTGACCGAAGTGCAAAGCACATATTTGTATCGTTCGCCCGCCGCCGGAACGAAATAGCCCTTAAATGCCGGCCGGGCGCCCGCATCCGCGATCATGCGGTCCGCCGCAACTTCCAGGTCGTACGTGCTGACCCCTTCCTGAACCATGTCGCCCAGTTTTTTCAATATCTCGTATACCAGAAGCCCGCTACGCCGCATCTTCTCCAATTCGGCGGCCGTTTTGCGAATGATCATGACTTCCGGATCAGCTCTTCAATCTTCCGGAACACCTGGTCCGGAGCGTCGTGGCTGGCATCGACTTCGTATAAGCGCGTGCCCTTCTCGCGAAAATAATCCAGCAAGGGCCGGGTCTGGCTTTCATACTCCTCGAGCCGCTCCCGGATCACCTCTTCGCGATCGTCTTCCCGAACGACCAATTTCGCGCCATCCAGGTCGCACACACCCGGCACCTTGGGTGGCTTCGTCAAGAGGTTATACAAGGTGCCGCACACGGGACACTGTCGGCGTCCGGTAAGGCGAGCAATAATTACATTGTAATCAACTACGAGGTGAATCACCAGCTCATGAATCCCACGGGCCGCCAGCATCCGGCACAGAGTCTCGGCCTGAGCCCTGGTCCGGGGATACCCGTCCAGGATGCACCCGCGCGCCGCTTCCGGTCGCGCCAGCCGTTCCTCCACCAGCGCGTTCACCACTTCGTCCTTCACTAGAATACCGGCCTTCAGCTTGGCCGCGACGGCGGTACCCGCCCCGTTGCCTTTGCGAACCTGCTCGCGTAACATGTCGCCGGTCGAAATCTGCGGGATACCCAGCGCCTGTACCAGTAGCTTGGCTTGCGTACCCTTTCCAGATCCCGGGGAGCCGAACAGAACCAAAGCCAGGGGCCGGAGGTCAGGGGTCAGGGGTTGTGGTGGGCGCTTCAACCCGGCATCAGTCCTCGTCGGCAATCCAACCCCCAGCGCGTAACACCGATCCCCCTAGAATGTGGTTCTGCGCCCGCGAATACGTCCCGCGCGCGGCGTAAAGCCTTCGTAGTGGCGCATGATCAACTGCGCTTCAATCTGATTGACGGTGTCCATGGCCACGCCCACCACGATCAATAGCGAGGTCCCGCCGAAATAAAACTGCACGTTCAACCCTTCCAGCAGAAACCGCGGGAAATACGTGTCAATCCAGTTGCCGACGAGCGGCAGGTGTTGCAGGTGAATGCCGGAGATCATGATGTCCGGGATCAGGCACAGAATCGAAAGATAGATGCCGCCCACCACCGTGATCTTGGTCAAGATGTTGTTCATGTACTCGGCGGTATTGCGCCCCGGCCGGATGCCCGGAATGAACCCGCCGTATTTGCGCATGTTGTCCGCCGCTTCATTGGGGTTGAAGATGATGGACACATAAAAGAAGCAGAAAAACACAATGCCCACGACAAACAGCACCACGTAAAGTGGCTCCCCGTGCTGGATGGATTGCAGCATGCCGCTCAGCCACTTGCTGCTCTGGACCAAAGGCAGGCCGCGCAGCGTCTGCGGAAACGCCAGAATCGAGGAAGCGAAAATCACCGGGATGACGCCGCCGGCGTTGACTTTGAGCGGCATGTGGGTGGATTGTCCGCCCATGACGCGCCGTCCTACCACGCGCTTGGCGTACTGCACCGGGATGCGCCGCTCGCCCCGCTCAACCAGGACAATGAACGCGACCACCGCGACCATCATGATCAGGATGATGGCCAGGGTAATCGGGCCCCACTCCTTGGTGACAAAGACGTTCTGATAAATGTTGCGTATCGCCTGGGGCAGACCGACCACGATGCCGGCGAAGATGATGAGCGACATGCCGTTGCCCACGCCGCGATCGGTGATCTGCTCGCCCAGCCACATAATGAACGCCGTGCCGGTGGTCAGCGAAATGATGGTCATCAGGACGAACCCGACGCCCGGATTGACCACGATATTCCCCTGCATGGCCTGCAGGCCGGTGGCGATGCCGAACGACTGCACCAGGGCCAAAATGACCGTAAGGTACCGCGTCCATTGGGTGATCTTGCGCCGGCCGAGTTCACCTTCTTTCTGCAGTTTCTCGAGCGTGGGAACGACGACCGTGAGCAGTTGCAGAATGATCGACGCCGTAATATACGGCATGATGCCCAGCGCG
>JBGPKX010000177.1:0-11876 GCA_041486185.1 Bryobacteraceae bacterium | reverse complement strand
CTATCAGCAAAGCAGCCAGGATAACCCCGAAGCGCGCCGCCAGGACCCCGAAAATCAACTGCTTTGGAGAATGAACCGTCAGCGGCTGGATATCGAGGCGCTGCGCGACTCGCTGCTCGCGGTTTCCGGCCAACTCGATCTAAGTGCGGGCGGACCGCCGTTTTCACTTACTGCGATGCCCGCCGTGCCGCGCCGCACGGTCTATGGTTACATCGAGCGCGGGCGCGTGCCCGTTTTCCTGAGCAGCTTCGATTTCGCGAGCCCCGACCAGCACGTTCCCATACGCTACAGCACCACGGTTCCTCAGCAGGCCCTATTTCTTTTGAACAGCACATTCGTCGCGGAACAGGCAAGACGCCTTGCCCAGCGAAGCGAAACGGAGGCCGGTACGGACCCCGCGAAACGCATCCAGGTGCTCTACCGGTCCGTCTTCGGCCGGACCGCGACTCCGCATGAAGTGGGACTCGGCGAGCGATTCGTCGCCTCGCCTTCGCACGAAGAGCCACCGGCGACGCCAGTTTCTGCATGGTGGTATGGCTTTGGCGAATTTGATGCATCAGCCGGACGCATCAAATCATTTACGCCGTTCACCTATTTCGATGATTCCTGGCAGGGCGCGCCCACTCTACCGGATCCCATTGGCGGGAGCGCTCGTCTGCGGGCCGCCGGCGGACAGCCCGGAGAGGATCCGCAACATGCCGTCATCCGCCGCTGGGTGAGCCCTGTGGCGGGCAAGATTGATATCGAAGGTAGCCTGGGTCACGATCAGACTGACTTGCCCACGGGCGACGGCGTGCGCGCCCGTATCGTTTCCAGCCGCAACGGAGAACTGGCATCCTGGATCGTCAATGGTAGCGGAGCAGAAGCCGCGCTTACCGGTATTACAGTGGAAAAAGGCGACGCCATCGACTTCGTCGTGGATGGCCGGGCGGATACTGAGAACGACGCCTTTACCTGGGCGCCAAAGATTCGCCTGGTGGGGGCTGAAAGGGAATGGAACGCCAGTGCCGATTTCCGCGGACCCGCGGCGAAGCCCCTCTCGGTTTGGGAGCGATACGCGCAGGTGCTGCTCGAAACTAACGAATTCGCTTTTGTGGATTGAATACTTATGAATTTTCGAGATCGCTTCCTGACGCGCCGTGAATTGCTGCAGCGCAGCGGTATGGGCATGGGCGCCGTTGCGCTCTCGGCTCTGCTGGGAGAATGCGGATCGCTGAACGCCGCTCCCCTGGTCGCAACCGCCATGAACCCCATGGCCCCCAAGCAACCGCCCCTGCCGGCCAAGGCAAAGCGCGTGCTGCACCTCTTCATGAACGGCGGTCCTTCGCACGTCGACACGTTCGATCCCAAGCCTTCGCTCGCCCGCTACGGCGGTAAAGCCATTCCGATTACCTTGAAGACGGAGCGGCGTACCGGCGCGGCGTTTGCCTCCCCCTTCGAGTTTAAGAAGTTCGGCAAAAGCGGTATCGAGGTCAGCGAGATTTTCTCGCACGTCGGGCAACAGGTGGATGATCTTTGCATTATTCGTTCGATGTGCAGCGACATCCCCAATCACGAGCCATCGCTGATGATGATGAATTGCGGGGAAGTGCGGCAGGTCCGGCCGAGCTTCGGTTCGTGGGTAACGTACGGGCTCGGCTCCGAAAACCAGAACCTGCCGGGGTTCATCGTGTTATGTCCGGACGGTCTGCCAACACAGGGCACGCAGAACTGGCGCTCGGCATTCTTGCCCGGCGCCTTTCAAGCTACGCAGATCGACACGCGGCAGACGTAGATCGAGAAGCTCATCGAGAACATCAAGAACCGCTATTCGTCGCGTGCGGAACAGCGCCATCAACTCGATTTGCTGGCTGAACTCAACCGTGGCTATCAGCAGCGCCGCGAGGAAGACGCGTTGCTTGAATCGCGCACCCAGTCATTCGAACTCGCTTTTCGCATGCAGATGGAAGCCGACGAAGCGTTCGATCTTTCGAAGGAGCCAGACCATATCCGCAAGATGTACGGCGAAGGCCTGCAAGCCCGGCAGATGATGATCGCCAGACGCCTGTTGGAACGCGGCGTGCGTTTCGTTCAAGTGTGGCACGGTGCGGGACAGCCCTGGGACAGTCACGACGATATCAAGGGTAACCACGGCAGGCTGGCTCGGGAATGCGACCAGCCCATCGCCGCTTTGCTGTCGGATTTGAAGCAGCGCGGAATGCTGGAGGATACGCTCGTTATTTGGGGGGGTGAATTCGGCCGTACGCCTACGGTCGAGTTGCCGGATGTGGGAGCAAATTCCGGCATGGTCAATGGACGCGACCATAATCCCTATGGATTCTCGATGTGGATTGCCGGAGCAGGCTGCCGGAAAGGCTATGTTCACGGAGCGACGGATGAATTCGGTTTCGCCGCCGTCGAAAACAAGGTCCACGTGCACGATCTGCACGCAACGCTACTGCGGCTGCTGGGCTTCGATCATGAGAATTTTACGTATCGTTATGCCGGCCGCGACTTTAGACTTACGGACGTACATGGTCACGTAGTGAAAGAACTGCTGGCTTGAGATGCCCCAGAACGGATTATTGGCGAGAACCTGCTACGACTCTATCGTGAGTGCTCAGGTTACGAATGCCTCGGGTAAAGTGGACCGCCTGAGCAGTCACGTTAGAGCCGGTCGCGCGATGCCTTTACGTTTTAAATCTGACTGAAAATCCAGAAGCGAAGTGCCCTTGTGATAGGGACGGGCGGGTGCCGCTGTCAACAAAACGGGCACTGCGAGTTGGGGCAGAAAGGTAGTGGCTCCCCAAAAACCATAGTTTCCAACGACCTCTCCGCCCCGCCGCGAAGCGAGAACGGTCCTTTCTACCTATGCAAACGCCCCACGGACTGGCCAACCAAGCTCGCCTCGCTTTAGAATAGGCGCACCCATCCCCGATGCCCCAGGATGACCTCATTGCCAAGCTGGCACGCCAGATTGATGCCGCGAAAAAACCCGAGCACTTTGCTGTGGACTGTGATCACGTCGCTGCTATGCGCGGTCGCGGTGCGTGCGAGCCGCACTCTATTTGCGCAGAGTTCGTCTCCTCGGTGAAAAGCAGGCTTTCACGGGCGGCCCTCGACCTTGCGGGCCGTGGCGAGCCTTCATGGATGTTGGCGTCGGTACGCTGGAAGTTGTTCATCCAAGGTGGCTTGCAACAACTGGAGCTTCTTTTCGAGGACCTCTGGCCAGTATAAGTAATCCTGCTCCCACGCGTAGCCGAGGCGAGAGTCGCGCCGGGCGGTCTCCAGTGATGCCTGCGTTCGAACGATTTCCTCCGTAAGGATTTCGGTCATTCGGTCCAGTAGACGCGGGCGCTCCGAGGCGTCCTGGCTATTTGCCAGGTGAAATCGCGAGTCTTCAAACTCCAACACCGCTGCATTACTCTGGAGCATGCGCTGGATTTGCTCTGCCAGCAGCACTTCCCGAAAGGCATTCAGCCTCTTTGCAGCAGGGGCATTGAGCGCCGCACGGCGATAACCTTCCAATCCCCTCTCCATCTCACTCGCCGCCGCCAAGAGATACTTCTTGAAGACCTCCAGACTGAACGGCTTCGCATACCTCGCAGCGACGTTGACCCGGTTCGTGAAATCAGGATAAATGAGGTAGGACGTGCCGATAACGTAAGGCCAGTAGGGATTCACGCCTGTAGCTTTCACCCATAACTGGTGATCCATAAAAGAATGCTCAAGAGTTGCGATGTGCGACTCGGGCTGCTCGAAGAAGAGAGGGTTGGCCACGGCGTTGTTGCCACCTGCCGTCGGTCCCGTGTCGGGATTCAGGCGGATGGCGGCGCTGAATTGCTTCCAGGCCTCTAGAACGAGTTCTTCGGACTCCGAACCAAAATCGCGGCGGGCGATCTGTCGCAGCAGGTCATCGAGTGGCGGTGCATCGGTCCAGCTATACCAGGCGCGCAGTTCAGCCACAAAGTTCGGCTTGAAGCCGGGTGTCCAACTTTCCATTGTTCCATCCACCCCGCTTGCTTCTAGTGCCTGGTAACGCTTGTACCATTGATAGGGAAACGGCAAATGAGGAGAGGTCCCGAACTGCTGGCTCGACCACGTATCCGCATTCGCGTAAACGCCTCGCATGCGTCGTTTCTTCGCTTCGGCGATTTGCGCGGCAGCTACTTCCGAAGGGCCAACTTGACTGATCGCGTAATCTCGAAGATAGCTGGTCTGACCGTCAAAACTAAAGCTCTTGCCGTTCTCGAAAGTCACCAGCGGGATGGTATCTCGGGGCAGTTGATCAATAACAAACTTCTTGAGGTCAACCTGATCGGGGCGGAAGTCGATGTTGTAGTCCCACGGCAGCACCTCGATGGCGGGGTTGAGCTTGTGACATTCCTCGGCAACAATACTAACTCCTCTCGCCCAGTTTCTAACCCAGTCGCGCAGATTCAGGGCCCCATGCCCACCAGCACCGAACCATGTCTTGTAGTAAAAGCCTTCGGTTAGCAGCACATATCCGCGAATTCCAGGGAACTGTGTGACTATGTCCCGGACGAGTTTTCGGAGGTTCTTCTCGTTTTCGGGAGTGCCGGTATGCTTATAGAGGATCGGGCAGTAAACGCTGATCCCGTATCGCGCAGCCCGGCGTACCAGGTCGCTTAGGCGGGCCGGGTCCTGTCTTCGAAAGCGCTGAGAAACACTCATCGGCACGTCAGCATAGTAGATCGGGGCTGGCGCACCATTGGGATTGGCGTACACGGAAGCGAAAATAGAATCAAATCCATAACGAGGCAGTGACGCCAGGTATTTATCCGGCCACTCCATCCATCCCAACCCCGATAGCGTCATGCGTGCCGTATGCACACTGTGGCGCCGGGTGTTCAGACCACGGGGGAGGAAGGGCGCCTCGCGCAAGTCCATGCGCTCTTCCAAATTGTAGAGTCCGTACATCGCTCCGAGCTCGTCGTAACCACATACGACAATGTGCTCAGGTGTGACGAGGATCTGGTAGTCCTTGGGTCCTGTGAGGGAGGTTCCACAACCGGGTAACTCACGGCGGGTGGCAGCCACAATTGCCCCCTCTCGCTTTTCCCAGTCTGCAAGCGATGCTCGCGATTCCCGATTAACATGCGCATGCATTGCTGTCTCGAGATAATCACGCAAATCATCAGCCGCGAGACGCAACGGCTCACTGGCCCCTGATTTGACTAAGATGACCCATCCGTTCTCTGGAATGGCCATTTCACCAGGGGTGGGTTTGGCCACTGGATCGCGCCGCACTTGCCAGCCGCCTGCGGAAAGGGCTTTTTGGAAACCATAGGATTTCTCGACGGGGAGCGCGGCGAAGGCCTGTGCGTGAAATTCAGAAGCACTGATACCGGGTCCGTCCGCTCCAAACGATACCGGGAGAGCTGCCAAAAACAAAACGAGCCACAGCCCTTTGGGAACGCGGCCGGCGCGGACACGAGCAGAACAGTTGCCCATTCGAGCGACCTGCTGAAGGATATAGACGACAGTGGATTTCGCGTCTAAAGGATCAGCTCGGTGGCGGCGCCTGCCCGTCAACATGGTGAATTTCCCGGACGAATTGCCAATGCAGCCTTTCGATCGGGCACGCTTAGCTCAGGTTGGTTGGCCTGGCGTTTGACCCAGCGGTATGCCTCGACTGAATTCTTCCAGAAGAACTTTTCTGCAATAGTCGGGCTTTTGGTGTTGAGGTACTGGCGGATCAGGTTAAACACCTGCCCGTAGGGCGCCCACAGGTCGCTGTTCGGCCAGTCACTGGCATAGATCAAGCGGTCCTCACCAAAAATCTTCCACAGTTCATCCAGCCTGGGCCGGTAGAAATTCAGGTCTTGAGGAACTCGACCCTCCACACGCCGGAGGACTGCGGACAGCTTGGCATACACCTGGGGACGTTTTCCCAGCTCCCGCAAATTCGCCTGATAGGCCCTCAAAGCTTGCAGTTGAATGGGAGGATCAATCTCCGGCAAATGATCAATCACGACACGCAGGCTGGGAACCTTATCGGAGAGGCGCACGACATCAGCGATCAGACCCGAATCAGGACCGGCAGTATCCAACTCCAGTCCAGCGCTCGCCAGAGATTTGAGGTCAGAAATGAACTCGGGGCTAGACAGGTCCTTGCCCAGATTTCGGCCCCACAGATTTCCGTACCGGATGCCCCGGAAAAGCGGGTTCCGGTGAAACCTCTCCAGATGCTTGCCAAAGTCCGGTTTGCCGGGTTCGAGATTTCCAACAGTTCCAACGATGATCGAATTCTTAGCGGCGAGATCCAGAACCCACTGGTTATCTTCCAGCGAGGGGCTAGCTTCAACCACGATCGCCCCGGTAACGCCCAGTGGCGCCGCGATGTTGCGGTACCGGTCGGGCAATGCGGGCCGGTACAGGATGGTATCTTTCTTTTCCGGCCAGGGTACTCCTTGCGGGCGTCTGGTGTCGAAGAGATGTATGTGCGTATCGATAATCGGTATGCTTGCCTCTCGCGCACCGACCTCAGGAGCTGCAAATGCCGCAGCGATACCGAGAAAGGTTCTCCGATACACACCGGTACGTCGGTCGTCCGAAAGGGGAGCTTGCTTTGGCCGCATAATTTGTCTTAAGTGTGGCCATTCGGCAGGAACACCTTCAGTGATTTTACGGCCACGGCACCGACGGCGCGAGCAGACGGAGACTTGTCGCGCGCGCCGGCCGAAGTTGCATACACGTAGTATACTTTAGTGCTATACTGGCGATCTATGTTTTTTGGCAAGGTTGCCACGCTCGCGGCGGTGGGTGTGGTGTCAGCCGCGGCGCAGACCCTCTCGCCTGCCGATTTCTTCGAGACGAAAGTCCGGCCAGTCCTCGCCGCCAGTTGCTCGGTTTGCCATAACCCAAAGTTGAAGACCGCCGGCCTCGATCTCTCCTCCGCGACCGGATTCCGCCAAGGATCGCCAAGCGGGCCGCTCGTATCTAAAGAGGAACCTGAAAGAAGCAAGTTGCTCGAAGTGCTCCGTTATCAAGGCGCGGTCAAGATGCCGCCGACCGGCAAATTGCCGGACCAGCAGATTGCCGACATAGCCGCTTGGGTGAAACTTGGTGCGCCGTGGCCCGACACTGCGGCCTCTGTGATCGATCCCAAAAAATCCGGACAACACGAATTTACCGCCGAGGAGCGCGCTTTCTGGTCATTTCAGCCGGTCAAGGATTATGCGATTCCAACTGTCAAAAACGGCGCATGGCCGAAAGGTCCGATCGACCACTTCATTCTGGCCAAATTGGAAGAAAAAGGCCTCAAGCCGGCGCCTCCCTCCGACAAGCTCGCCCTGCTGCGCCGCGCGACCTTCGACCTGACGGGCCTGCCACCCACGCCGCGTGAAATCGACGACTTCCTGAGCGACCCTTCGCCCGACGCGTTCGCGAGCGTGGTGGACCGCCTGCTCTCATCGCCGCGTTACGGAGAGCGATGGGGCCGCCATTGGCTCGACGTTGCCCGCTATGCCGACTCCACCGGCGCCGATGAAGATGTCCGCTATCCGTACGCATGGCGGTATCGCGATTACGTGATCGACGCTTTCAACCGCGACCTGCCGTACAACCAATTCCTGATAGAACAGCTCGCCGGCGACCTTCTTCCCGCCGAAAGGCCCGGCGAGGTGAACCGGCGCGGGATTGTCGGCACAGGCTTCCTCGCCGTCGGGCTAAAGCTGCTGGCCGAGCAGGACAAGCCCAAAATGGTGTACGACATGGTCGATGAGCAGCTCGACGCGACGAGCCGCGCGTTTTTGGGATTGACTGTCACGTGCGCGCGCTGCCACGACCACAAGTTTGATCCCATCCCGACACGCGACTACTATTCGTTGGCTTCGATCTTCGCGAGCACGAAATCGCTGGGCAAGATCGAACCCATTACGTCGGAGCTCTATTTCGCGCCACTCGTTCCCAAGGATGTCTACGAGCGTTACGAGCGACATCAGGAAAGAATCAAGAACAAGGATCGCGAGATTGAGCACGTGGTGACGACGGAGGCAACGGCTTTCACCGCCGGCCTGGCCCCTCGTTTGGCTGAATACATGATTGCGGCGTTCGATTACGAGCGGCGTCCGCGTAAAGACGAATCCGCCGGGAATTTCGCCGCGAGCCGAAAGCTCGATGGCAGCATCCTCCAGCGGTGGATCGACTATCTACGTTCTTCCGATGATGTGCGCCCGCATCTTGAGCCATGGGCCCACGCCATCCGGCAGGGCGCGCCCGCAGTGCGCGATTCGGCCGAGCTGTACCAAAAAGAGTTTCAAAAAACGCTGGCGAATTGGCGGCAGAAGATTGACGAGTGGGGCCAAAAAATGGCCGAAGCCGCCGCCCAGCGCAAGGCGCTACCCGACAAGCCCCAGTTTCAAGCGGGAGACAACCGTTTCTTCTCCGAAGTCGCGCTCTGCGTGACCCCCGACACGTTGGAAAAGCAGCCGACCACATGCGGGCCCTTCGCGCTGCTGCCGAGCGCCGAGAACGAACTGTTTTCGCAGGCGTCGCGCGAGAAATTGCGCGAGCTTCGCGCCGCCCGTGACGACCTGAAGAAGAGTTCGCCGCCCGAACCCGACATGGCCTGTGGCGTTGCCGAGGGGACTCCAGTCGAGCAGCACGTCTTCATTCGTGGGAATCCGTCGAATCCCGCCGATGCTGTGCCGAAGCAGTTTCTGCAGATCATCGCGGGCGAGCACCAGACGCCCATCACCCAGGGTAGCGGCCGACTGGAACTCGCAAAATGGCTCGCTGATCCGAAGAATCCGCTCACCGCGCGCGTGATGGTCAACCGCATCTGGCAATACCATTTCGGCGAGGGTTTGGTGCGCACCCCCAATAACCTCGGCAAGCTCGGCGAGCGGCCCACCCAC
The DNA here is from genome assembly GCA_041486185.1 of Bryobacteraceae bacterium. Lineage (GTDB taxonomy): Bacteria > Acidobacteriota > Terriglobia > Bryobacterales > Bryobacteraceae > QHXW01. The sequence continues at coordinate 3,015 of JBGPKX010000177.1, read as the reverse complement.
CCGGAGCTGCTGGATTACCTCGCCAAGCGCTTTATCGAGGATGGCTGGTCAATCAAGAAAATGCATCGCCTTCTGATGCTATCCAGCGCTTACCAGATGAGCAGCCGGATCACCAAAGAACAAATCGACGGCGATCCGACCAACCGCCTCTTCTCACGATTCAACCGGCGGCGCCTGGATGTCGAAGAGATCCGCGACGGTCTGCTGGCCATCGATGGCTCAATTGACCTCACGACGGGCGGCACTTTGCAAACCGGCTTTGGAACGGACGGCGAAAACAGCCAGGCGCGCCTCAGCATGGATCCCAGCACCAGCAAGCGCCGCACCGTCTACCTTCCTTTACGCCGGTCGAACCTGCCGAGCTTGCTCAATCTTTTCGATTTCGGTGACGCCACAACGCCCAGCGAAGGCCGTGTTTCCACCAACGTCGCGCCGCAGGCGCTTTTCATGATGAACAGCAAGTTCATCGCAGACCGCTCGCGCCAACTGGCGCGCAAGCTCGAAGCCGCCGAGCCCAGCGACCGCGGCAGGATCGTGTATGCCTACGAGTGGCTCCTCGACCGGAAGCCCTCCGAACAGGAGATTCAGGAGCTGTTAGAGTACGTGCGCAGCGCTAGAAAGATAGCCGCGCAATCGCCTGGTCTCAACTGGACAGCATGGCAGAGCCTCTGCCGCATTCTCATTTCTTCAAACGAGTTTATTTATGTCAATTAATGAGAAGCCGCTCATTTCCCGGCGCGCGGCATTACGACAAGCCTGCTGCGGCTTTGGCATGCTCGGGCTGACGGGATTGCTGTCGCAGCTTTCGGGCGCCGAGCCCCCCAATCCGCTCGTGCCGCGCCCGCCCCATTTTCCGGCACGCGCCAAGCGTGTGATTTTTCTGTTCATGCATGGCGGGCCTTCCAGCGTCGATACGTTCGACCACAAGCCCGGACTCGCCAAGTACGATGGCAAACCGCTGCCGTTCAAGCGGCCGCTCACGTTCGCGGAGGGCAAGGTCGGCGGCTTGATGAAATCGCCCTGGGAGTTCCGGCCTTACGGCCAGAGCGGGATCGAAGTGAGCGACCTGTTTCCGCATATCGGCTCCTGCATCGATGACATCTGCACGCTCCGGTCGGTCGTAGGTGACAGCGTGGCGCACGGCGGCGCATCGCTGCAATTGCACACCGGCTCAAATACGTTTACGCGCCCGGCCATGGGCTCATGGACTCTTTACGGTCTGGGAAGTGAAAACCAGAACCTGCCGGGCTTCATTACAATCAAGCCGACGCTGGCGCATGGCGGCGCCAAAAACTGGAGCTCTGCGTTCTTACCCACTCCCTACCAGGGAACGGCGCTCGGAAATGCCGGCCTTCGGGCGCGAGATCTTGCCGAACCCATCGAGAATCTGGTGAGCAATGTCACGCCGGACTTCCAGCGCTTCGAACTGGACATGCTGCAAAAAATGAACCGCCGGCACGCGCTGGCGGGCGAGTACGACCCTGAGTTGGAGGGGCGTATCCAGGCTTTTGAACTGGCCTTTCGGATGCAAACCATCGCGCCCGAAGCGCTGGACATCGGCAAGGAATCCGACGCAACCAAGAAGCTCTACGGGCTCGACCGGGAAGAGACTTACGACTTCGGTTGGCAGTGCCTGCTCGCCCGCCGTTTCGCGGAACGCGGTGTGCGCTTCATCCAGTGCACCCACAGTACCGGGAAAGTACAGTGGGATCAGCATACGGAGCTTTTCCGCATCCACACGAGCAACGCGCGCGAAGTCGATCTTCCCATTGCGGGCCTACTGAAGGACCTGAAGGCGCGCGGGATGTTGAAGGATACGCTGGTACTGTGGGGCGGCGAGTTCGGCCGCACGCCGGTGGCGCAGGAAGGCGACGGCCGCGATCACAATCCCTACGGATACACCATGTGGATGGCCGGCGGCGGCGTCAAGGGCGGATTCACCTACGGCGCCACGGATGAGTTCGGATACTACGCCGTCGAGGACCGCATGCACCTGCATGACCTGCATGCGACGATTCTCCACCTGATGGGTCTCGATCACACCAAGCTCACGTACCCTTATAGCGGCCGCAATTTCCGCCTTACCGATGTCGCGGGGAATGTAGCGCACAAAATTCTGGCGTGAAAGTGTTGTGAGTACATTTGGCACGCCGCGCGCGCAGTCACCTTCGGCGCCAGGCTGGCCGAAATAAACGAAAGCGAACGCGGCTGGAAACGATCTGCATGCCACCGGATGCGAGCTTGATGCTGGATGATGCATTCACGGGTGCCAGGCGTCCAGCACGCGCGATAGTTCCTCTCATGAAGTCGGCCGAAATCGGGCAAGATGTGCCGAATACGGAATGGGAATGAGATGGCCGCGGCTCAACCTGTGACGCATTTCGTGATCGATACGCTCGCCGATCTGGTTCGCATCAACAGTGTGAATCCCGCATACAATGATGGCGTCTCGGAGGCAGGTGTCGCCGGATACATGCGTCATTTTTTTCGCGGGTACGGCATCGAGACAGTTGAGCAGACAGTTTTCCCCGGCCGTCCGAACCTGATTGCAAAGCTCCCGGGCCGCGACCCCTCACGACGTGTCGTATTTGAAGCTCATATGGATACGGCTGGCATCGCAGGGATGAGCATTCAAGCGTTCGAACCGGAGGTGGCGGGCGGCAAATTGTACGGCCGCGGATCATGCGATACCAAGGCTGGTTTGGCAGGGATGATGTGTGCCATGGCCTCGCTGATGGAGGAGCGGCGTACTCCGCCGTGCGAGATTTGGGTGGCAGGTACCGCGGACGAGGAATTTTCATACCGCGGTGTTCTACGCTTGTGCGAAGGTTTGCGGGCGAACGCTGCGATTGTTGCGGAGCCGACTTCCTTACGACTGGTCGTTGCTACGAAAGGTTGCGTGCGATTTCGGATTGTGTGCATGGCAAGGCCGCACACAGCTCGAAGCCTCAACTCGGAGTGAATGCAATTTCGCAGATGGCTCGGGTCGTCTCGGTACTTGAACAGGATGCTAGT
>JBGPKX010000176.1:0-11889 GCA_041486185.1 Bryobacteraceae bacterium | reverse complement strand
TGTGGTCTCGGGGAAAAATTGCCCCGATAGCTCTGAGAAACTTTGCCCTACCGTGGGGTGCTACCAATCCCAAATGAATTGACCGAAGGACGCTTGTCGGAACGGGCGCGGCAAGCGCCGTAGCGTTATTTGACGCGAGCCGTTGCTGCGGGCACCATTTCTTCTCGCCGTTGGCCATGCGAGACGCTTCGGTCGCTCAGTTGCGGGACGCGAACATTTGTGCCCACCCTACCGTTAACACCCAGGCGGCTGCAATCCACTTGCTAATATCGCGTCAGGCTCCCCAGCGTCAGGCCACATTTGAATAGCCAGCGGCGCCGGCAAGACTCGTGCGGCATAAATGTACGTTTCATTCCAATGCTCGTGCGACCCCAAGACATGAGTCGGTCGCACTACCGGCGAATCTCCAGGAATAACAGGCTGGAAACTACGCGGGAACAACATGCCGATACACGCAGCGCTCAGTGTTCTTCACGTGATCTCGCCTGAAAGGAGTGGCACTTATGTTTGACTTTCTCTTCGCAGCCATGTCGATGTGGAGCAGGCTAAGAGCGAAGGAACCGGTCATCATCATTCTCGACTGAACGGATTTCGAGCTAACCTGCGCTGCATTAAAGCCGTCAGCTTTGCCTTGGCTCTTGACTTTAGGAGGTTGAACTGGGTTTGGGTGAGGCCCATTTCCGCGCGAATGCGTTCTGGCGGCTGTTCGCGCAGATAGAAGCGGGTCAGAACTTCAAATTCCCGATCGCTCATTTTTCTGAGGACCTCCTTCATGAGCGTGACCTTTTGGTGGATGGCCGCCTGTTGTTCGGGAGTGGGGTCAGCCGTAGTCAGCTCTCCGGCTGATTCCAGATCGATCGAGGTCTGGCGCGTATGAATGATGCGCGAAATCCCATGACTTAATTGGCGGTTCAGCACCGTTCGTACGAAACCCATGAGACGCTCCGGTTCCCGAAGCTCTCCGCGGCGTATGGTTTCGACAACGATGACGAACAGGTCATGAACTCGATCTTCGACATCCTCAGTTGCGAGACGACGCTGAAGGAAGAGGCGCGCGCCACTGGCCAAACTCCGGTACAGGGCCTCGTCGCCAGCCGGGTCGCCTGCGCGAATCTGTTCAACCACAGTCTTCCAATCCACTTTGGTCTGTGTCGGCTTCTGCGTTTGCTCAGTTCCGTTCCACACAGAAGTAAGCAGCCCATTGGGCCGGATTCGCGCGTCGACCCCCCGCCCGCAATTCGGTTAGCTGTGCCTCTTGCAGCAGTTCGGCAAACGATTTCCGCTGCGGGGAGTTCCGTAAGGCTGAAAGGAGCTCGTAGAAAGTCCGAAACAGTTCCCCGTCGTCTTGATCGGCCACCGCCCAACGCGTGACGATCACGGCACGTGCACCCGCGGCCAGCCACGCGCGTGTCATTCCCATCAATCCGGCGCCAGGTAGAGTCACGGCATAGGCTGAACTGCACCCATTCACAACCACAAGCTCGAGCCTCAGCCTCATGCTGGCGATTTCCGTGGCGCTGAAGAGTTCGATTTCGCCCCCCGGTTGAAGCCCTAGCGCGACGACACCAGGACCTGCATGTTCGCTCGGAAAAAGAACGTGGGCCGCCAGGTGGACCACCGCTGGATTGCGGCGGAGAGCTCCGACGAGGTTCTCCCTATTCGCTGCAGCACCTCTTAGCAAGATCAGTTCGTCCCCGTGGGAGCGCCAGACTTTGGCGCAATTCTCGATTTCACGGGCACTTCCCACCAGCCTGGCTAGTTCGATGGGCCGCACCTGCGAGCGGTATTCGGCCTGCAAAACATCAGACCGCCGACGGGGGAATTGCCCGTGCGGCAACCGCGGATCCGCCCGGTTATAAATTGGATCACCCAGACCGAGGACGGGCCCGTCCAGGTCCGATCGAATGGTGCGGTACAAAACCGATGTTCCGGGAATCAATTGGATCGCATGACGTTCAACTACGTAAGCCGGAGCCCCAGAATGCGATTTGGATCCCTCAACTAAAGCGGCAAAGGGCATTTCAAACAGCGGACCATCAGGAGCCAAAATCCACACGGGCTTATCCAGCAGGCGCGGGCTAATTCCGCCAAACAGTTCAGCGTAGAGCCGATTCCCTAATACAACTGCTTCGGGAGAGTTCTCGCGCAGAGCCTTCACAAACAGACCAACATTCTCGACGAAGTGCGCTCTTGCCGGCAATCGACGAAACTCGAAACCTTGATTGGCTATGACCCACAAGCAAGACTCGACATCCCCCAAATGAAAGCCCACGAAAACCTGTGTTGGCCGCAGGGCTCGCCGGACATACTCGATGAGGCTGCCGCCCGCCGGATCTGAATTGTCCGCATCACGCGGAAAGTCGAGGCCGGCGCGGGCTTCCATTTCTGCCACCCGCAAGCGAAGCCGCCGAATGGCCGCAGACTCCCCGCTCTCCTCGTCTTTCATCAGAGCGGCTTCCGCCCTGTGCAGATTGGCAAGAGCCTCCCAATACTCATTCGGCAGTTTTTTTGTCAGGTCCGGTCCCGCCCATAAGGCTCGTAAACTTGCCGCCCGGCTTTCCTCAGCTGCCGCGAACGCATCCTCCGCGAAGCGCTTCTGGCCGGTCTGCGCATACAATTGGCTGCCCAGCTCGATGAAGGAAGAATAGACCTCGTGCAATTCAACTTCGGTACTGATGCGGAATGCGTCAGCCGGAAGCACCTCGGCACGCCAGCGCCTGGCGCATTTCAGCGCGGCACCAAAGTCGGCGAAAGCTTCCTGCCGACGCGCTTGGGCCAGCTTGATCTTGCCCCGATCATGATAAGCGCTCCACGTGGCGGACGGGCTCACCACTCGTGCCGCGTCAACAGCGCTGTCCAAGAGCACTAACGCCGATGGCAGATCGCCCTGAAGCACCCGCAAATTCCCAAGAGATTCGTATGAAAAATAGATGCGGTCATCGTGCGTCAACTTACGCAGGCGAAAAGCTTCGAGCAGCGCTCGCTCCGCGGATTGAAGCTGACCACGCTCGGCCAGAATGTTACCCAGTTCATTCCAGGCCTGCGCCTCCGATGAGATATCGAGATCCGCCCTCGAGGCCTCGATCGCGCCGTGAAGCAGGGTGACCGCTTGTTCCGAGTTTTTCTGCTGCCCGTTAATACGAGCGCACTGTATTAGCAGTCGCGCTTTGAATCTGGCCGTGGCGTCGTCGGGCAGTTTCAAGCCCTGTTGGGCGGACGCCAGGGCCGCTTCAGTTTCACCCATATCAAAATACAGAGAAGAGAGATTGAAACAGAGTGCGCCGAGCGATTCCCGATCGCCTTGCGAGGTAGCAAGATCTCTGGCTTCCAAATACGCCTGAACGGCATCGCGATAGCGAAACACCTGATACCGTGCGCTGCCGAGATTGTTCAAGAATCGAACCGCTGACCGCAGACTTCCAGAGCGTTTTGCCTCCTCGTAGCCGTTCTCATATGTCCGAATCGCCTGAAGATATTCACCGGCGCGGAAGAGAACGTTTCCTTGACGGCGAAGTTCGCGCAGTCTGGGCGACTCCTCGTGATCGGCCCGCATTTTGGGATTCGAAACACTGCGGGTACCAGATTGAACGATCATCAGCACCACCGGCAGAATCAATGCAGGTACGATCGCGTGAGTCGATTTCACGGCGGGAATATCTACCCTACATATACTAACCCGGAGTGGCTGGAAGCCAAAAATGGCTGCAACAAATTCGCGAAGCGTAAGCAGGAACGAAAGCTGCCGATGAAGCGACGGAGGCGAAGCGCACAGGGGTCGCGAACACCAGCGCTCGCAAAGTCACGGCTTGGTAACCGATCCTGCGCAGGGCGCGTTACGTGCATTCTAACGAATCCCGGCAGCGCGTCTTTAGCGTGTGGTGACTCAGAAGCGCGTTGAAGAGATGTGGCGCAGGCCGTCCGCCCCCTCCACACGCCGCCGCAATTCTTCAACGAACCTGTGACTCACGTCTCTAGGGACGAGTTGTCAAACCGATCATTCTTCTGCGACAGAACGGTTGGCCTGTAGCTTCCGAGAGGGGGCAGTCGCGTCCGCAAGCACCTGAGATCTGGCCGCGCATTGCTCGCTCTCGATTTTGGCGAAATCACAACCCTCTAGCAGGCCTTGTACTTTATCAATGAACGCCTCTCGTGTGAAAGGTTTCTCAATGGAAGCGATATCGGCGTCGGACACAATTGGCCAGGTTCCTGACATCAGAAGCGCGGCCGTAGATTCGGAGAGATTTTTGATCGAACGAACAAGTTGCAGCCCCTGCATGGCGGGCATCGCGACGTCGGAGATCACAAGTGGGATCGCGTGCTGCGCTTCCTCGAATATTTTCAGCGCCGCCGCACCATCCTGAGCTGTTAAAACGTTGTAGCCGGAGCGATGCAGGATCGTCGAAGTGACCTGAAGCATTACTGGGTCATCGTCGGCAACGAGGATCGTTATCACTTCCCGAACCATGCGGGCCACCCCTCAATTCCGTTGCGGTGCTGCCGAGGCAGTGCCGCTCCAGTTCGTACAAACGCGACTGATTCGAAAGAACCTAGTCTAAGCAGTGCGGATGGCAGGCATGGATTATCAGGTTTTTTTGCGGGTGACCTGAACCTTGGCTTGGGATAACCGGAACAGGTAAAGCCGCTCTATTACGGTTGCAGATGATAAGGGAGCCGTTCTCGGTACACTGCTCAAGTAAGGAGGCGAAAACTGATAAAATCGGCAGGCGATTTTTTCTGTTGCATGAAGACAAACGCATGGCGCAGCCAACTCCGCACATTCAAGAAGATCTTCTTGATCAATATGCAATGGCGACTCTTCCCGAAGGGTCGGTTGCTGAAGTAGAGGAGCATTTGCTGAGCTGCTCGTTCTGCCAAAAGCGACTTGTGGAAACAGATGAATTCCTGACTGTCTTCCGGGTGGCAGCCACCCAGGTGGACGCGCGTCCTGCGCTGCAACCAAGGCGATTTTTGCCGTCTCGGATAATCGCCTGCTCCTCCGCGGCAGCGGCGTTTGCGATGCTTTTCGCCTTCCTGAACTCAGGAGAGCACCCGAATGCGAAGCCTCCATCGGCGATGCTGCTGATGCAGTCCTTCCGGGGGCCGGAGGCTGCGGCGCACATGATTTCGGGAAGACCCTGCCGCTTGGTCTTCGATCTGCCAGTACAAGTGACTGCAAATTATGAGGTTGAGATCGTCGATGAGATCGGGAACGGGATTCTAAAGATCGCTGCCGAAGTGAGGAATGGCCAGCTCACTGTGCTGATCGAGAAGCTTGCGCGTGGGTCGTACTGGGTCCGTGTGTATCGCACGCAGCCCGACAGACAAGCGGTGGCAGAATACGGTCTACGCGCCGACTAATAGCGTGTAGTCTTCTGGAACAATTGGGTGCGCCTGACGGGAGAGTGTTTTTGATCAATCGCCCTTGAAACTCCTGGCGCAGCGGAATCCGATGTTGGGGCTGCGCTCGGCTGGGCGGGCCCAGCTCCGGTTGGCGCACGTCAAGTACTTGGCCTCGTCCGCCCAGGAACCGCCGCGCAGCACGCGATAAACGCCGCTCTCGGAACCACGCGGGTTTTGTTCCGGCGCCCGCGCGTAGTAATCCTTCTCGTACCAATCCGCGCACCACTCCCAGACGTTGCCGACCATATCGCAAAGACCAAAGTAATTCCGGCGGAATGCGCACACCGCGCCCGGGCCATCGAGGGAATCGAACCGCGCACGATCACGCGACGGCTCCTCGTCACCCCAGGGGTATGTGCTGCCTTCGGCGAGGCCGCGGCAGGCACGCTCCCATTCGGCTTCCGTGGGCAGACGCTTGCCCGCCCAACGCGCAAAGGCGGCTGCATCCTCCCAGCTCACGTCCACAACCGGGAAATTGTCCTCACTCTCGGGCGGATGCCCACTTGGCCAATTGTAGGGCGCGCGATGTCTGGTAGCGCGAACGAATCGAGCATACTCGGCGTTAGTGACCTCGTGCTCGTCCAGATAGAACGAATCGATGTAGATGCGCTTGACGGGACGATCGTCCTTCAGCAGTGTGGGGTACCATTTCAGACCGTCGTCCGGCAGCGCGTGCGAGCGGCCGCGCAGGAAATCTCCGGCGGGAATGAAGACCATTGCCGGCTCGGCAGCGCAGGCGAGCCAGGCGACACACAGCAGAACGCTAGCCGTAAATGGTCGTAATGTCATCCGTAGGGATGTAACCGTTGGGACCCAGAGGATCGACGTACACGTAGGCCCGCCCGGAGGGGGTGTTGCGAATTTCCTTAGTCCAGTCGATGCCCAGCGCGGAGTAAATGGTGGCGACCGTATTCTCCGTACGCGGCTGCTCGTTGTGGTTCCAGCCGGTGTCGAGACACTTCGCGCCGGCGGTATCCGTGCGGCCCAGGACGCGGCCGCCCTTCACGCCCGCGCCGGCAAACAGCGCAGGGTAGCAGTGGTTGTAATGGTCGCGCCCGGCCATGTTGTTCAGCGCACCCGGCGTGCGTCCGAACTCGCCCACCGCCACCACCAGCGTCTCATCCATCAGCGTGCGCGAGGCGTCGGTCCTGGAGCGAATGGACGCTAGGTCCTCGAGCAGGCTGGAGAACGCCGGATCGAACTCAGCACAAAGAATGTAGTGATTGGATTCGGCGCCGCGATCCCAGATCTTCACGTGATGGTCCCATCCGGGGTGGCAGATATGGATGTAGTGCGTGCCGGCGTCCTGCGCTAGAACGTTGCGCGCCAGAATGCAGGAGACACCCACGGCCGTGTTGCCGTAGCGCTTGCGGTCTTCCTCGGCGATACGGAATGCCGTGGGCCAGCGCGCGTCGGTCAGCAGGCGGTGCGCGGTTTCGTAGAAATCGTCGTAGCCTGACATTTGCCTGCCGAGGCCCGACACGCGCGCCCGTTCGGCTTTGCGCAACTCGCTCAGCAGACGCCAGCGCTCCTCCAACAGCTCGACCGCCTTCTGATCGAGCGCCATCCCCTTCACAGCGGATTCGGGATTGATGTCCACGACCGAGAATCGCGGCGGCAGAAAACCGGTGGAGAGCGCGCCGGGAAACGCTTTGTCCAGGTTGAACGACATGTAGGTGGGAAACGTGTCGTTCTCCCGGCGTCGCGGCTCGAGTTCCATCGCAATCACCGAGCCGATCGACGGAATCTCGCGCGCGAAGGCCAGGTTCAACTGCCGGCCGGTCTGCGTGTAGTACTGCCCGCGGAAATGCACCTGCTCGTGGCTCAGCATGGAGCGCAGAAGGGCGATCCGGTCCAAGCGCTGCTCAAGCCGCGGAAACAACAGGTGCGAAAGACTGAGATCGACGCTGATATTGCGAATGTCGAGGTCCTTGGGAGTACCTGGGTTTTCCTTGAAGTCGAACGAGTCCACGTGGCTAAGGGCGCCCGACAGCTCGTAGAACACCACGTTGCGCGCGCTCGCCCGCGGTTGCGCTTTGGCCCCGGTTGCCGCGACTTTGAGCGGCCAGACGGCATCCACGGAAGCGGCCGCCAGGCCAAGGCCTCCGAGCTTCAGCAGGTCGCGTCTGGATGGGGTGAGGTCGGCGACAGTTTTGTTCTCCATGACTGCCTCAGTAGTTGAAAAAGAATTCCACCTGGTTGATCAGCGCCCACTGCAAATTTTGCGAGCCCTCGCTGCGGTTTTTTGCGAGTGCCGCGAGTGCGACTTCCTTCTCCGCGGCCGAAGGCGGACGCGACAGAGTCGCCAGAAATAACTCGTCGACCACACGGCCGTCATCGCCCGGATAGCTGGCGAGCAGCCGCGCCACGCGGCTGTCTTTCTCCGCACGGACGCGCTCGGCCACCACCGGCGATTGCATGAGCAGCAGCGGCTGCAATGGCGACCCCGCCTGCGGCCGCGGCGGATTGTTGCGATTCGACTGGCCGAACGTCTGCATGAAATAGCGCACGTCCTCGTTGCCCTTCGGACCGCTCAGATGCATGGCCATTCCGGTTTTCTCGTTGCCGAATTTGAAATTGCCCGGCCGTTCGGTCGAAATCACAATGGCGTCGTGCAGCTCTTCGGCCGTCAACATGCGCACGAACTTGCGGGCGTAGTACGTGGTGTAGGCGTCCTTCCACTCGCCGTCGAACCGGGCCGAAAGCTGGTAGGCGCTCGAGCGGCAGATCGTGTCCAGTAGATGCCGCAAGCTGTATCCACTCTGGCGGAAGTCGCTGGCGAGCGCGTTCAGCAACTCGGGATGCGAGGGCTGCAGGGCCCATCCCGCCGGCAGATGCGCCGGATCCTGGCGTGCGAGGTCGAATTCGTCGAAGGGTTCCACAATGCCGAAGCCCATCAACCGGGACCAGAACAGGTTCACGGCGGCGCGGGCGAACTGCGGATCCGCGGTGAGCATGCGGCCGAGTTCTTCGCGCGGCTCCGCGGTGGCACGCGGCCGCTCTCCGGTGAGGATGAATGCGGCATCGGAGGCGCCACCGAAGCGCGGTACGCGAATCATGCTCGCGCCCTTTGTGTCGTAACCGGCGTTGGCGTCATCAATCAGGAACTCGCCCGACTGCGGTTTGCCGTGCTCCCAGTACATGAGGTAACGAGAGTGGCCCAGAAACGCGGTGTTTCGGAAAAAGTCGGAGCGCTTCCTGCCGCTCAACCACACGTTTACTTTTTCCAGATGGCCGCGGCCGTCGTGACAGGAGATGCAGGAAAGATTGATACCGAGAAAAGTCTTGGCGTAAAGGATGGCGAGCTCGTCGTCGGTGTCCAACTGCTGCACCATGCCCAGGTCATCGCCATCATCGGGTTGGGGCTTGCCTTGCACGTGCTCGCGCGCGATCACGTTGGCTGCGGCCACTACGTGATTACTCTTGGCCGAAGCGGCGATGATGGAACGGACCACATCGTCGTAGGGGCGACCGACGCGAAGGTTCTCCTTCATCCAGTAGTGAAACAGGTCCTGGCCGCGGCCCATCTTGCCGTTGGCGCGGAACAGGTCCATGAAGAAATAGGCCCACTTATCGACGTAGGCTTCACTTTGGAGCAGCCGGCCGATGAGTTTATCGCGCTTGGCTGGATCCTGGTCGGCAGCGAATGCGCGCATTTCGTCCGGTGACGGGATGCGCCCGGTGAGATCGAGCGTCACACGGCGCAAGAATTCGTAGTCCGACGAAAGCGGGGCGTGGGGGACGCCGTCCAGGAGCATCTTCCCGAAGATCTGCTTGTCGATGAAATTGCGGATCGGCACATCACCCGAGGCCGCCGCCGTTGCAGGCAAGGACCGCACGATGCGATCGGTCAGAGCACCCGCGTCGGTCGATTTCGGCGGACGGAACAGAGGCGCGTGCGCTTCAGCGAAACGATCCGGCTTCATCGACTCCTCGCGCGGCGTCGTTGGTGACGCCTGTCCCGCAAGGTTGACGGCGCAAGATAAGGCGCAGAGGAGCACAGCCGGCAGTTTCATAGCAGATTCACCGGATTGGTAAGAGTATGAAAGGTCGGCCGGCGACTGTCAACGGGGGGTACCACGGGGACGCCGCGCAACAACTGCCACCCATGCTGCCCGCCATGACACGCGCACCAGAGCGCCTTTATGACCTCGTCTCGCGCCGGGTGCGGGGGTTACTTGCGAAATACTCCTCGACACGAGCCATCAATTTCAGTGTTCAAGTGAAACTGTCCGCAAATCATTATCGCCTGCTGCCAGCGGCCGCACCAGCAGCGTCAGCACGAACCCCACCGCCAGCAAACCCGCCAGCACTTCGAGCGGCCGATCGTATATGTGAATCCGGCTCTCGCCCGGCCCCAGCGCCACCTTCGCGCGATTCGATAACTCCGTGATGATCACCGGTCCCGCCACTGCAGCCGCGCTCCACGCCGTCAGCAGCGCGCCATGAATCGCGCCCACGTTGTCGGTGCCGAACAGGTCGGCCAGAAACGCCGGAATCGTCGCGAACCCGCCGCCGTACATGGTGAACACGGTAAACAGGCTCGCCTCGAACACGCCCCACTGCCCCCGCGAGGCCAGTTCCGGAATTGCCAGGAACAGCGCCGCCTGCACCACGAAAAACGTGGTGTAAGTATTGCGACGCCCAATATAGTCCGATGCCGACGCCCACATGAACCGCCCGCCTGCATTAAACAGGCTGATGATCGAAACAATCCCCGCCGCCACCACCGGCGTCTTCAGGAACATGTCCTGCATCATCGGCGACGCCTGCGCCAAAATCCCAATCCCCGCCGTCACGTTGACGAACAGAATCCCCCACAGCAGCCAGAACTGCATGGTAGCCAGCGCCTGGTTGCGCGTCACATGCACCGTCAGTGACTGCTTCTCTCCTTCCGGCGGCGTCCACCCCGCCGGCATCCATCCCTGCGGCGGCCGCCGCAGAATCGCGGCCCCCGCCAGCATCACCACCAGATACGCCGCCCCCAGCGCCAGCATCGTATTCGCCACACCAATTGTCGACATCAGCCATGTATTCAGCGGAGCGCCCAGCGCCGCGCCGCCCCCGAAACCCATAATCGCCATGCCCGTTGCCATGCCGCGCCGGTCCGGAAACCACTTCACCAGTGTGCTCACCGGCGATATGTAGCCCAGCCCGCTGCCAATGCCGCCCACCAGCCCCATCCCCAAGAACACCAGTGCCGATCGCCGCATCGCCAGCCCCGCGCCGCCAATCATCAACCCCGTGCCGAAGAACAGCGCCGCCGCCTTGGCCGCCACACGCGGCCCCTTGCGCTCCACCCACGGACCCCCGAACGCCGCGCTTAGCCCCAGCAGCACCAGCGCTGTCGTGAAGGTAATGTAGGGCGGCCGGAACCACGAAGGGTCATTCGGAAACAGCGCCTGTATAGGCCGGTTAAATGTGCTCCACGAATACACCGAGCCGATGCACAGATGTACCAGCACGGCGCCAATGGGAATCAGCCAGCGGTTGAATACGGGTTTGTCATTTTGCATATTGGCGCAGACGCTCGCTCGATTATGCACCCACCCGCCGCGGTCCCGCAGCTGCGTGCCGTCCGGGGAAAAGCTCGGACTCCTTTCGAAGCCCGGATAGCTGGTGAGCGGAACCTCGCGCCATTCTGGTGCGGTTGCTTGCTTCGGGAGACAAGCCAGACAGCCGTACCGGCAATTAGGGCGAACGCCGCGAATACCGCCACCCAAATCCGGCGGCCTGCGCCGCGCTATGGGGGCGAGGCCGCCGGATTCCACCGGCGTGATGAAGCGGTACCCGCGCTTGGCGAGCGTCTCCACGAAACGCGGGTTCTCGGCGTCGTCGCCGAGTGCCCCGCGCAGCTTCTTGATGGCTGCATTAAGGCTGTGTTCGAAGTCTACGAAATTGCCATCGGGCCAAAGCCGCTGGTACAGGTCCTCCCGTGTAACGACGTGGCCCGAGTGCCGCGAGGCTTGGCAGGTCGCGCTGCTCTGCATCTCGACTACTGTGTATGTCTGACCGCTCGTCTCAGGCGGCGTTGCCGGCTGCTCTAACCGGTGTGTCGAACGGCCGTTCTTCGCGGTCTACGGCCATCAGGTAAGCCACGAGTTTGCGCGCCACAGCCAGTGTGGCCCGGTTGCGATTTCCTTTCTGTTTCGCGCGCTCGTAAACCAGCGCCAGTTCCGCGTTCCATCGCGGCGCCAGTTTCGCTGCTTCGATCAACGTGGTCTGCAAATGCTTGTTCCTTTGTTTTGAGATCGGCGTCCGCTCTGTCTTGCCGCCCGAACTCTTCTCGGCTCCGCACAACCCGCAATAACTCACGGCTTTCTTCACGGAAGCGAAGCGGCTGATGTCGCCCATCTCCAGCGCCCACGTCAGGGTGTGCTTCGCCATTATTCCGTCTGCCTGTCACACATTGACCGAAAAGAGGATGAAGACGAACAATCGGGACTGATGCCAGCCTTCTTTTTGTCTATTTTTCGACTGGTTCGATTC
>JBGPKX010000175.1:0-11950 GCA_041486185.1 Bryobacteraceae bacterium | reverse complement strand
CGCGAATCGCCGGCCAGTTGTTGTCGCCCAGGAAGATATTGGTGTAGACGCTCTGGTCGCCGCAGCGGCCGCGATGCCTAAAGACGTCCTTCAGGTGAACGCGCGTGATCCGCGGCCCGTTGATCTCGATCCACTGCTCGGCGAAGCCGGTCTCGTGAATGTTGCCGACATCCAGGTGAATTCCCACCCACGGGTTGTTCACTTCGTTCAGGAACTGCCAGAATTCCCGGGGCGTGATCAGAAAGCGCTGCTCGGCGCAGCAATTTTCGCAGCCGATCTTGACACGCGCCTTGGCGGCTTTCTCGCCCAGCGCTTTCAACGACTCAATGGTGCGGCCATAGACTTCGTTGTATGGAATCTCCGCGGTGACCAGTCCGGCCACCACCAGCGTGGAGTCCGTGCCCAGAATCTGCGACGTCTCGAGTTGCCGCTCGACATGGCGCACGGCCCGCTCGCGCACGCGCGGATCGCGCGCCGAGATATTTTCGTCCCAATCGAGAGAGTTGGCCACGTCGGAAACGGCCAGGCCCGCGTCCTCGACTTTGCGGCGCAGCACGCGCACGTCGGCGTCTGAGGTGTTCATCTGAAACCAGGGCTTCTCGCCCAGCCACAGCTCGACGCCATCGAAGCCGGACTTCCTGATGAGCGCGAGACCCTGCTCGAGAGTCCAGTTCTTCGGGATCAGATTGTCACCTATGGATTTTTTCATGCGGGCCCGGCGTTGTCAGGCGCCCAGCGACTTCAGACTATCTTCGATCAGCTTTTGCGTGCCTTCATACGGCCCACCCTCACCTTCCCACTCCATCGAGAAGTATCCGCGATAGCCGGCCTTCTTGGCGATTGCAAATGTTTTGCCCACATCCACGCGAAAGACTTTTCCGTTGTCCACCTCGGAGTCCTTCACGTGCGAGATGTTATAGGCGTGCCGGAACATGGCGGCGACGCATTCGTAGTTGTACTTTTCGTCGCCGGTGAGCATGGAATTGCAGAAGTCGGGCAGCCCGTGCAGATATGGACTTTTCACCGCCTCCATCACTTTCACCAGAAAGAAGGCGTCCTCGGTTTTGGGGTCGTCATTCTCGAGATTGATGACGATGTTCTTCTCGGCGCCGTAATCGGCGATCACGCGAAGACTTTCGGCCGCATGACCCACATCAGGCTTCACACCACGCGCCCCCTGAATATGCACGCGAATACTGGGCGAGCCCAGCGACACCGCTGCATCCACCCACTTCTTGGCGTTATCGATACCGACCTTGCGCTTGGCCTCGTCGGGATCGTAGAGGCTGGCGTGCACGCCAACCGGGATGTTGATGACATGACAACCGGCTTTCTCGATGGCTTCGCGAAGCGCGTGCAAGTAGGCCGTCTCGAGCGAGCGGAAGTGGGAGTCGAGCGGTTCGATGTTGCGCACGTTATATTTTTCACGCACCATGGCGGGAAAATCCTTGAGATCCATGCCCGGTTTGGTTTTGTCACGGTCGCGATTGCGGACGCTCTCGATGAATGCGCGAAACGGGTAGGAGGCCACGCCCAGGCGCGCGCGCGGATCCGTGGGGAAGGCGATATCGGGTTCGCGCGCGGCAAAAAGAGAACGCGGAGCGGCCGCACTCGCCACGAGCGCGGTTTCAAGAAAACGGCGACGATTCATTCCTGAATTGTACAGGTAGGACAGGCAGTCCTGCCTGTCCATGGCTCATTTGCAACGGCGAGGCAAAGGGCAGGCACGAATACCCGTCCTATTTCCGCCGCTTCCCCGCCCTCGCCCGCGCCTCTTCCACGAGCGAAAACTGCAGCTTGCGCTCTACAGTATCCACACGTTCGAGCAGCACGCGCACGCGATCGCCGATCGAGAACTCACGCCGCGAGCGCTGGCCGATGATCTTGCGCACGTTTTCGTGGTAGGTGTAACGGTCGCCGGGCAGCGAGTCCATGGGCACCAGTCCTTCGATGAATAGATCCGTCAGCTCAACGAACAGGCCGTATTTCGTCGCGCTGATGATCAGAGCATCGAACTCTTCGCCCACACGGTCCGCCATGAACTTGGTCTTTTTCCACTCGACCAGCTCGCGTTCCGCTTCGGCGGCGCGGCGCTCCGACTGCGAAGACTCGTCCGCGATGGCGCTCAATTCCGGAAGTGAAGAATACACCCAGTCATCCAACGACGCAGCGAGCACGCGATGCACCATCAGGTCGGGATAGCGGCGGATGGGCGAGGTGAAATGCGTGTAGGTGTCGGCCGCCAGCGCAAAGTGGCCCACGTTATCGGCCGAGTACCGCGCCTGCTTGAGCGAGCGCAACATGAGGTAGCTCAGAATGCGTTCTTCCGGTTTCCCTTCGATCTTCGCTACCAACTTCTGGTAATGGCGAGGCGAGATCTTGACCTCGCCGGGCAGCACGATCTCGCGCCGCAATTTGTGGCCGTCACGGCGCTTGTCGGCGTGGGCAAACTTTTTCACCGGAATGGCGCCTACCCCGAGCGAATAACCGAAATGCGCAGCCACCTCCTCGAACTCCATCACACGCTTGGGATCGGGTTGCTCGTGGATTCGGTAGATGGATGGCAATCCGGCGTTTTGCAAATGCGAAGCCACGGCTTCGTTGGCCGTCAGCATGAACTCCTCGATCAGGCGGTGCGCAATATTGCGCGGCGCGCGGGACACACCCGTCATGGCGCCCCACTCGTCGAATTCGATCAGCGGCTCCGGCAGATCGAAGTCGATGGAACCGCGGCGTACGCGCTTGCGGTTCAAAATTTCCGCCAGATCGCGCATCAGCTCGAAACGCGCGATCAGCGGGCCATATCGTTCCCGCAGGCCGGCATCGCCTTCGAGCAGCAGGTGCACATCGGTGTAGGTCATGCGCTCGGCGCTGCGAATCACGCCACGGACGAATCGCTGCGCCACCATATCGCCGGCGTGATCGAACTCCATCAGCGCCGAAAGCACCAGGCGATCCACGCGCGGATTGAGCGAGCAGATGCCGGTCGAGAGCTCAAATGGCAGCATAGGCACCGCGCGGTCGGGAAAATAAACGCTGGTCCCGCGCAGTTTGGCTTCGGCGTCGATGGGCGTTCCGGGGCGAACGTAATGGCTCACGTCGGCGATGTGCACCTGGAGCGCAAAGTTGCCGTTAGAGAGCCGGTCCACCCACACGGCGTCGTCGAAATCTCGCGCCGTTTCGCCATCGATGGTGACGATATCGAGCGCCCGGAAGTCCTCGCGGTCCGCCAGCTCCCAGGCCGCGATCACGCCCGGAACGGCTTCCGCCTGCTCCACCACCTCCGGTGGAAAACGGTGCGGCAGATGGTGTTTGCGAATCACGATCTCGACATCAATGCCGAAATCGTCGGGCGATCCCAGAATCTCGACAACGCGGCCCACCGCGCGCTGGCCGTTTTCCGGATACTCCAGCAGCTCCACGTTGACAATCAGGCCATCCAGCTTCTCGGGATCGGAGATAGCAACAGGCTTGGGGCCGATGCGGTCGATTCGCTCAGCCGGCGCCGGGATGGCCAGATCTTCCGGGATCTCGATCCAGTCCTGCAGGCGTTCGTCATGCGGGATCACGAAAAACCCGCGGGGGCGCACCTGGAATTCGCCGACAACCGTGGGATGCGCCCGCTTGAGAATCTTGACGATTTCACCATCCGCGCGGCCCCCAGCCTCGATGCGGGCAATGCGTACCACCGCACGATCGCCATGCATGGCATTGTGGGCCGCGTCGCGGGGGATAAAGATGTCTCCCGTGACGCCCGCTACCGGCTGGTCGGAGATCAGGAAGCCGTAGCCGTCACGATGCATGGAAAGCCGTCCTACGGCAAACTCGCGGCTGCTTCGTGTAGCCACAAGGTGGCCGGAGCGGGTTTCGATCAGGTCGCCGCGGGCCGCGAGACGCGCCAGCAGGGTCTCCAGATCTTGCCGGCTGGCAACCCGATTTCCCAGTTCACGGATGAGCTGCTTGAGGTTGGCCTTACCGTGCGGCAGACGAGAGATGTGGTCCAGCAGCGCCGCCTCGGTCATATATCCCATGGTACTCGCCCTGTGGCCCGCGCTTTTGTCGAGATTTAGCTGCAACGCCCGGTGTACGCTGGTCGTCAAATGAGCGGCGAGGTCACGCTATGAAGAAGCTGGCTTGCTGGTGGTTCGTCGCGCTGTTCCTGGTGATGGTTCCGGCTGCCCTCCTGGCTGTGCCCGTGCGCGTGGCACGCGTGGGCGAACTGGAAGGCAACGTGGAAGTGCAGCTCCACGCCGCCGACGCCTGGCGTCCGGCCGTACGTAATATGCCGCTGGTCGAGCGGACGTGGGTGCGCACCGCAGCTGGGGCGACTGTCGAAATCGAGCTGGATGACGGCAGCGCCCTGCGCCTTACCGGCGATGCTCTGTGCGAGATCTCCGACTACACGCGCCTCTCGACCGGCCAGCGCGTGACCATCTTATCGGTGGATCACGGCGTGGCGTACTTCACCGGCGAGCCCGACCGCCGTGATGCCGTAATCCTGGTGGTGCCTGGCGCGCAGGCTACCGTGCACACGGGTTCGCGCTTGCGCCTGGAGGCGCGCGACGACGCGAGTCAGCTCGCGGTGCTCGAAGGCAAAGTGCGGTTCTCATCGCCGGTTGCCGAAATGGATCTCACCGAAGGTGAGACGGCGCGCGTGGAAAACGCCAGCCGCGCGCGGTTCTTTCTGTACCGCGAAATCGCGCCGCTCGATAGCGACCGCTGGAACGAGCAGCGCGACAAGGCGCTCGCCGCCACGGGCTCGGCCAGCCACGTGCCCGCTTTGCGATACGGTCTGGCCGATCTCGACGCCGGTGGATCGTGGATGCAAACGCGCGATCTCGGCGTCATCTGGAAGCCGAAAGTAGCCGCGGACTGGACACCCTATCGCGATGGCCAGTGGCTGTGGTACGACGAGCTGGGCTACACCTGGATCGCGAATGAGCCCTGGGCCTGGCTGCCCTTTCATTACGGCCGCTGGATGGATGCGAGCGGGCTCGGCTGGGTGTGGGCGCCGGGAAAACCCGCGGCATTCAAGCCCGGCGAGGTTTACTGGCTGCGGGAAGCAAACCTGGTAGGTTGGGGACCGCTCGCGCCCGGCGAAACCTGGGCTGCGGCCAGCGTTCCGCGTTTGTACCTGCGGCGCAACACGACACTCGCGAGATGGGCGCAGGACGCGCGCGTGCTTAATCCGGTGGACGCAGCCGAGAAACTCGCCACCAGTGGAGCGGTCTTCGTGATCGCACCGCCATCGCCGGCTTTCGACAGCGCGCGGCTGGACGTGGTCCGCCCCGAACTGCGCGCCGGCAGCACGCGCATCGTGCCCCTTGTGCCGGGCGTAACATATTCGGGCAGCGAGATCCCAACTGAAGTGGCGACTTCGTCTCCCGTGCCGCCGCGGCCACCAGTGCCCCCGGCGCCCGCCGATCCGACCATCGAACCTTCCGCCGAACCGCTGCCGCCACAAGCCGTGCCCCAGCCACCCGACGTGTATTATCCTGCCGCCGTTTACACGGGCATCGTGGTGATCAATCCGCCCGAAGAGGGGGACGACTACCAACGGCGCCACGATTCCGCCTCACCCAAGAAACCCGCTCCGGGATTGGGGATGCCCCGCGGAGAGAATGCCCGCGAGCAGCGGGAAACGACCACGGTGCACCACGCGGAGCCGCCGGCACATCCGGCAGAGCAGCCACCGGCTCCAGCACAGCCGTCGCAAGCGCCCGCGCCACCCAAGATCAGTGGGCCCACGCCCGGATTAGGGATGCCGCGCGGAGAAGCCGCTCGCGAGCATCGCGACGCGCCAGTCCAACTGGCCCCCCAACCGCCTCCCCACCCGGCCGCACCACCGCCCAAGGCAAGTGATCCCCCACCTGCTAAAGGATCGGATGGATCGGATAGAGGCAGCGTGAAACACTGAAGGAGAGACGGGCATTCCTGCCGGTCCATTGCCGGACTCCGACTTTTAATGATCCCGGTCCGTCACCAAATCGGTAATCCCGTACAATGCGCGCTGATAAGGCGACTCCGGAAACTCACCGATCACCTGCCGCGCCTTGTCGGTGAACGCATGGGCTCGCTCGCGAACGCGCTCGATGCCGTTGTATTTCTCGATCAGCTCTAGAATCTGTGCGAACGGCACGTTCTCGTAGTGCCGGTCCGCCAGCACGCGCTCCACAGACCGCCGTTCTTCAGTCGTCGCGCGTTCGAGCGCATACACCAGCGGCAGCGTGACTTTTCCTTCACGCAAATCTCCACCCACGGGTTTGCCGAGAGTCTTCTCGCGCGCCGTGAAATCGAGTACGTCATCCACCAGCTGGAATGCCATCCCCAGATTCCAGGCGTACTCTCCGAGCTTTTCCTCGGTCTGCGAATCGGCGCCCGCGGCCAGCGCTCCCAGCTTGGCGCACACCGAAAACAGGCAGGCCGTCTTCCGGTCCACCAGTTCCATGCAATCGGCCTCGGAAACGCCGATGCGCCCGATCCGCTCAAGCTGCAGCAGTTCACCTTCCACCATCATCTGCGTCAGCCCGATCAGCAGATCGAGAGCATGGAAATTCCGCTCGCGGAGTGCGATCTGGAAGGCCTGCATATAGAGCCAGTCGCCAGCCAGCACGCAAGTGTGATTGCCCCACTGCACGTTGGTGGAAGGCCGGCCGCGGCGGGTCTGCGCGGCATCGATCACATCATCGTGCACCAGTGTCGCCGCGTGGATCATCTCCACCACGGCGCCCATCCGGATCGCGCTCTCCCCGCCGTCGCCGATAAGTCTTGACGAGAGCAACAGCAGCGAGGGCCGCAGCCGTTTTCCCCCGGCCTCTTGCAGATACTGGCCGATGGCGGTGATGGCATCGACGGAAGCAACCGATTCCCGGCTGATCTCCTTCTCGACGCGCACGAGATCGTCTCTGACGAGCTCGAATACCTCTCGTGCAGTCAGAGCCTGGCCCAGCTTGCCTAATCCCATCAGAATTCAACCAGTTTACTCGTTCGATGCATGAGCCGCAAACAATCGAGACTGAAATAGGCATCCCCGGCTGCGCATTTTCTCTTGAATACACCGCACAGGCACGCGTGCCTACTCCACTCACCCCATCCATTCGGGATGATGCGCGGTGCCATCGAATTGCGCGGTGGTCTTGAACGGCTCGTATTTACCGGTCATGGCCGATTGCGCAGTCTTAGCGAGCAGCTTGGAAATTTCCGCCTGGCTCATGGGTTTGAACGTGCGCGCCGCTTCGAATGCCTGATCCAGGCGCTCCATGGACTCGCAGCCATTGATTACGACCGAGGTTGGCAGCGTCAAGGCGTAATGCAGGCACTCAATCGGCGTCACGGTCCCGCTCTTCAAGACATTCCCATCGCCCATCGATTTCATACCCAGCACCGCCATTCCTTCCTTGACCAGCCGCGGCACCACCTGATGCGTAAAACTGCGAAAATGCGCGTCCATCACGTTGAGCGGCATCTGGCAGGCCTCGAAATGGAATTTGTGTTGCGCGGCAACGTCCAGCATGCGCAGGTGCACCAGGGGATCCTTGTGCCCCGTAAAGCCGATGTACCGCACCTTGCCTGCCTTCTTCGCTTCGAGCAGGGCCTCGAGCGCGCCGCCTGGAGCGAAGAACCGGTCCGGATCCTCCATGCGGATGTTTTCGTGGAATTGCATGAGGTCGATACGGTCGGTCTGAAGCCGCTTTAGGGACTCGTCAATCTGCCGGGCTGTCGATTCTTTGGTCCGCCCGTCAAACTTGGTCATCAGGAATGCCTTCTGGCGATAGCCGTCGCGCAGAGCTTTGCCCATACGGATTTCGCTCTCGCCATCGTGATAATCCCAGCAGTTATCGAGAAAGTTCATCCCACGGTCGAGCGCGCTGCGGATGATGCGGATGCCTTCGTTCTCATCCTTGGGCCTTCCGATGTGGTGGCCGCCGAGTCCGATGGCCGAGACTTTCTCGCCAGTGTTCCCCAAGCTGCGGTAGATCATTCCGTCGGACGCCGCTGCTCGCGCTGAACCACGCGCCTGCAATCCGGCGAGCCCCGCCAGGAACGAGCGCCGCTCCAAATCTCTCCTTCTCATTTCGTCCTCTCCTCTCTTCCCAGAATAAACTCGGGAGCCACCCCATGCGCTCACCCCAGACTGGCCAGCACCTTCATGGCCTGCGCGTGCGCCATCACGACATTGGGGTCGCGCTGCAGCGCCTCGAGATAATGTTGCCGGAATGCGCCGCCGTTTCCGGCCGGCGCCACCAGCTCGCGCGCTTGCGCAAGCAGCCGACCAGCGTCCGCAGCGGTCGCGGGTTCTTTGGCGTCCAGCAGTTCATCGATCAGCACCACCAGCTCTGACAGCTCATGCAGCCACGCAAACCACGGATCGTGCAGCACCAGTTCGAGCAACTGCCCCTTAGAAGTGATGCGCGCAATGTCGTGGTCGTACACCGCAGTCTCGGAATCCAGCAGGGTTTTGTGCAAGTGCAGCAGTTCGTTGCGAAGGCTGGTGAGGCGCTGGCGGACGGCCTCTGGGGGCAATTCGATCGAAGGCATCGGCTAAGAACAGCGTAGCGCGTCTCGGGCGGTGGCTTGGACCCTGCGCCGCGGCTAATCTGCCGCGACCGCGTGCGGCTTCTGCTCTTCCACCTGGCGAGACCGAAAGTAGCCGCCAACCAGAGCCGAGGGAATCGCAAGAAACATCAGAGCAATCGAGTACCAGAGCGGCTGCTCCCCAGCATACTTGACCATGGAGACGATACTCATGGCAATCGACAGCGCGCCGAGGCCGAGCGCATGTTTCATTTCCGATCGCCCCGCGAGCAGCGCCGTAACATAAGCGCCGATGCCCATGAAAAACGCACCCGTGCTGAGGTTGAAGACAAAATAAACGGCATCGCGTTGCGCACCCGGTTGCGGCATCAGGCTCGGCGCCAGCGCTGTGAGCACCATGTCGCCGCCAACCACGGCCACCAGCATCACGACGTAGCCCAGAGCCACCGCCAGCAGGCTCCTGATCATCGGGAAATATGATACAACACGCGCGCGGCGTTACCGGCGGACAGCGCCGCTTTAAATCGGCTCCCAGTTCTCGTTAGCCGCTGCCATGAAGCCTCCGTAGCCTTTGTCCATCCAGCGCCGGGTGGCCTCAGTGATGAGCCCGTCGTCTTCGGTGACGAGGTGAATGTCCGATTCGTGGCAAAACAGACACTCGAAGGTCCGGTCGCGATCCTGCAGAACCAGGTCCGCCTGCCCGGGCGAGTAGATTCCCTTTTCAATGCTTCCCTGAACGAAGGCCGGCAGATCCGGCAACCGGATTTCGATATCCTGCCAGAGTTGACCCGGCTCCAGCTTGCAGCCCCAGCCGTATTCGACAACAAGGTTCTCGATTCCGCTGGACGCCAGCAGCTTCACAATTTCAGGAACTTCCTCCAGTAACTGCATGGGAGTGAGTGGGCCGGTTACGCACGTCATGGTGCCCCTCCTGCCGAGCTTCGCTTAGTACTCCGACTCGTAGCCCTTGTCTGGCCCCTGCTGTTCCAACAGGCGCCGATTTCATGTTGTGGAGTATACGCGAAAAAGGGACCGCGCGCCAATCCCCTGCTTGGCAGGGTGTCATTAGCACGTTAGTTGTCCGGTGTCATTAGCACACTAGTTGTCCGGTCCAGACCGGGCAGGGAGAAGCTGGCGAGGTGGAAACACCGAGCCGAGCGATACCCGCCCGAGAAGCGGAGCGGATGATGAAACGGCAGGACGTGACTCTGAATGCGATCGCCAAGAAGCTGAGTTGGATCGAGACGGCGGAGATCGCCGGGGTGAGCGTGCGGCACATGCAACGGATACGGCAACGGTATCAGGAGCATGGTTACAACGGGCTGTTCGACCAGCGCCGCGGGAAACGCAGCTACCACCGGGTGCCGCTGGAGACGGCCGAGCGAGTGCTGGCTTTGTACCAGGAAAAGTACTTCGACTTCAACGTGCGGCACTTCCACGAGAAGCTACGTGAGGAGGAAGGCATCCGGTTGAGCTACAGCTGGGTGAAGCAGGCGCTGCAGGGAGCCGGGCTGGTGGCGCGGCGAAGGAAACGAGTACCGCACCGCAGACGGCGGCCCAGGCGTCCCTTGCCGGGGATGCTGCTGCACATTGACGGCAGCAAACACCGTTGGTTTCAAGATGACCGCTATTACGACCTGATCGTGATTCACGATGCTACCAGCCAGATCTATGATGCCCAACTGGTAGAGGAAGAATCGACGCACACGGTGATGGTGGCGCTGCGCCAGGTGATCGAGCGGAAAGGCCTGTTCTGCGCCCTGTACAGCGATCGCGGGAGTCACTTCTTCTACACGCCCAAAGCGGGCCAGAAGGTGGACAAGACTCGCTTGACGCAGGTGGGGCGAGCGTTAAAAGAACTGGGCATTCAGATGATCCCGGCTTACTCGCCCCAGGCGCGCGGGCGCATGGCGCGCAGTTACTCCACCTGGCAAGGACGACTGCCGCAGGAACCCCTTGGAAATCGCCTCCGGCGATTCCCACTTTTCCACCGCCTCGACGACGAATCCTCTCTCTCCCAAACCCAAGGCGAAGAGGATAGCATGAAACCAAACCGGACAACTAATGTGTCAATAAAACCGGACAACTACAAAAGCTAACGACGCTCAGAATATCAGGCGAAGTCCCAACTGGATCTCACGCGGATCAAATTGCGTGCTGGTGGACACGCCGAATCCTGGGCTGGTGAGCGTTCGATTCGGAATCGAGAATGCGTGCTGGTTAAAAAGATTGAAGAACTCCGCGCGAAGTTGCAGGGAAGTGCGCTCGAACAGCCTGGTGTCCTTTGCCAGCGAAAGATCGAAATTGCTGAAACCAGCGTTGCGGAAAGTGTTGCGTCCCAGATTACCGGGGTGTGCCGCCACCGTGCTGCCGTTCAGGCTGTCCAGAGCAACCGCGAAAAACTGGCCCACAAAATTCTGGCTGTTGTTCACAGCCTGGATCATGTTGACGTTGTCCGCGAGCACGTCATTGGAGAAAAACTGCTCTTCGGGACCGCCGCCGTGCTTCAGCGTCGCGGCCGAGACCAGGTCCGGACGGACCGTGCTGCCCCCATAGTTGTCGATCCCGTATCGCTTGCTGCCGAAGGGCGTCAGGACGGTGAAGGGGAAACCGGAACTGGCGGTCGCGATTCCCCAAAGGGTCCAGCCTTGCGTCAGGCGCTTGGGAAGATGGGCTGCCTTGTCGAACGGGAGCTGATATGAAAAATTGACGACCACGTGGTGCGGCACATCGAACGAAGCTCGCGCTTTTTCACAACTCCAGCACGTGGGATCGTTCTGGGTGAAGGCGGAATTGGCACTGTCGCCGTTATAAACGGTCGACGCGTTGTCCATGGCTTTCGAGTAGGTGTAAGACAATTGGAACGCCAAGCCGGCCGTCGGCACGGATTTACGGAGCATCACCTGAAGCGAGTTGAACGTGGAGTGCGCGTGATTGTCGGTCAACTGGAACTCGCTCAGACTCGGATTCACGGCGGTGAATACGGCGACGTCGGGGGCTGCGCCGGCATACCCGTTCGGATATTGGGAGCCATAGAGACTGACGGCGTTGTTGAACACGTATCCGGCCTGCAACACCGTATCCCACGGCAGTTCCCGCTCGATGGTGAAGTTGCCGCTGAGCGTGTAACCGTTGTGATAGTTGTCGGTGGTGACATTCGTCAGCAATCCCGGATACGGCGTCAAATCGATCGGGTCATTCACCGGAACGGTTTTTGAATTGCCGCCCGATGGAACGATGTTCCCCTTTAGATCGTGAATGGGTGGCAGGCTGAGCGGCCTCGGCGCGGGAGTGAACGTAAGATTCGGAGCGGCGCTGGTTCCGGAGAACGGGAAGTTGAATCCCTGTTGATCGGCGGTTTGCGAAAGCGGCAGATTCGTAAAAACAGCGAAGCCCCCGCGCGGGCCCCATCCCT
>JBGPKX010000174.1:0-12008 GCA_041486185.1 Bryobacteraceae bacterium | reverse complement strand
TGCCGATGAACAGCGTGCCATGCGCGGGCACCGCCGTCATATAGACCGAACTGCCCATGTTCATTTCCGAGATCAGCTTTTTTTCCTTGCTGGCTTCAAGCACCACGATATCGCCGTCCTCATCGCCCAGATAGACCTTGCCATCAATCACCATGGGCGATCCCCAAACCGCCGCCAGCATGTCGTGCACCCAATACGGTTTTCCCGTGTTCACATCCAGGCAGTGCAGAAAGCCGCTGAAATCGGCGTAGAACAACAGTCCGTTGTAGATGGCTCCAGTCGAAATCGAGCGGCGAATTTTGTCGTAATGCCAGATGCGCCCGCTTTGCGTGATGTCGCCACGCTTGGTCCCATCGATCGCGTACAGATGGCCCACGCCCTCGCCATGTTCTGGGTCCTGGCCGTTCGCGATGAGGACTTTATTGTCGTAGATGACTGGTGTGCTGATGGCTTCGTTGCGCGTTTTGGGCCAGACGGAATCCTTGGGGTTCATATCGAATTCCCAAAGTTTCTTGCCGCTCTGCGCTTCGTAGCCGCGCACCCAGCCGTCGCCCTGGCCGATGACAGCCTGCACCACATCACCAATCTTGCCCACCGCGGCTGAAGACCACTGGCCGTGCAGAATGCGGTCGCCCACCGAATTGTCCTCCCACGCCAACTTGCCGGTTTGCTTGTTCACCGCGATGATCGATGGCGCGCGCGGCGAAGGAATGTGCACGTGGCTTTCGTCCTGCCCGTTAGAGGTGCTCACAAAGATCAGATCGCCGTAAGATACGGGCGATGAGTTGGACATGTTGTGCGGCTGCGAGCCGACTTCCTCCATCATGTCGAACTTCCAGATCAGCTTGGAGTGCTTGTTGCCGTCGCCGTGAATGTCGAGGCAGCGGATCTCGCAGCGGTTGGTCACGTAGTAAAGCCGGTCGCCTTCCACCAGCGGCGAGGAGCAGACGCCCTGAAAAGGCCAGTCGTTGGCGCGGCCGGCCGGCAGCTTGTCGTTGGCGTCCTGCCACAGGAACTCACCATCCGACTCGCGGAAGGCCATGAGCACGCCCTTATCGCCCTTCACCGCGGGGTCCTTCGTGTTCTCGTTATTCGTGCCGACGAAGACCATGCCGTCCGCTACGACCGGATTGCCGTAACTCTGCGAGCCCAACTCCGCCACCCACTTGACGTTCTTCTTGGTCTTGACGTCCCAGGTGGTGGGAATGCCCTTCATGCTGGAAACCATGTTGCGGTCGGGCGTGCCGCCCCACATGGGCCAGTCGCCGCCCGCGCTCGGATCCGATGCCCATAGGATGAAAAGCGTTGCCGGGATGGCGAGTAGAGCGCCGGCGATCAGTTTTTTGCTCATTGGTTTGCCGTCACTTTCAGATTGTCGTAGAACACGCCGTACGTGGCATCGCCGAACAGACCGGGACTTCCTTCACGGTTGGGAATGGGATCCACCCGATCGATCAGCCATCCCGCGGGCTCGCTCTCCGCCGTGGCCCAGACCTTGCCGCGGATGCGCGTCTTGCGGTCCGCCGTATTTTCTACGCGCAGCTTCAGGTGATACCAGGTGTCGGGTTTCCAGGAAAAAGGCACGGCGACGCGCCGTACTGTTTCGGGCTGCCACGAATTCAACTCGAGCTGCTGATTGTTGCCGAACAGGACCAGCGTGTAGCGCTGCGCCGTTACGCCGGCATCGCCCATCTGGCGGCGTTTTTCGGGCACGCGCACATCGGCCTCGACCGTGTAGTTCGACCAATCGGTGGGGCCAAGGAAAACACGCATGCGCTTGAACAATGTTTCGTTGGGAGCCTTGGCCAAAACTTTATTGCCATCCAGTTCGGCGACTTTGTACTGCCCCGCAATGGCGCCAACCCAGTGGGGCGGCGTGGCGCCCACGGCATAGGAATCGAACGTTTCGTTCCACGGAAGCGGCGGCACAACGCGAACGCGCGCCTCGCCCGATATGGAGCCGACGGTTGCCTTCACGAGGCCGGCCTGACCCACGGGGTCGGCTGATGCCGTGAATCGCCCATCCTCGATCGATCCCTTCAAGCCGGCGAGCGACCATGACGCCTTCTCTTCGCGCAAGAATTCTCCGTGCTCATCAAAGAGCATGACGCGAAAATTGGCCGACTTCCCGGATGTCAAGATCACTTCCGTCGGAACCACCTGGACCCAAGCGGGTGCGCCGGGCGAGGGTGGCGGCGGCTCCTCAGTCGCTGGCTGCACCGGTATGCGCGTCTTCTTGCCGATGGCGTAGAGCGTGTCGCTCGAAACGAAGTAAACGCGCCCTCGCGAAATTGCCGCCGATGCCACGATAGATTCCGGCACTTTTTCGTTGAACAGGCCCTGCTGGCTGATGGGCATTTCCACTTCGCTCAACACCTCGCAGCGATCCGCATGCGGCCGGAGGATGTAGAACTTCCCACTTTCGGTTCCCACGTAGATTTTGCCGTCGCCAAAAACCGGTGAAGCCTTCTGCACCGTCCCCAGGTTCTGCTTCCAAAGTTGCCTGCCGGTAACCACGTCGAAGGCGTACATGTTGGAGCCGTTGTCCACTTGCAGAAAACGGTCGCCGTCGACGATGCCCGACGAGAACTCGCCGATGAATCCCTTGATGGCCCACTTCGCCTGGCTCATCGGGATGTTGCCTTTCGCCGTGCCGTCGATTGCGGCCAGCATGCCCATTTCGTTGCCTTCAAGGTTCTCTTGGCCGTGCGAAACAATGACCGTGGTGCCGTTCAATACCGGCGCTGTGTTGATGGCGCGCTTGCTTAGCAGGAAATGCCACACCGGTTCGCCCGTCGCGATTTTGATGGCGTGTACGCCGCCGTCGCCCAGCCCGGTAATCAGCAGGCGCGTTCCGTCAATGCGCGCGACGGTAGGCTGCGAGTAATCCGTGTCGAAGGGGCGGCCGCCCGGCGTGCTCACCCAGACCGTCTCACCGGTCCGCTTGTCGAAGGCCATAACGCGGATCGAGCGGTTGGCTTGCGTGCCCCATGTGGAACTGGCCGCCTTCACGATCACCAGATTTCCGTCTACCACAGGCGACGTCGTGCGTCCGCCGTGCGTGGTGAACAAATCGAATTCCTCGTCGAGCGAGCGCTCCCACAGCAGCTTGCCGTCCTTCGAGAGCGCCAGCAGTGTTCCGTTTACGCCGAACGCGTAGACGTTGCCCGTTTCGAGGTCGGCCGCCGGCGCCGCCCAGCCCACGCGGTGCGCCGGAACGTCGCTCTGATAAATATTGAAGCGGTGCTCCCACAACAGCTTTCCGGTGTCGGCGTTGAAACACATCACGCGTTCCTGTTCGGTCTCGCCTCTGCCGGCGGTGTTCTGCAGATAGAGGCGATCACCCACCACTACGGGCGCCGAGCGTCCGCCGTAGGGCGCCTTCCACGCCAGGCTCTGACCGGAGAGCGACCACTTCTCCGGCAGGTTTTTTTCGCGGGAGACGCCGTCGCGGTTGGGACCACGCCAGTCGGGCCAATCGCCGACGGATGGCGCGTTCGGAGCGGCGAACAGAACGGGAACAAAGAGTAACAAAGAGAGCGGTTTCACACTTGAGACTTTCATGAGCCTTGCTTCCCTGAAGTGCATCTGGGTGACCCCCAAGATATAATCTGCGCCGATTGCAGTCAAGGAGCCATGATGTCTTGACGGCGCAGATACCCGGTCGTCACGCGCGTTGTCGTTGGCTAATCATGTGGCGCAGGGCTGCGCCGCAGCCCTTCATCCCGGTGGCCTCCTAAAGATATAATCTTCGGTAGCTTTGGACGGAGGAGGGGCTTATGGCGTACATCCGGACTATCAGTCTTCTGCTCGCCGCTCGCATTCCCCTTTCCTGTCTCGCCGATCTGGGCGAAGATTTTCTCGCGGCCGTGCGCAAAGGCGACGCCGAGTGTGTGAAAGCGCTGCTGGCTCAGGGCGCGGACGTAAATGCGAAGAGCCCATATGGAGCCACCGGAGGGTTCTTCCCGGCCGCGGCAATCTCGACATCATCAAGATTCTACTCGATCACGGCGCGAACGTGAATGTAAAGGATACGTTTTGTTATGGCGCTCAAACTCATCATCACAGCGTTCAACCAGGGAGCTGCCATCCCGAAGCAGCACACCTGTGAAGGCGCGGATCTATCGCCGGCGCTCGCCTGGTCGGGAGAGCCCGCCGGGACCAAGAGTTTCGCGCTGATTGTAGACGACCCCGACGCGCCTGTGGGGACGTGGAACCACTGGCTGCTATACGATCTTCCGGCGTCGATGCATTCGCTGCCACAAGGCTTCAAGCCGGTGCAGGCCGGCGTTAGTGGAGCCAATGATTTCGGCAAGCAGGGATACGGCGGTCCATGCCCGCCCAAAGGCCACGGGCCGCACCGTTACTTCTTCAAGGTGTATGCGGTCGATGTACCGTCGCTGGGCCTGAAAGCCGGAGCCAATCGCGCGCAACTCGATCGTGCTCTCGGCGGTCATGTACTGGCGGAAGCTCAGTACATGGGGCGGTATGAGCGTAAGTAACTATCGCGTCAAGAACTCGTGCATCAGCAGATGGAAGTGATGCACGCCGTTCTCCCGCTTCACGGATAAGCGTCCGCGATTGTAATTTCGCGACTGCAATCCCCGCTGCACCGCCTCGCACAGCCGGATATCTTCCTGCTGGATCTCGTCGCTAAACGCCATGGTCTTGGCCGGGATCGCCGGATCGCCCGCCGGGTCGAAAAACCATTCGAAGATCGTAAGTGTACGATCATGGCCCAGCGGCACGATGATGTTACTGCTCATGTTATCCGGGTAGATATTGAGCATGAAGTTGGGGAAAATCCAGTAATAAAGCGCACCGGAGTCGGGTTTCGGAGACGCGTAGCGACGGCCGGCTTCGTCCTCGGTCCGGAGCGGAGCATAGTGCGAGGAGTAGTAACGATAAGTATCGACGCGGTATCGCTTATAATCCAGCTCGCGTAACAGACCGGGATGCGCCGCCGGCACATGATATCCTTCCAGATAGTTATCGATATAAACTTTCCAGTTACAGTTGATTACATAGTCTCGCCGCTCGAAGTATTTGAGTTTGGTGAAAGCGCAGCCTAGCCGGCTTACGTTCTGGGGAATATCGCCCAGCACTTCACTAAGGGCGGGAGCTTGCGGGTCGAGGTTCACGAATACGAAAGGGCCCCAAGTGTCCACTCGAAGGCCGGGCAGGGAAACGGCGGATCGGTCCCAGTTCTTGACTCCCTCGAACTCAGGTTGGCCCAGCAGCCGGCCATCCAGCGAATACGTCCATCCATGATAGGGACAGCGCAGCGTGTTGCAGTTACCCTGGCCGACTGCAATCGTACTGGCCCGATGCCGGCAAACATTGCTCAGCGCGCGAAGAGTCCCCGCTGTATCGCGAACCACCACCAGCGGCTCGCCCGCAATGTCGCAGGCGAAGAAATCGCCGGGGTTCGCCACCCGGTCCACGTATCCCACCGGCTGCCAGGTTCGCCAGAAGATCTTTTCCTTTTCCAGAGTCAGAAAGGCTGGATCGGCGTACCATCGTGCGGGCAGAGTGGCGGCGCGTGACAGATCGCGCTCGGGCGTGTAGTCGCTCAAATCCATGGCGGCGCAATCAGGGTTTCTTGAGGAACTGCTGGATACCGCGCCGGCAATCTTCTGTCAGCCTCGCGAGGGCGTTCGTCTGCACACCCGCGCTCAGAGCCGATTCGAACGAGACTGTGTCCATCTGGTAGAAGAGACTCTTAGTGAGTGCCAGCGCCGAACTGGAACGGGCCGCAAGCTGCGCGGTGTACGCCTGCACCTCGCCGTCGAATTCCCCATCGGCAAAAATCCGGTTGATCATTCCAATTTCGAGCGCGGTGCGCGCGGGAACGATGTCGCCTGTCGCGAGCAACTCCAATGCGCGCTTCTCGGAGACCGATCGCCGCAAAATCGCCATCACCATCGCGGGTACGAAGCCGAGCTTGATTTCCGGATATCCGAACTGCGCTGATTCGGCTGCGAGGACCATATCGGCAGCGGTTGCAATTCCGCACCCACCGGCGAGTGCCCTTCCGCGCACGGCCGCGACGATGGGCCGGGGATGCCGGCGCATCTCCAGGAATAGATCGCCCAGATGCCGCGCATCATCGACGTTCTCCATCACGCCGCTCTGGCTGAGGCGTGCGATGTTGGCGAGATCGGCGCCTGCGCAGAAATCCTTGCCGGCGCCTGTCAAGAGCACGACGCGGACTGCTTCATCCTTCGCCGATTCCGCCAGCGCCCGCCGAGTCTCGCCGA
This sequence comes from Bryobacteraceae bacterium, assembly GCA_041486185.1. Lineage (GTDB taxonomy): Bacteria > Acidobacteriota > Terriglobia > Bryobacterales > Bryobacteraceae > QHXW01. The sequence continues at coordinate 5,748 of JBGPKX010000174.1, read as the reverse complement.
TCATCTCATCATCGAGCGCGTTGCGTTTCTCGGGCCGGTTCAGAGTAATGCGCGCAATGGCGCCGTCGACTAAGTACAGGACCTTCTGATAGTCGCTCATCTAGGTAGGACAGAGATTCTTACTGCCCATTTCTGAATTATCTATTCAGGCAACGCAAACGTAAGTACCGCCGATCCAGACGGCATCGTCACGTACTGCCGCCCCTTCACCATGTAAGTCATTGGTGAATTCACGATCGGATTGCCGGTATACATTTTCCAGAAATTCTTCCCGGTCTTGGCATCGAACGCCATCACATATCCGTCGTTATCGCCGGCAAAAATCAATCCGCCCGCGGTCGAAAGCGTACCCGCCCAGGGTGCGTGAAAATATCGATAGTCCCATTTCGTCTCGCCGGTCAGAGGATCGAGCGCCTTCAACAGCCCCCACTCCGGCTCCTCAGTTACGCCACGCGAGACACTTCCCCAATACGGGCGCCCTTCAATGTACACCGGCGCGTTCGTATAGTAGACGTCGCACTGCTCGCGCACCGCAAAGTAAAACAACTTGGTTTCCGGGTTGTAAGATGGCGCCATGAAGTTGGCCGCGCCGGCGAGGCCAGGACACACTTGCGAGCCTTCCGGTGATGGCTCCTGATTCTTCATGAGAATCGGCCGCCCTTTGGCATCCAGCTCGGTTGCCCAATTCTGTCGCGCGAACGGCTTGCCCATGAGAAACTCGCCCGTTTCGCGGTCCAGCACGTAGAAGAAGGCATTGCGGTTGGCCTGCACCACCAGCTTTCGGTCGCGGCCCTTCCATTTCAGGTCGAGCAGCATAGGCGTTTCCGCGGCGTCCCAATCGTGCATGTCGTGCGGCGTGAATTGAAAATGCCATTTGAGCTTGCCGGTATCGGGATCGAGCGCCACCAGCGAACAGGTGTAGAGATTGTCGCCCTTGCGCGATTCGCCGTATAAGTCGGGCCCCGGATTGCCCACGCCCCAGTACAGAGTGTTCAACTGCGGATCGTAAGTGCCGGTCATCCACGTGGATCCGCCACCGCGCTTCCAGGAATCCGCCAGCCAGGTGTCGCCGCCGGGCTCGCCTTTAGCGGGAACCGTCCAGAAGCGCCACACGCGCTTGCCGGTCGCCGCATCATACGCGTCGATGAAGCCACGAATCCCCAGCTCCGCGCCGGAAATGCCGACGATCACTTTGTCCCTGATCACGAGCGGCGCGAGTGTCGCGGTGTACTGGCCGTTGTTGAACGACGCCATCTCGGTCTGCCACAGCAGCCTTCCGGTGCGCGCATCGAGCGCCACAACATTGGCATCGGGAGTGACCATGAACAAGCGGTTGCCCAGGATCGCGAAGCCACGGTTGACTCCATTGCCCTTGCGTCCCGGGGGGAAGGAATGCTTGTACATCCACAACTGCCGCCCGCTGCGCGCATCCAGCGCGTACGCGAAACCGTTGCCGCCGGTCAAGTACATGACGCCATCCACCACGAGCGGCACAGTTTCAAACGAGCCTGCCTGGCCGGTCTGGAAAATCCAGTCGACGCGCAGGTTTTTCACGTTCGACGTGTCGATCTGCTTCAAGTCGCGGTGCCGGACCGCGCTATAGTCACCCCAGTGAGTCAGCCAGTTCTGCTGCTCATCGAGCGCGTGCACCAGCCTCTCGTAAGTCACGTTCTGCGCCGGCAGCAGCGGCGCGAGCGCCAGACAAAATATCGCAGCCGCACGTTTCATCGGATTCCCTTCTCCTTCTTCACGCCCGCTCCCGCGTTCAAATCGCCGCGCAAGCTATCCAGGTACGCCAGCAAATTCTGCAGATCATCCTTGCTGAGCGAACTATACGCCGGCATCAGCGATTTCGTCTCATGAGCCACCTGCTGCACCTCGTCCTTTTGGAACATCCGAAAATTCTGCGAAGCATCGCGTAACTGGACGCTGAAGGTATCTTCGTTGACGCGCACGCCCGTAATGCGCTTGCCGTCGCGCGCGATTATTGTCACGCCCGCGTATTCCTCCGGAATGTCAGCCGAAGGGTTCACGAGGGATTCGCGGATGTATTCCGCCGAGCGGCCCGCGCCGATGCGCGTCAGTTCAGGTCCGAAGACGCTCCCTTCCGAGCCGATCCGATGGCAGCCGGCGCATCCGCTGCCCTCATAGACCTGCCGGCCTTTCGCCGCATCGCCCACGATAGGCGCCGTACTCGCCGCTTTCGCCGAAGGGGCCGACCAGGCCCGCACATAGGCCACCAGATGATCCAGTTCGTCCTTTTCAAATTCAAACGCAGGCATCGTCGTGCCCGGTACGCCGCTGCGGATCACGTTCTTGATGTCATCAGCCGTGGACCCATGAAGGAATCGCCCGGAACTTAGCACCGGTCCGCGCCCGCCACCGCCGGTGATCCCGTGGCAGAACGCGCAATTGCCACGGAACGTGGCCTTCCCGTCGGCAAGGTCGATTTCCGTCTGGCCGTGGACAGCAACCGAACAAAGTGAGAGTAACGCAATGCCAACAATTCTCATAGAGGGAACTAGCTATTCTATACAATCGGCGAACGAGAATCGCGGCACGCTATGGTACTTGTGGAGAGAGCCATCAAGCGTGGCGCAACATGGAACCGGTCGAGCTGGCGCGACAGATCGTTACCAGACTGAAAGCGAGCGGCAATCAGGCCTACTTTGTCGGCGGTTGCGTGCGCGATTTGATCCTGGGCGGACAGCCCAAAGACTACGATGTCTCGACCGATGCCCGGCCCGACGAGATCACCGCGCTGTTTCCCAAGTCCGACCTGGTGGGCGCGCATTTCGGCGTGGTGCTGGTACGCGATTCCGGCGCGCAGGTGGAGGTCGCCACGTTTCGCAGCGATCACGCGTACGTCGACGGCCGCCATCCGGTCGCCGTCGATTTTGAAAGTGACCCGCGCCAGGACGTTCTGCGCCGCGACTTCACCATCAACGCGCTGTTGCTCGATCCCGATCGCGACGAAATTCTCGATTTCGTCGGCGGCCGCGAAGACCTCCGCAACCGCATCGTCCGCGCCATCGGCGATCCCGAAACGCGCTTTCGTGAAGACCATCTCCGTCTGCTGCGCGCCGTGCGCTTTGCGGCTCGGCTCGACTATCAAATCGATCCCGCGACCATGCAAGCCATCCAGCTCTTGCACAACCTCATTCTCAAAGTTTCAGCCGAGCGCATTCGCGATGAACTGGCCCGCATCCTCACCGAAGGCGGCGCACGCCGTGGATTTGAGCTGCTGGAAGCGACAGGTTTGCTCGCCGACATTCTGCCCGAGGTCGCCGCCATGAAAGGCGTTCCGCAGCCGCCGGAATTTCATCCGGAGGGGGATGTCTGGACGCACACGCTCCTCATGCTGGAGCAACTTCGGCAGCCGAGCGTCACGCTGGCGCTGGGCGTGCTTCTGCATGACGTCGGCAAGCCGCCGACCTTTCGCGTTGCCGAGCGCATCCGCTTCGATGGCCACGTCGAAAAGGGCGTCGAAATGGCCGAAGGGATCCTGACGCGCCTGCGTTTTTCAAACGACGAGATCCGCCAGGCGATTGCGCTGGTGGCCAATCATATGCGTTTCAAGGATGCCCCGCAGATGCGCGAGAGCACGCTGAAACGTTTCCTGCGCATCGAAAATTTCCCCGAGCATCTCGAGTTGCACCATCTCGACTGCCTATCCAGCCACGGTCATCTGGACAACTATGAGTTGGTGAAGAAGAAGCTGGAGGAACTGCCGCCGGCCGAGCTAAAACCTCCGCCGCTCATTACCGGCGCCGATCTGATCGCTGCCGGCTACCAGCCCGGGCCCATATTCGCCCGCATCCTGGCGACGGTAGAAGACGCCCAGCTCGAATCCAAAATCCGCACGCCAGATGAGGCGATGGCGCTGGTGCGTTCGCAGTTCCCCGTGGCATAGGCGTTCTCGCCTGTTGTTACGCCGGCTTGTACTGAAACACCATGTACAGCACGATCGCCACAATGCAGAAGATCGAAGACGCCGCCAGTACCTCGAGCAGCATAATCTGCCGCTCTTCACGGTTACTGTTCCGCATGATGCCCTCTCGATCCAAACGTTACGCGGCATCACCGCGCGTGTCAAGGGTGTCGACGTCCAGGTACCCCTGACCACTCCCTCAGGTCGTGGCTCGGAAAGCCTCCGTCGTTTTCCAGGGCTCTGGCCGAGCCGCGCGCAGAGCAAGCGGTTTTTTCAACAGTCTCAAATGCTGCGCCCGCCCATCGCGATCACGTCTTCCACCAGCATCGTCTCTTTCATCACGAAAGGCTCGCCATACTTGGCGCCGATCAGGTTGCCGTAGAACCGTGCGATGGCGCCCAGGCGCTCGCGGATCTCCTGCTCGTCGGGAAATAGCTCGCCACCTTCGGCAGCGCCGCCGTACTGCGACCGGTAGCTCAGCAGCGCGGCCATACGCCGCTCGAACTGCGCCGAAATATCCACGACAAAAGATGGAGTGACGTTGGCGTAAATTGACGAGTAGATAATCTTGTAGGGCCGGTGGGGCTCGGAGTACTCGTCCAGCTTCTTCAATCCCGCGAGAAAGCAGGCTTCGTAGCCCATCTCCGACGCGCGATAGTGGTCCGGATGCCGTCCTTCCCAATAGGGCAGCACGACGACTCGCGGCCGCATCTCGCGAATTTTGAGCGCCAGCGACATACGCGCGGAGATCGTGTTATCGAGGCGCGCATCCGGAAAACGCATGTTTTCCCGCTGGCCGACGAGCATGACTTTCGCCGCCTGGCAGGCCTCTTCGATCCTTTGCTCCGGCGTTCCGCGCGTCCCCATGTCACCGGCGGTGAGGTCGAGCACGCCCGTGCGATAGCCTTTCTCAGCCATTTTGATCAGCGTCCCGCCGCAGGTCTGCTCCACATCGTCGGGATGGGCCGCGATCGCGAGAATATCGAGGCTCATGTGCGCGCCGCCAGTTTCTTCAGCAATTCACGTTCGCTCACGCGATACTTGAAAGCCTTGCTGCCATTGATGGCGATCACCGGCACCTCGTCGTTGTAGATTCTTCGCAACTCGGCATCGGTATCGATATCCACTTCATGCAGATCGAATCTGGCGCGGCCGCGCACTGACTCCAGCACGCGCTTGGCATCGTCGCAAAGGCAGCAGCCCTTGCGTGTGTACAGCGTCACCTTCGGCGTTCCGGGCATTACCAGTTGAGATCGCGCCGCTGCATGTACTTCGGCCGCGTACCCATCAGAATGACCAGGAGTATCCCGGCGATGAATCCGCCCACATGCGCGAACCACGCCGTGCCGCCCTGTGAAAGATGCGAGTAACCGACCGTGCCAACGCCGTTGAAGAGTTGAATGAAGAACCAATAAAGCAGCATCAGAACCGCCGGCACGTCAATCGTCGTGACAAAAAACAACACGAAAACGAGGGTGACGATGCGCGAGTGCGGAAATTTCACCAGATACGCACCCATGACTCCGGCGATGGCGCCACTGGCTCCCACCATGGGCAGCCTTGAGTCCGCATTGAAAAAGGTTTGCGTCAGGCCGGCCGCGATGCCGCACAGCAGATAGAACACTGAGTACTTGGCATGCCCCAGAACGTCTTCCACGTTGTCCCCGAAAATCCAAAGAAACCACATATTGCCGATAATGTGCAGCCAGCCGCCGTGCAGAAACATCGAAGTCAGCAGCGCGTAAGCGTGGAAGTGAACGGGGATAAGCCCATAGTGCGCGATGAAGTAATTCTGCGAGTAGTCGTCGAGCGTGAAC
>JBGPKX010000173.1:0-12042 GCA_041486185.1 Bryobacteraceae bacterium | reverse complement strand
CGTGGGTGTCATGTAGACTCCCTCGCCCAGCAGCTCTTCCATGGCAAACCGCGTGAATTGCGGTGTGAACTCAGTCCCGCCGGCGAAGATGCCGGTGATGCCCATCTCCCGAATGCTGGTGCCCTGGTTCTGAAGTTCTTCAGCCAGAGCTTCGAGCAGCTTCGGCGTGGTGAACAGGCACTGGATCTCGTGCCCGGCGTTCAGCACCGTGATGGCCTGCTCGATCACGTGGGCCTTGTACATTTCCAGATGGTCCGCGCGCCCTTGGCGGATGAGCTTGATCACCCACCGCGGGTCGAGATCGACGCAGAAACAGATGCCGCCGCGATGCTGGCACAGATGCTCCACCGCAAGCCGGAGCCGCCGAGGACCGGATGGACCCAGCATCAGCCAGTTGGCCTCTCTGGGAAAGTATCTGTCGGGAAGGGTCTCGCTGAACATCTCGTAATCGATGCGAAAATCCTGCATGGCCACGCGACTCTTCGGTACCCCGGTCGTGCCACCCGTCTCGAAGACGTACGCGGGCAGGTGGGCCAGTCCTTTGGGCACCCATCGGCGAACCGGGCCTCCGCGGAGCCATTCATCCTCGAAGGGCGGAAATTTTCTAAGGTCCGCAAAGGTGTGGATCTCCTTTCGCGGGTCCCAGCCCAGCTTGGAAGCAAACTCCAGCCAGAACGGACAGCCGGTTTCGCGATTGAAATGCCACTCGATGATGTCCCGCACGTGCGCATCCAGCCGCGCCGCGGCGTCCTGTACCTTGGCGGAGAGTTCGGCTCCGGAAGTTGCCGTACTCATCCTCTCCACTCCCGATCTGCGATGGCCATTGTTAAATTATCGTACTACTGTGCTGTTTCGTCGGTGTTTTGATCGTCTGTTCCCGGTGCATCCGGCTGTACAATGTCTCCTTGACGACGGCGTGGCATCGCGGCGCTCGTAAAGTTGAAAAAAATGACGGCCCTCCGAATTCTCCTCCTGAGCCCCGCGCTCTTATTGGCGCGACCACTATTGGCGCAACCATCCAAACAGACGTACACATACAAAGTGGTGGGCGATTGCAACATTCGGGCGGACGTGTACCATGCACCCGGTGATGCGGTCCGCCCTGTTATTCTGTGGATCCACGGCGGTGCGCTAATAATGGGCAACCGCGGCGGGCTGCGTGCCGCGCAGTTGGAAAAATACCTCGGCGCGGGCTACACCGTCGTCGCCATCGACTATCGCCTGGCGCCCGAAACCAAACTCAAGGCCATCATTGAGGACCTTCAGGACGCGTATCGTTGGGTGCGCGAAAGGGGACCCGATCTGTTTCGGGCCGACCCCGATCGCGTCGCCGTCATCGGACATTCCGCCGGGGGTTATCTGACGCTCATGTCCGGCTTCTGTCTGCATCCGCGTCCCAAGGCTCTGGTTTCGTTCTACGGATACGGCGATATTTCCGGAGAATGGTATAGTCGGCCCGATCCCTTTTACAACCAGCAGCCCGCTGTATCTAGAGAAGCTGCCGATCAGGCCGTGGGCAGCCGCGTGATTGCGGAAGACGATTCGCACGGCAAGCGCGAGGCCTTTTACCTCTACTGCCGGCAGCGTGGAATTTGGGCCAAGGAAGTGGCGGGGCACGACCCCGATCGCGAACCGAAGGCATTAGATCCTTTCTGCCCCATCCGCAACGTCACCAGCGATTACTCGCCGGCCCTGCTATTGCACGGCGATAAAGATACCGACGTTCCATTCGAGCAATCCGCTCTCATGGCCAAAGAATTGGAACGCCATCACGTCGAACACGAATTCATCCCCATGCCGAACCGTGGGCATGGATTCGACCGCGATATGCAGGCAGCCGACATCACTGCGGCATTCGACCGCGTGATGGCATTTCTGAACAAGCATCTCGCGCCGTAGTAGTTCCGAGCCGCGCGTAAACAAGCGGTTTCTCAACCAACTCCCAGGTCGCTGTTTCCAGAGTCATGATACAGTGGCGCGTGATGAGGCACGTTCCTTTTCTGATGCTCGTCATGGCGCTCGCCGCCTGCGCGGAGGACTGGCCCGAGTGGCGCGGCAAAGGGCGCCTGGGCGTCTGGAATGAAACCGGCGTGCTCCGGAAATTCCCCGATACCGGCCTGCGCATCGAGTGGCGCGTGCCTGTCAAAAACGGTTTCAGTGGACCCGCCGTCAGTAACGGGCGGATTTATCTGACGGACTTTACGGAAGCCTCGCACCTGAAGGGGCGCGAGCGCGTGCTGTGCCTCGATGAGAAAACGGGCAAGACTCTGTGGACGCGCGAGTGGGACGCCGAATATATCGGCCTGATGGAAACATATGCTTCCGGGCCGCGCGCCACGCCAACCGTTGATGGCGATCGCGTGTACGTGGTGGGCGCCAAGGGCATGCTGCTGTGCCTCAATACCAGTACCGGCGATGTCCTGTGGAAGAGAGACTACGTCAAAGAATACGCCGCCGAGATTCAGACCTGGGGCATCACCTCCGCTCCCCTAGTGGATGGCGATCGCCTGATTTGCCTCGTGGGCGGCGAGCGAAATGCCAAGGTCGTGGCCTTTGACAAAATGACCGGCAAGGAAATTTGGCGGGCGCTGGCCTCCGACTCCGAGGCGGGCTACTGCCAGCCGGTCATCGTCGAATCCGCCAACGCGCGCCAACTGATCATCTGGCACCCGCAGGCCGTTGTGTCGCTCGATCCCGCTACGGGCCGCGTTTATTGGGAGCAGCCCTTCAAAATCAATGCGGGCCTCTCGGTCGCCACGCCTGTGTGGAGCGGGCCGCTGTTGCTGGTTTCATCGTTTTATGACGGCTCCATGATGCTTGCGCTGGATAATCGCGAACCTCGCGCATCAATGCTGTGGAGAGGCAAGAGTCATAGCGAGATCGACACCGACGGCCTCCACGCCCTCGTCACGACTCCCGCCATCGTGGGCGACTACATCTACGGCATCTGCAGCTACGGCCAACTGCGATGCTTGAACGCGCGCACCGGTGAACGCGTGTGGGAAAGTCTCGATCTGACCGAGGAGAAGGCGCGCTGGGCATCCGGTTTCATGGTCCGGCACGGCGACCACTTCTTCATCAATACGGATCGCGGCGATTTGATTATCGCCACCCTCTCGCCCGAAGGTTATCGCGAGATCAGCCGGACGAAACTCATCAAGCCCACTTCCAATCCCGGCAATCGCCGCCAACTGGAAGCCGTCAACTGGTCGCACCCTGCGTACGCCAACCGGCACATCGTCGCCCGAAACGATACGGAGATCATCCGGGCGAGTCTGGCCGGCAACTAAGAGCTATGGAACCGATCCGGCTCCCTGCTGGTATCCAAGAATGGGTAGTCTCCTAAGTTAGCAGGCTGCTGAAAAAGACTGCCGGCGAGGCGCTTGCTGATGCGTGCGGCTCAGTAACCACTCTAACCACTCTCGAATTGGCGATCACGTTTCCGAGCCGCGACCGTGTTTCCGAGCCACGACCGTTAGGGAGTGGTTGTAGGCCATTCTTCAGCAGCCGTCGGAGTCGCTACCGCCAGCGGTCCCGGCGATAGTCGTCGCGGTCATGATCCGAATAACGGTGGCCTCGCTCCCCATAGTAGTGCGGCTCTGCGTAATATCTGGCCCGCACTGCGCAGCCCATCGAGAACAACATCGCAAGCAAGGGTACTAACAAGAGTGCTCGCTTCATAATGACCTCCTGCCTATGCCAACGTCTGGTGCCCTTTCCGCGTTGCGGTGTTCATCGTTCGTTAATGACCAAGAATTCTGATTGAAGCGGTGACGGTTACGGCTCGAAGAGCGACACAGCGCTCTAAAGAATACGTACCTCGCGATTGGAAGCTTCGAATTGCGGACTCAGGAACACGTCCAGCCGCACGCCTGGCGCGCCTACTTGCTCTTCAGATACGCGTCGATACTCGCGATATTCTTCCGCGCCAGGTCCGCTTCGGCGAGATCCGCATTGAGCGCGAGCATGGTCGCAAAATGCTGGCGGGCGGCGGGGAGCATCTCGACAATGCCGTTCTGCTGCGCTTTTTTTGCCAGCGCCAGGCCCAGCGCCAGATGGACGTACGGGTCATCGGCCGAGTAGTTGAGCGACTTTTCGCAATAGCCGATCGCCTGGTCGAAATGCGCCTGCTTCCGCTCTGCGTCGCACAGGCCGAAGTAGGCCAGGCTGCGCATGTCCTTCCAGATGTCTTGCTGCGCGGCGCGCTTTTTTTTGCCAAAGCCCATCAAATAACCGAGCACGTAGTAATTCAACTGGCCGGCGAGTTTGCTGTCGAAGTCGCTGAGCTTCAGATACTGCTGGTACTCGCTCTTGGTTTCATCGTAGCTGCCGCTCAGGCGCAGGCTTTCCGCCAGCCAGAAGTGCGCTTCGGCTTTGTTGGGTGTTAACTGGATGGCCTTGCGCGCCGATTCAATCGACTGTGGATACGCCTCTTTCAGCCGGTATGCCTCCGCCAGCAGATACCAGGACATGGCGTGATTGGGATCACGCTGGACGGCAACATTGAGCTGGCGAATGGCCTCATCCACGTTGCCGGTATCCAGCAGCATGCCGGCGAAGCTCGCGTGCGCCTCCGTATAATCCGGATCGATCTCGATGGCCTTGCGATAATACGGCTCGGCTTTGTCTTCTTCGAAAAGAGCGTTATAAGTGCGTCCTAAGTAGAGCGCGGCCTGGCTGTAAGTCGGGTCGATTTCGAGCGATTTTTGAAAGTAAGTCGCTGCCTTTCGATAGTTATCCGCGAAGCCCTTGGTGTAATACTCCATTCCCTTGTCTAGCGCGTCCACCGCGGCTTTGATGCGCCGCTTGGCTATCAGAATCTTGATACTGACCGTCGTCTCCTGCCCCGGATAGACCATCTCTTCGCGCGGCCCGTCAGGCTCGTAACCTATCTTGACGCCCTTGATGGTGTGCACGCCCGGTACTAATCCCGGCAAGCTCAACGGCGTACCTTTGCTGACTACGCCCACCGACTTGCCGTCCACAAATACCTCGACGCCGGCCGTATTGGCCTCGAGCACCAGCGTGCCGAACTTGGGCGGCGGCGGCGCACCCGGCTTCACGTTCGACGGCACGTAAGAGAGCATCATGTTGGTATCGAAGCTGCCCCGGTCCGACGTCGGATTCTGCTGCCCATTAGTGGCCTCGCGCACGTTACGGTGCACATACTCGGCGAGTTCATCGGCAGTGACAACGCCATCGCCCGATTCATCCGCCGAGCCTTCCAGTCCCTTCACTACGTAGTAAGTGAAGATACCGTGGCCGCCGCCCCAATCCTTGCTCTCGAACGAGCGCTCTCGGTCACGGCTGGCGGTCAGCGAGAACAGCGACTTATTCAGGTTCCCCAGCGTGCCGTTGATCAATTGCACGTCGGCATCGGGATTGATGGCGCCCGAATGGCAGGAATCAGTTAGTAGCACCTTCCACTTACCCTTGATCTTGACGCCCATGTCGCGGCCCAGCGTGTCCATCGGGTAGCCGGTTGCCGCAATGTTCTTGAGATCGATGTCGTAAGGCGCCAGATACGCTTTGCCGCCATAAACGAACCCGTGGCCGGCAAAATATATCAGCACCCGGTCATCGTCTTTCGCGACAGAGGGCAGCCATTCTTCCAGTTCGTAGCGGAGCTTGGCCAGCGTGGCCTTTGCGCCGACCAACTTGTGCACGTTTTCAGCGCGAAAGTTTCCGCCTTCCGTGCTGATCAGGATGGAGTAGACCGATTCCGCGTCGCGCTCGGGAAACTGGAGTTGCTGCGCCGTCGTCAGATTCTGATAATTCGCGATCCCCACCACCAGCGCATAACTGCGCGGGATGCGCACCGCCTGCGGCTGCCCCGGAACGACAACTGGAGCGTCTTTTTCGACGCGCAGATCGCGCTGCTGAGTGGCGGGCGGCTTCTGCGGCGCCTGCTGCGCGGACGCGCCCGGTGCCAGGAGCGCGAAACACACCCCTAGGAGAATCGCCGCGTCCCCGCGTCGCCGAGCCCCCGCGTCGCCAGCTCTACCGATGCGCCAGGCGAAATTCATAAATAACAGGCCCTTTCAAAGGCACTGGCGACGAAACCACCGCCGTATGCTGTTTGCGCATGAACATCAGCTCGCCCGAGCCTTCACTCGGCACCTGCGCCAGATTGTCCGGCAGCAGCTCGCGGCTGGTCACGTTCTTCGGCCCGGCCGTCGTATCGATGCACTCCCCGCGCGCCCGAAACATGGCATCGTCGCAACGCGGCGTCATGTTGGATGGCACGCGCTTCTCGGCTGGCGGCGGAGGCGGCAACGGGATGTACTTCGGCTCGTCGGTGTGCAGCTCGGCCGGCGTGACCATCCAGTACACGATCTCGTGACCCGGCGGCCCGGCGATCCGGAACAACATCTGCGTGGCGGGCACCAGATAGTCCTTCCCGGCATGGATGCGGTTTTCGCGGCCCGTCTCTTCGCTGGGGAATAGCAGCGCATACGCGCCCGAGGTGCTTTGGTTCATGACGTAGAGATAGCCGTCGAAGTTGGTGTGAAACCGGAAGCGCACGCGGTCGTTCTGCTCCAGCACCAGGCCCGGGTCGACGGTCTTCCACGCTCCGGCGTCGCGCCGCTCCAGCACGATCTCCATGCGGTAGGGGCCTTGCGGTGAGCCGGACGATTGGGCGGCGAGAGGGACAACATTGGCAGCCAGCGTCGCGATATATGCGAGAGCGAGTGGCAAGGGCACTCTTGCCTGTGCGCTCTTCGCCCGTGATAAAACCGCACAGGCACGAATGCCTGCGCCACCCGGCTGGCAGTCGTTGGCGGGTCGCATATCTATTGGTGCTTCAACGTCACGTCCGCCACCACCCGCGAATCGACGCTGCCCGACGGGTTGACGGCGTAGACCGCGTTCTCCTTCTTCGGTCCGGCCTGCTCGTCGTCTACTTTTTCCACGATCAGGTCGCGCGCGTAAGCGTTGCGCAGCTTGCCGATCATGTCGTCGCTGAAGGCCGCGCTGGCCAGCAGCAGCTTCGGTTTTTCCAGCGCCGGCTTCTCCTTGGCCGGATTCCCCAGCGAATAGATCAAGCCTTCCAGGTCCGGCTCGGGCTGGCGGCAAAGCACGATGAACAGCTTCTCTTCGCCGGATTGCTCGTCGAAAGTGAAGATGTACCCCGAAGGGATTTCGTAGCGCACGCGCTTCTGGATACGGTTGTCGCCATCTTTGATTTCGGGCGACGGAAACAGCAGCTTCCAGGTACCGCTCGAACCCCGGTTCACCACGTACAGGTAGCCGTCGTCGTTGGCTTCGACCGCTATCCGGATACGATCGCCCGCATGGAACACAGTGTCGGCGCCCACTTCCACCGGCTGGTCCCCGGCCTTTTTCAGGATGGTGTAGCGCAATCCAAGGGCGGGACGGGGTCCCTGCGGACGGTAAGCGGCGTTCACCACGGGAACCGTCTGGCTACCCCCCGATGGCGAGGCCTGCGTCCGGTCGCTGGCAGTTTCATCTGCAGGGGGGACGCTCTTGTGGCGCGCTGGTTTGGGCTTGGCGGCAGGCTTCTCGGCCTTGTGCGCGGCTGGGGCCGGGGTGTCGACGGCCGAGTAAAATAGCTCCCTGGCCGTCAGTTTGGTGCCTTGTTGTGCCAAGGCGCACGACGCCACGCAACCGGCCAGCAGACACAACCAAAGTGCTCGCATCGCGAAACCTCCCCGTCGGCTGGAGACCCCAAAGCCCCCAACGGTTGCATACGGCCTACTTCTTCTATAAGATAGCAGCCTGGGTCGGTCGGAGGGAAGGGAGCCCCTTATGCGCCTGCTTGCCGCCAGTTTGTCCATTCTGCTGATTTTTCAGTTGTTTCCCGCTCCTGCCGTGGCACAGAGCCAGGGGGGCCTCAACATTGTAATCGTGGAAGGCGAGGGCGCCATCAACAACATCCGCCAGCGGACGGCGCGCGAACCCATCGTGCAGGTGGAAGACGAGAACCACAAACCTGTCGCCGGTGTGGCAGTCGTTTTCCTGCTGCCCGACCAGGGCGCCAGCGGTGTTTTTGCCAACGGATCCCGCACCCTGACGGTTATGACCGATAGCCAGGGCCGCGCCGTGGCACACGGCTTCCGTCCCAACGGCGTGCAAGGCAAGATGCAGATGCGCGTGTCGGCGTCCTCCCAAGGCAAGACCGCCAGTGCGACCATCACACAGACGAATGCCGTCGCCGCTGCCGCCGGAGCCGCGGCGGCCGGGGGAATTTCAGCCAAGCTGCTCATCATACTGGCCGTCGCGGGCGCGGCCGTTGCGGGTGGCGTGGTGGCTGCGACCCGTGGTGGCGGATCATCATCCACACCCACGGCAACACCCACTACCATTACGCCGGGTACCGGTACCGTCGGCGCGCCTCACTAGGAAGAATATATGAACGTCTCAAGACTCTGGTTTGCTCTTGCAGTGCTGATGGCCCCCGCTTCAGTTTTTCCCGCTTCCCTCGAAGGTCCGCGGCTGGGTATGGTTTTTGACTCCTCAATGAGAGCCCTTCGGCCGATTCTCGGGATTCCCGGAGCGGCCATTATGGGAGAGCCGCTCAAGTTGGGCCTCGACATACGCCGGATCGCGATTTCACCCCAGCAGGATTACGCACTCGCAGCCGAGGGCGACCACAACGACGTGGTCGTGCTGAGCTTAGGCCGTTCTACCGTGACTTCGGTCCTGGTCCACGGCACTTACCGCGGTCCGGACCAGATGGTTCTCAGCCCCGGGGGCCGTGTCGCCGCGCTGCATTATAAAGACAGAAACCGCATTCAGGTTCTCAGCGGCCTGCCGGCTTCCCCCAAGGTTGTGGAAGAGCTGTTTCTTTCGCCCGGCGCTCTACCCTCGGCGCTGGCCGTGGGTGACGATGAGACTGTCCTTGCCGGCGTGGGGAGTTCCGTGTACTGGGTGACGCGAAGCGGAGAAGTGCCGGTCCTCACCAGCCTGCAGAAAGTTTCGGCGATCACCATGCCGTCGGCCCGCATGGCGCTCGTCGCCGACGCCGCCGCCAATCAAATCCATCGCCTGCAGAACATCACGAGCGGGCTCGAGACCGATATCCTGGCAGGGCCTGCTCAAGGGATCTCCGCGCCAGTGGCAGTGGCCATTTCGAGCGACAACCGGCACGCCTTCGTAGCCAACGCAAAGTCGGGAATGATCGCCATCCTGGATCTCCAGGGGAAGGCCCCGGTCAAGAAGATGGCCTGCGGCTGCAAGCTCACGGGGCTGGAGCGTCTTGAGGGCGAAGACGTCTTTCGCCTCACCGAGCCTTCCAACCGGCCCATGTGGGTGCTGGAAGCGAGCGCCAAGGAGACGCGGGTAGTATTCGTACCGGCTGACCTGGCGCGGAGAAGCGCAAAATGAGGTTCGACCGGGGATGGCTCCGGATTTGCTGGATTGCCGCAGCGCTCGTGGCGCTCGCCGGCGAAGCGTTTGGGCAGATCACGCTGTCGTCGCCGCCACTGCCTGACGCCGTTCTTGGCCAAACTTACAACACGAGCATTTTCACGAACCAAACGGGTCCAGTCAACTTTAGCATCACCGCGGGAAGTCTTCCCCCGGGCCTGATCCTCAGCGGCGCAGGTCAAAGTTTCATTACCATTCTAGGGACGCCGGCCAAAATTGGCGTGTCCACTTTTACGCTCCAGGCGTCCGTGGTAGGCGTCGGAACCACGAGCCAGCAGTACAGCATAGCCGTCATACTTCCGCTCCTCATTACGACGCCCTCGGACCTGCCGGATGCCACTGTGGGCTTCAACTACCGCGAGACCTTCGCTGCCATCAACGGCACTCCGCCGTACACATGGTTTGAAGGCCAGGTCGGGCTGACGTTTGGGAAAACCTCCGGGCAGCGCAGCATCACCCTTCCGCCGAGGGGATTGACACCCGGCCTGATACTAAGTCCGAGTGGCACTCTGACCGGCGCTCCCACTCAGACCGGGACTCTCTCGTTTGTGATCAGCGTTTTCGACAGTGCTTCCTCAACGCAGGTCAATAGTGGCACGTTCAACCTTAAGGTCAAGCCGCCGCCGACGGTCCCGGCGGCCACGCTCGCGAACGGCGTCACAGGCACCACCTACAGCGCGCCGTTGACAGCTCAAAACGGAAGTACCCCATACACCTGGGCCTTCAACGCGGGCACTCTGCCTCCCGGATTGACCATTCTTCCCATTGGGAAGCTGTCCGGCACGCCCACCGCCGCCGGAACCTACCTTTTCGCCGCGAAGGTGACCGACGCCTGGGGTGCGACTGCCGTGGGCGCCATTACTGTCACGATCACGCAGGGCCTGTCGATCACCACATCGTCGCCCTTGCCGAATGGTGCTGTAGGCTCGGCTTATCAACTGCAGTTTGGCGCGGCCGGAGTGTCGCCGTATGCCTGGGCAATCACGCAGGGATCGCTTCCCCCGGGCTTTACACTCAACGCGAGCTCGGGAGTCCTCAGCGGGACTCCGACGGCTGCGGCCACGTACGGCTTTACCGTTCAGTTGACCGATTCGACCAAATTGTCGGTGTCGAAACCTTTCACGCTGACCATCGCGCCGCAGCTCGTCATCACCACGAGTTCGCTCGCCAACGGCCAGCCTAACGTCGCCTACTCGGGGCAACTCGCAGCCACAGGAGGAACGCCGCCTTACCTCTGGTTGCTGACAGGCTCCTTGCCGGCGGGACTTACGCTCGATCGATCGAGCGGCGCCATCACCGGTACGCCCACGAACAACGGCGCCAGCAACTTCACCGTGCAGGTCGCCGACTCGGCCGGCATCACCGCCACACGCCAATTGAGTATCGCGATCGGGCCTCCTATAACGTTCACCACGCCGTCGCCTTTGCAGCCCAACGCAGTGGTGGGCCAGCCCTATAACCAGCAGATCGCGGTAGCGGGAGGCACGCCGCCCTACACGTTCACCCAGACCGGCTTGTCGGACGGCATCACGCTCGACGCTACCGGCAAGCTCGCGGGGACCCCGCCGGCTCTGAGCACACTCAACTTTACCGTTACTGTCACCGACGTGAACCACGTGCCCGCCACGCAGGCGTATGTGCTGGCAGTTGTGGCTCCCGCGCTGCCCGCGCCCACGATCGGCGGCGTCAGCGATACCGAGCCACCGGCGCAGCAACCGACGCTCTCGCTGCAACTCGCCAATAGCTACCCGCTGCCGCTCACCGGCGCGATCACTCTTACGTTCGCCTCCACCGTGGGAAATATCGACGATCCCGCCATCCAGTTCTCGACCGGCGGGCGCACCGCGACCTTCAGTGTGCCCGCAGGTTCCACGAACGCGGTGTTCCCCAACGGGCTCGCCATCGCCACCGGCACCGTGGCCGGCAAGATCACACTGGCGCTCAGTTTCCAGGTCAGCGGCCAGGATGTGACACCGCAGCCTGAGCCCACGCGCGTCATCACGATCGCGGCGCAAGCCCCGGTCATCGCCAAGGTGACGGCATCGCGTACTTCAGGCGGCCTCGAAGTGGATGTGACCGGTTTCTCGAACACACGCGACATGACCAGCGCCACGTTCCAGTTCCAGGCCTCCGCCGGAACCAGCCTGCAAACTTCGCAAGTAACGATTCAGGCCGACCAGCTCTTCGCGACCTGGTACAACGACGAGAACTCGCAGCAGTTCGGCAGCCAGTTCACTTTCACGCAACCGTTCACCATCAGTGGCAATGCTAGCGGGATCACCAACGTGTCCGTCACGCTGACCAACACGCAAGGCGCATCGAGCGCGGCCAGCGCGAGCGTGCAATAGTGCGCCGTTTGGGAAATATCTTGAATCTGTAGCGCAGGGCTACCGCGCTGTTTGCGGGAGGCCTGCGGATCTTTCCTCGCAGGCGCCAATTCTCGGGATTCCCGGAGCGGCCATTATGGGAGCGCCGCCGCGGGTCCCCAAAAGCATGTGTGGCCCTGCGCTACAAGTGCGGGCGTGATCAGCCGATGGCAGCCCCCTATGCCGCCCGCCTTGACGGAATCCGGATCAGCACATACGCCACCGCGGCGAACCCGGCGAGCGACAGCCATCCGCCCCACGCCGGAAAAAAACTCAGCTCGTCATT
>JBGPKX010000172.1:0-12049 GCA_041486185.1 Bryobacteraceae bacterium | reverse complement strand
GTAGTCGATGGTGGTGGAGATTTCGCGCGTCAGCAGTTGGGGCGGAATGTCCGAAGCGGTGTCGCTGATCCGCCAGACGGCGCCGGTGTCAGGGTCGGCATAGATCGAGCCGTGATACGGGACGATGGCTTTCGCCAGGTCGCTGAGGCTGAGGCTGAGCGTCGAGTGCTGCTTGTCGACGGTGAAGTCGAAGACGGCGAGGCGTTTACCGCGGAGGGTTTCCCAGCGGTTCCAGGTGAACCAGGCTTCGCTGTCCGGTCCCAGGACACGGCTGAGCAGAATGCCGAATTCGCCTTCGGTGGTGAGGGGCGGGCGCCGGCGACTCTTCGACGGATCAACCGGCTTACCGTTGACGGAATCCAGGGCACGCTCTTCCCTGCCCTGATTGAAGCTGAGCTTGGAGACGAGGATGTCGCCTTTGTGCCAGCGGTTCGACTTCTTGCCTGCGTCTAGCTGGCGGGTGATTTGGACACAGAGGAAGTTGGGGAGGTTCGAGACATACTGCGCGGCGTAGTGGTGCATGGAGTCGAGCAGTTTGTCTTGCAAGGCGGGATCGGGGGGCGCGGGGGATTGGGCGGCGAGCGGCTGCAGGCACAGGGTGAGAAGGAAGATCTGGACGCGGAGACACAGGGACGCGGAGACGCGGCGACAAAACAAGCCACTGGATATCGATGCGGGCACGAGGCTGGTTTCAGGATACAGGATGGCGGGCGGCGGTCAGATCTCGAGGCCCACCGAGCGCATCAGCTCGATGGCATTGCTTTTGCGCACGACGCCGGGGCGCATGACGTAATCGAAACGGATCTGGCCGTCTTGGATCTGATCCTCGAAGTGCACGTTGGCGGCGCGCTCACCGAGCACGGCGGCGATATCGGCCAGCGCGAGATCGTGCGTGGTGATCAGGCCGATGGCGCCGCGTTCGACCAGGCCGCGCACCAGGGCTTCGGCGCCGATGCGGCGGTCGTGGGAATTGGTGCCGTGCAGGAATTCGTCGATCAGAAACAGGACGGGGAGCGGGCCGGCGGTCTGATCGAGAATTTGCCGAAGCCGGAGAATCTCGGCGTAGAAGCGCGACACGCCGTCCTGTAACGAATCGGTGATGCGAATCGACGCGCCGATGGCGAGGCGAGACAGGCGCAGGCGTTTGGCCCGCACTGGTGCGCCGGCCTGGGCTAGCACGGCGTTGATGCCCAGCGTCCGAAGAAGGGTGCTCTTACCGGACATGTTGGAGCCGCTCACGACCAGCAGCCTCAGATCACTGCTGAAGTGGACGTCATTGCGAACTACGCGATTTTCCGGGATAAGCGGGTGGGCGATGGCTTCGGCCTCAAGACAAGGAGCCTCGCTTATGAATTCCGGGAACGGATCGTCCGGGTGCTCGAAGGCGTGGCTGGCCAGCGAACACAGCGCTTCGATCTCGCCAGTAGCGGTGAGCCATCGACGCACGGCAGCGCCGTTGTGCCGGCGCCAACTTTCCACGGCGAAGGCAAGGTGGGTAGTCCAGAGCGTGAACGGTTCGGTGTTGCGCACGATCATGTGCTCGCGCGAATCCAGCAACTCCATGAGGCGGTTGAGACGCGCGATGCGTTTGGAGGGCGGATCGCCTTCTGAATCGAGGGATGCGCGCAGGGCAGCCAGGAGCGGCGAATGGAAGCGTTCGCGCTCCAGGCGCACGAGCACTTCGGAGAGGAGCTTGAGCTCGTGGGCGGACTGATCCACGGCGGCGACCACGGCTGCCACGCGCTGGCGCACACGAAATAGAAACAAGGAGCTGATGAAGATGGCGGCCAAAGAGAAATCGCGCAACCGGATGGAGGTGGATTCGGGCATCTGGACCAATCCGATTTGGTATGCGACATATGCAGCGAGGGCGCAGGCAGCGGGCACGCCGAGCGAAGTCAGCAAGAACGCGGCGGCATGCAGCCAACCTCCTTTGAGCAGTGGTGAAGCTTCTCCCCAAGCCGCAAGCGATACGGGGTCGACGCCGGTTCGCGCTTCCTCGGCCACCACGGCCAGCTCTTCGCGCAGATCGAGGCGGGGACGCAACTCATTCACGGCTTCGTGGCGCGCGCGCACGGTCTCGGGATCGGCGGGCGCCAGCAGCCAGCGGGCCAGCGTATCCTCACCGATGTGCGTGCGCGCGGTCGAGAGCAGCTCGAATAGCGAACCTTTGCCGAACAAGTCGAGGTCCTGGGCGTAGGGATGCGCGGGGTCCAGATAGCGGTCGCCGGCCTCTCCAGTTCCGGCCCAATTTCCATCGAGGCGCGCGATGGCTTTTTCGAAATAGCGTTCGGCGCGACGGCGGCGTTCCAATGCGCGCAGCACGCGTTCGTGGATCACCGCCAATGAGACAAATAGCGCGGCCGGAACCAGCGTCCAGATGATGGAGATGGCGTGATCGAGCAGCGCCAACCACACCAGTACGGCCCCACAGGCCAGGGCGGCCAGCTTGCAGTAGCCCAGCACCCGGTGCTGACGATCGCGACGAGCGATATCGGCGCGGCGTGCTTCGAGCGATTGGGCGTAGGTGAGGCGCGGATCGGGCATGATCGGCTTTCCTCATTCTCCTTCGAAACGATGTGAGGTTGAAGAATTCCTCGGACAGGAGGCAGCCCAGTGGCGGCAGGCCAGGCGCAATCCTTCTAACGCTTAAGCCAAGACAAGAACCGGCCGAACAACTCAACGGCTTCGGGATCGCGCGTGGCAGCACTCACAACGTACTGGCCGAACGCGGCACCGCCGCAAGCATAATATCCGACGGCCAAGCCTCCCAAAGCTACGATACCAATGCAGAGTCCACCAAACGCTATGGCGGCGATGCTCAAACCACCGATCGCCACAATACCGACGGACAGGCCGCCCAGGGCCACGCCACCGCATGCCAAGCCGCCGATAGCGATCCAGCCTACGGCCATGTCGCCGATGGCGATGACGCCCTTCGCATGGCCGCGAATCTCTCCCTTGGCGGGGTCCGGACCGATGGCGATCGACACCAGCGGGAGGTTGCCAACGCGCAGGGAGGATGTTTTCCGAATTCCAGCGAACTTAGTCATGGTTGTGCTCCGTAATCGCGCTTGACTGCAAGAAGTGCGGTTCGAAGGGAATCTATAGTCAGTTGCTCAAGATCTGAACGGGTACCGGCTGCCTCTATGGCTGCTTTGGCTTGGTTTGAAAGAGGCTTGTCGCGGTGAGATGCCGGCACAAAAGGTCCTGGTGACTGCTCCACCGGTTTCGTCTTAGCCGCCGGAGTATCCAGCGCAGCCAAGAGATGATCTACACCAATTTCTGGAGCATTCTCTTTCTCAGCCAGGATAAGCGCTTTGAAGAACACTTCAATCACGGGCGGGAGGAACAGAGGATCGACTGTCTCACCGCCAGACATCGTGGGCCGATCGTACCATAGCTCGCCGTGAGCCCCCGAATCCGTCGCTAACATGGCAAAGACTGTTCACCGCCGAGGCGCGGAGACGCCGAGAAATCCTACTTTTGCACCTCTCGGTGGTGTCAGCAGCCGCACCCGCTCCAGCGAAACCCTTTTTCTTGACTTCCTCGGCGTCTCCGCGCCTCTGCGTTGAAAAGTTTATCGACGGATTACGGGAGCCTTATTGTGCGGGTCGATGGAATCGGGGCTTTCGCAATTAAGATAAACTGGCGATGCCGGACACTTATGGGCACTCGCTCAGACATCGAGCAATCGCTCGACGCCACGCGCGCCGACAGGAGTTTTTTCGGGCATCCGCGGGGGCTCGCTACGCTTTTCTTCACCGAAATGTGGGAGCGGTTCAGCTATTACGGGATGCGGGCGCTGCTGATCCTTTTCATGACGGCGTCTGTTGAAAGGGGAGGGCTGGGGTTTCCGGTCACGAAAGCGGGCGCGGTATACGGGCTGTACACGGCGATGGTATACCTGCTGAGCCTGCCGGGCGGGTGGGTGGCGGACCGCATCACGGGGCAGCGGCGGGCGGTGCTCTACGGCGGAATCCTGATCTCGGCGGGACAGTTTTGCCTGATGGCGCCGAGCAACGTGACGTTCTATCTCGGGCTGGTGCTGCTTATGCTGGGCACGGGTTTGCTCAAGCCGAACGTGAGCACCATCGTGGGGCAGATTTATGCGACGGGCGACCAGCGGCGCGATGCCGGGTTTTCGATTTTCTACATGGGGATTAATCTGGGCGCGCTGATCTCGCCCATTCTATGCGGATGGGTGGGAGAGAAGATCAGTTGGCGGCTGGGATTCGGGCTGGCGGGAGTGGGCATGATCGTGGGCCTGGTGCAGTACTCGCTGGGCGGCAAATACCTGGGCACGGCGGGGCTCTACCCGGCGACGCCAGAGAATCCGGACGAAGCCGGGCGGCAGAAGCGCAATGCTCTGATGGGCGCGGCGGGCGGATTGGCGGTGTTCGCGATTGCGGGTGCGCTGGCGGCGGCGGGCGCGGTGGAGTTCACGGCGCAGATGATTTCGAATGCGCTGGGCGTCGCGCTGGTGACGATCTCGGTGGCGGTTTTTGCATGGCTGATCTTCGGGCGTGGCTGGTCGCTCGAGGAACGAAAGCGTTCGGCGGCGATTCTGGTGCTCTTCGTGGCCTCGGCGATTTTCTGGTCGATGTACGAGCAGGCAGGGTCATCGCTCAGCCTTTTCGCGGCGCGCAGCACGAACCGGCACGTGATGGGCTTCGAGTTTCCGGCGAGCTGGTTTCAATTCGTGCCGGCGGCTTTCGTGGTGCTGCTGGCGCCGGTGTTCGCGTGGCTCTGGATAAAACTTGGCCGCAGAGAGCCATCCAGCCCGGCGAAGTTTTCATTGGGACTGCTGTTCGCGGGGCTGGGGTTTGCCGTGGTGATGGCGGCGGCGTCTCTGGCGAATGGGGGCGGGCTGGTATCACTCTGGTGGCTGATTGCCACCTATTTGCTGCATACCATCGGGGAGTTATGCCTGAGCCCGGTGGGGTTGAGCGCTATGACGAAGCTGGCGCCGGCGCGCGTGGCGGGGTTCATGATGGGGCTGTGGTTTGTTTCCATCAGCGTGGGGGATTATCTGGCAGGAAAAGCGGCGTCGGTGTATGAATCGATGTCGCTGCCGACGCTGTTCGGGACGGTGGCGGTTTTTGGGATTGGCGCGGCGGTGGTGCTGGCTGTGTGTGTCAAGCCGACGGTGCGGTTGATGTCGGGGGTGAAGTAGGTGTGGCCATTCGCGGAGGTGACTGAGTGAACGTGGGGGAAATTCAGGAGGCGTTGCGGCGGGAGGGCCTCGATGGGTGGTTGTTTTTCGATCATCATCAGCGCGATCCGCTGGCGTACCGGGTGCTGGGATTTTCGCCGGCTAGCCATGTGACGCGGCGCTGGTATTACTTTATTCCGGCGCAGGGGGAGCCAGTGGGATTGGCGCATCGCGTGGAATCCGGGATGCTGGATACGCTGCCGGGCGAGAAGATACCGTATTCGAGCTGGAGCGAGCAGGTGGACGGGCTGCGGCGGATTTTGGGGAAGGCGCGGCGCGTAGCCATGCAGTATTCGCCGTTGTGCGCGATTCCGTATGTGGCCATGGTGGATGCGGGGACAGTGGAACTGGTGAGGACGCTTGGGGTGGAAGTGCTGACCTCGGCGGAGCTGATTCAGCATTTCGAGGCGCGGTGGAATCAGGCGGCGCTCGATTCACACCTTGAAGCGGGGCGGCGGGTGGACCGGGTGCGGGCGGCGGCGTTTCGGATGATTGGGGAGCGGACGCGGAACGGCGGGTCGGTCGAGGAACTCGAAGTAAAGCGGTTCGTGCTCGATGGGTTTGCGCGTGAGGGGCTTATCACAGACCATGGGCCGATTGTGGGGGTGAATGCCAATGCGGCCAACCCGCACTACGAGCCGATGGAGGGGGCGACGAAGCCGATACGCGCGGGGGATTTCGTGTTGATCGATATGTGGGCGAAGCTCGATCGGCCGGGTGCCGTCTATTACGACATTACGTGGACGGGATATTGCGGGGCGGAGCCGCCGGCCGAGATGCGGAAGGTATTCGGCATCGTGAGAGGCGGGCGGGACCGGGCCATTGAACGCGTGCAGAAGGCGGTGCGCGCGGGAGAGGCGGTGCGCGGGTTCGAGGTGGACGATGCGGCGCGCGGGTATATCGCGAGCCAGGGGTACGGGGAGTATTTCACACATCGTACGGGTCACTCGATCGGGCAGGAAGTGCATGGGAACGGGGCCAACATGGACAATCTGGAGACGCACGATGAGCGGCGGATTGTACCGTGGACGTGTTTTTCGATCGAGCCGGGGATTTATTTGAGGGATTTCGGAGTGCGCTCGGAGGTGAATGTGTTTGTGGGGGATGGGGACGCGAGGGTGACGTGGGAGATACAGAAGGAGCTTGTGATAATTTAGTGGGCCATATGAGGAATTTGGGGGAAAGCCACAGGTCTTCCGCAAAAGCTGCGGCAGCCATGCGCTACATGGCGATTGGCGGGCTGGTGGCGGTATTTGCGGCGCAAGGGTCGGAGTGGCTGACGTTTGGCGGAGATGAGCAGCGGACGGGGTGGGCGAAGGAGGAGAAAATCCTCACGAAAGAAAGCTTGAAGAACTTCGGCTTGCAGTGGAAGCTGCATCTGGACAACGAGCCGAAGGAGCTGACCTCGCTGACGGCGCCGGTGATTGTGGAGGACGTTTACACGTCGAAGGGCGTGAAGGACGTCATGGTGGTGGCGGGGAGCTCGGACAATCTCTACGCGATCGACGCGGATTTGGGAAAGCTTCTGTGGAGCAAGAAGTTTACGGTGGAAGGGAAACCAAAGCAGCAGCCGCACTGGCTGTGCCCCAACGGGCTGAACGATACGCCGCAACTCCGGAAGGAGGAGGGCGACCTGGGGGTGATGACGGTCTACGTGATCGCAAGCGACGGGAAACTGCATGCGCTGAATGTGATCGATGGCGAGGACCGCTTCGCGCCGGCGCAGTTCGTTCCGCCGTTTTCGAAGAACTGGAGCCTTAACTTTCACGACAACATGCTGTACACCGCTACTTCGCAGGAATGCAACGGCACGAGGTCGGGGGTGTGGGCCATGGATTTGAAGGACCCGAAACATCCGGTTTCCATGTTTCCATCGAAGGACGGCGGCATCTGGGGGCGCGCGGGAGTGGCGATCAATGCCAACGGGAACATATTCGCGGAATCAGGCGACGGCGATTTCGATCCGGCGAAAGGACAATATTCGGACACGGTGCTGGAAGTCGCGCCGGGCGCCGCGAAATTGGCGGACTATTACACACCGGCCAATCATCCGTGGATCACTAAAAAGGATCTGGATATGGGGAACATGAGTCCGGTGGTGTTTCCGTTCAAGACGTGGGAACTGGTGGCGGCGGCGGGGAAAGAGGGAGTGATCTATCTGCTGGACGCGAAGTCGATGGGCGGGGGGGACCACCGGACGCCGCTCTATCGCAGTCCGCTGCTGGCCAATGAAGATGTGAACCTGGCGGGGCGCGGATTTTGGGGAGCGTTCGCGACATGGCAAGATCCGCAGGGCGTGCGCTGGCTGTATGCGCCGGCGTGGGGACCGCCGCACAGCAAAGCGCCGGCGTTTCCCATTACGAATGGCGCGGCGCAGCACGGCAGCATCATGGCTTTCAAGGTGGAGGAGAAGGACGGGAAACCGGTGCTGGTTCCGGCATGGATCTCGCGCGACATGGACGTGCCCGAACCGCCGGTGGTGGTGAACGGCATGGTGTTCGCGCTATCGAACGGCGAGAACACGCAACAGCTCGATAACTCGGGGCGGATTCTGAACAGTCACGACCGCGCGTCGAAGCCTTCCGGGAATGCGGTACTGTATGCGTTCGATGCGGCGACGGGGAAGGAATTGTATAACAGTGGGAATACGATTCCGGAGTTTACGCACTTCAGCGGGCTGGGAGTATCGAACGGGCGGGTGTTCGTGAGTACGTTTGCGGCGAATGTGTATGCATTTGGGGTGAAGACGGAGTAACTAGGCTCGCTCGAGCGGTCTCCGACTTTAACGGGGAAGAGGAATGTTGAAACTTGCGCACGCTACTTCTATTTTCGGTTTTGCAGTCTTGGCCATTTCCGCATTCGGACAGGCAACCACTTCCGTACGCGGACATGTTACCGATCCTTCGAGCGCCGCGATTCCCAACGCTCAAGTCCATCTGACGCGCTCGGACACGAACCTTTCGCGCGACACGGTGACCAACCACGAGGGCTTCTACGAGCTGCTACAGCTGGCGCCCGGCACTTACAAGCTGACGATTGCCGCGCCCGGTTTCACTACAGTGGAGCGGACGGATCTGGCTCTGCAGGTCAGCCTCCCTACCACCGCGGATGTGCAACTTCAGGTGGCGGGCTCGTCCCAGGCAATCGAAGTGAGCGAGGCGGGGGCGCCGCTGGTGAACACGTCGGACGCGACCATCGGGAACGTCTTCGACAACAAACAGGTGGAGCAGTTGCCGATCGAGGCGCGCAACGTGGTCGAGCTCCTGAGTTTGCAGCCGGGCGTTCTCTACCTCGGCAACCGGGTCAATCAGGACTCCGACACGAGGAGCGGGGCGGTCAACGGGGTGC
The DNA here is from genome assembly GCA_041486185.1 of Bryobacteraceae bacterium. GTDB lineage: Bacteria > Acidobacteriota > Terriglobia > Bryobacterales > Bryobacteraceae > QHXW01. The sequence continues at coordinate 3,486 of JBGPKX010000172.1, read as the reverse complement.
GCAGCGATCAATCCAACGTGACGCTCGATGGCGTCGATGTGAACGACCAGAACAACGGCTACGCCTTCACCAGCGTCTTGCGCAACACGCAGGACTCGGTGGAAGAGTTTCGCGTCACCACCAGCAACGCCAACGCCGACGCGGGACACTCGGCTGGCGCCCAGGTGTCGCTGGTCACCAAGAGCGGCACCAACCAGTTTCATGGCTCGCTATACGAGTACAACCGCAACACCGATTTCGTGGCTAACGATTATTTCCTGAAAGCGTCGGAACTCGCATCGGGACTGCCCAACCAGCGGTCCCCGCTCATCCGAAACGTGTTCGGCGGCTCGGTCGGCGGGCCGGTGCGTAAGAACCGGCTGTTCTTCTTTTTCAACTACGAGGGGCGCCGCGACAGCGAAGCATCCAGCCAGGCGCGCACGGTCCCCACGGCGAGCATGCGCGCCGGATTTCTCACCTATCCAAACGCGAACGGCGGCACCACCACGCTTACGCCGGCGCAGGTCAAGCAGATGGACCCGCTGGGCCTTGGCGAAGATGCGGCCGTTCTCTCTCTGCTGCAGAATTACCCACTGCCTAACGACCCCACATTAGGCGACAGCTACAACACGTCGGGATACCGGTTCGCCGCCAACCAGAAGGCCAGATTTAGCACTTACATCGCGCGCATCGACTACAATCTGACCGACGACGGGCGGCACACGGTTTTCTGGCGCGGCAATCTGCAAGGCGACAATCTGGGTGGCGCGCCGCAATTCCCGGGCCAGCCGCCAGCTACTTCGCAGCTCAACAACAGCCGCGGTTTTGCCGCTGGTTACACCGCCGTGTTAGCCGCGAACAAAGTAAATACGTTCCATTGGGGATTTACACGCCAGAGCGGCCAGACGGAAGGCATTTCGCAGCAGCCTCAAGTGACTCTCGCGGGCGTGGATTCGCCCATCGCCTTCTCGCGTTCCAGCCTGTATCACGTGCCCGTCAATAATCTGACCGACGATTTCTCCTGGAGCAAGGGCTCCCACACGATTCAATTGGGCGGCAATATTCGCATGATCGACAACTACCGGAAGAACTACAGCAATTCGTTTCCCTCCGCCAACATCAATCTTGGATGGATCATCGACTCCGGGATCGCCAATAAAGGCGTTGCATTCGATCCGGCGATTTCCGGCTATCCTGCCGTCGACGACAGTTTCAGCTTGCAGTACGACGACATTCTCATGACCCAGGTGGGCCTGGTGACCGAAGGCAACGCGGTTTACAACTACGACAAGAACGGGTCGCCGCTGGCTTTTGGATCTCCGCTGTTGCGCGAGTTCCGCTGGAAGGAGTACGAAGCCTATGCGCAGGATTCCTGGAAAATCACACCCAACCTCACCCTGACGTACGGCGTGCGGTGGACCGTGCTTCAGCCACCCGCCGAGTCTCATGGCACGCAGGTTGCTCCTTGCGTGGCGAGCGGCAGCAGTTGCACGCCGCTCAGCCTGACCGATTGGCTTAACGACAGCGCCAACCAGGGAAAAACCGGCGGCGCGGCCGTCGATGCGCCGCACATTTCCTTCGCGCCGGATGGCCGCTACAACGGCAAACCCGACTTCTGGAATTACGAGTACCATGACTTTGCTCCGCGCGTCGCCGTGGCCTGGGCGCCCGATTTCGGTCACGGCTGGCTCGCAAAGATTTTGGGCTCCAAGGGCCAGACGTCCATCCGCGCCGGCTACTCCATTTTCTACAACCACTTTGGCGCGGGCACGGTAAACTCCTACGATTCCGCCGGATCGTACGGGTTATCCAGCCAAGTCTCGAACGTCCCTGGAACGGTCAGCGTCAGCAGCGCACCGCGGTTCATCGGCATAACCGATATTCCGGCCGGCTTGCTGCCGCCGGCGCCGGCAGGCGGTTTCCCGGCGACACCTCCGAGCGATGCATTTGCCATCAGTTGGGGCATCGACAGCGCCGTAAAGACACCTTATTCCCACGCCATCGATTTCTCGATCTCGCGCGAGTTGGGCAGAGACCTGATTCTAGACGTCTCCTACGTGGCCAATTTTGCGCGCCGGCTACCCGAGCAAGAAGACGTGGCCATGCCGCTAAACCTGGTGGACCCGAAGAGCGGCACGGATTACTTCACTGCAGCCACGGCGCTTTCCAAGATGGCGCATGCCGGCGTGCCCGTGCAAAATGTGCAGCCAATGGCCTATTGGGAGGATCTTTTCGGACCGCTGGCGGGCGGCGGCCAGACGGCGACGCAGGCGGTCTACAACCAGTTCCTGACCAACGCGGGCAACGAGACCTATGCGCTGTTCAATCTCGATCTGCCCGACAGCCAGTCCGGCGCGGGCTTGAACGTGCCCGGCCACAGCTATCCCTCTTACCGCTTCTACCACGACCAATATTCGGCACTGTACACGTGGCGCAATATTGGCCAGTCCGATTACAACGCGTTGCAGGTGACCCTGCACAAGCGCTTCAGCCGCGGACTGCAAGGCGATTTCAATTACACCTGGTCGAAGTCATTCGACTGGACTTCACAGGCCGAGCGCATTCCAACCTCGGGCGGCAACAACGGCGCGCAGATTATCAACACCTGGAACCCATCGCAGCTCCGCGGCCTCTCGGATTTCGACGCCACGCATCAGATCAACGCCAACTGGATCATCGAACTCCCGTTCGGCAAAGGCCGCCACTGGGCGTCGACGAGCAATCCGGTGGTGAACGCAATCGTCGGCGGCTGGCAGTTGAACGGCCTTTTCCGGTTGACCAGCGGCCTGCCCTGGACCGTGGACGAAGGTTCGATCTGGCCGACCAACTGGGATATCGAGGGATGGGCCATGTTCCAGGGTCCGCTCTCGGGCGCAGATGTTAAGCACGGCAGCGGCCCCAATGCCTTCGTCAATGCGCAGACCGTGTATAACGCGTTCCGCGTGGACTACCCGGGCGAATCCGGAACACGCAACCCGCTGCGCGGCGACGGCTATTTCGGTATCGATGCCGGCCTTTCCAAAGTCTTCCAGCCTGTCGAGCGCGTGAAGGTGCGCTTCCGCTGGGACGTCTTCAACGTCACTAACACGGTCCGGTTCGATGTCGGCTCGATCGGCAACCGCCTGGACTCACCGAACAATTTCGGCGTGTATACACAGACGCTCAGCAATCCTCGCGTGATGCAGGTCGCACTGCGCGTGGAATTCTAGTCAACGAAGGTTTTGAGGGGAGCTTGGCGAAACACTCGAAGCAACCGCTTCCTGACGGTCGCGGCTCGGAAATGCCTCTGTTTCGGAAATGTGCTCCGTTTCGGAAATGAGGACTGTTAGCTCAGGGGAGCTATTGAGCCGCGCGGGTTAGCAGGCAGTGTGCGAAAAACAAAGTTTCAATACCGTGGCCGTGTGACTTCTGGGCATCGGCCAGCCAAACGTTGTATACTGCTCCGACAAGGACAAGGAGGTCAACATGACTTCACGCAGACGGTTTTTGACGGCCGGCGGAGCGGCG
>JBGPKX010000171.1:0-12054 GCA_041486185.1 Bryobacteraceae bacterium | reverse complement strand
AGCCGCGACCGTGAGGAAGCAGTCCAGCCGAGCCATTCTTCAGCAACATGCTGGGGCGGTGCTGGGACAAGATTGGAACGGCTGCTATCGTCAGGCCGGCCACGCAGCGGAGCATAGGCACTCAATCATACCTGAAGCCGCACCTCGGCCATGGTGCGAGACGGCTCGGGCGGCGCCTCCGGCCGAGAAAGGGCAACGAGGCCGTCCAACCGGAAAGCAACAGATCGCTAGCGGTCTATTTTGCCGCGGTGATGGACTTCACCTGGATGGTCTTGCCGTCGAGCGTGCCGGTGACCGTGACCTTTTGCGCGGCGAACTTCTCCGGCGTCTTCTGATCGCTCAGGCCGTAGATCTGGTCGCCTACGATGAGCGCGTACTTGGAGCCGGCCTTGATGCAATCGGCGACGCATTTCGAATCCGGCTTGACGTTCATCATGGCGTGGTCTTTGCCGCACATCTCGTCGGTGATCACGCCGGTATAACTCTTGGGGGCAGCGGCAAAAGCCAGGACCGCGCCTGCGAATACAGTAAGTAGTGTTTTCATATTTGCGTTTGCCAGATTGCCTTTCCCACAAAAAAGGGGCCCATCTGCTGGATGTATTGCGATGTCTGCCTGGTTCTCCGCATGGCCTGCACACAAGCCGAAAGCGGATGGAGCTCGGAGCCGATAAGGCCGATCACGAAGTCATTATCGTTCTTATCCAGGCCGAAACATGCCAGGCGAACGTCAGCCGCAAACCCGGCCTCCCCGAATGCGTGGCCGATCTTGCCGTGCTCGCGCAGAATGGGCGTCTGCTCCTCCGGCGGCAGCGCGGAGAACGCGCCGGAGCGCCTCAGGGGGTACCAAACCGCCCACGGAGTCTGGCGGTTGGTCACGGCGCGCTTGGGTTTTTCGAACAGCCAGTCTTCGAGGTCGGGCTCGTGGCCCAATGCATACGTGCGGCCGAGCATCGAATATTCGAGCTTCGGAGTGAGGCCGGCGAATTCGCTCCGCTTCAGGAATTCGCGCCATTGCGTAACAAAGAAATCGGGCGCATCGCTCCAGGTGAGCAGACCGACTCCATGCGGATCGTTGACATCGGCGTAGAGCACGGCGGGCAGGCGCGCGGCATCGAGTGCGCGTACCAGCGAAGACGTGTCCTCCGCGTCGCCAAAGGCCAGAAGCTGCATGAAGAGCCTGCGGTCGGAAAACTGTGGCGCCCCGTTACGGACCCCGCCTTTCTCGCGGATATCCAGTTTTTCATCCATGGGACTCATCTTACAGTTTGGCACAAGGCTCGCGTGGAGGGCGAAGGCCGGAATGTGGACGCAGACGGATTTTACAGCTTGAATCTTGACAGCGGCGGCGCGGTAGGTCAGCCTAACGTCTCGCCGTGCGAACAACAGTCGGCAGCGTCATACGAAAAGTTCTTGAATGACGCTTCCGTAGACCTCTGTCGGGCGCTCGGCCCGGCCATTATGCATGTAAGTGAGCGAAACGTGATCCAATCCCATCAGCCAGAGGATCGAAGCGTGGATGTCGTGCACGTGCACGGGCCGCTCCGCCGCGCGCAGGCCGATCTCATCGGTCGAGCCGACGTACTTGCCGCCCTTGACGCCGCCGCCCGCCATCCACATGGTGAAGCCCCACGGATTGTGATCGCGCCCGTCGCCCTTCTCGTTGAATGGCGTGCGGCCGAATTCCCCGCCCCACACCACCAGCGTCTCATCGAGCAGGCCGCGCGATTTCAGATCGGCCAGCAAACCGGCGATCGGTTTATCGGTCGCGCGGCAATGCTTGGAATGATTCTTTTCGAGATCCGTGTGCGCATCCCAGCCGCTGCCCGACCCGGCATACAGCTCGACGAACCGCACACCGCGCTCCACCAGGCGCCGCGCCAGCAGGCAGTTGGTGCCGAACGCCGCCGTATCCGTTTCATCGATGCCATAAAGCTTTTTCGTCGCGTCCGATTCTTTGCTCAGGTCGACGGCTTCGGGCGCGGACGACTGCATCTGATAAGCCAGCTCATAAGCGCCGAGGCGCGCCTCCAGCTCCGTATCGCCCGGGTTTTCCTGAGAGAAGCGCTCGTTCAACTGCTTCAGGAAATCGAGCTTGCTGCGCTGCTCCCCGGGGGTTGTGCCTTCCGGCGGCTTCAAATGCAGGATGGGTGTGTCACCTTGGCGGAACTGCGTGCCCTGGTATGTTGCCGGCAGAAATCCTGAGCTCCAGTTCTTCGGTCCGCCCACTGGTTCCTTGTCATCCAGCAGGATGACGAATGACGGCAGATTGCGATTCGCCGTCCCCAGGCCGTAGGTGGTCCACGCGCCCATCGCCGGCCGCCCGGCCAGAATTGAACCGGTGTTCATTTGGCAAACCGAGCCAACGTGATTCAGCCCGTCGGCCCAGACCGAGCGGATCACGTTCATATCATCCACGTGTTCCGCGATACTCGGATACCAGTCCGAGACCCAGATGCCGCTCTTGCCGTACTGCTTGAACGTGCGCTTGCTCGGCATGAGCGTGTTGTTTGAGGTGCCCATGGCCGTGATGGGACGGCCGAACGACGCGGGCATGGGCTGACCGGCGAGATCGAGCAGCTTGGGCTTGGGGTCGAACAGGTCGACATGGCTCGGGCCGCCTTCCATAAAGAGCCAGATGACGGATTTCGCTTTGGGCGGGTGATGCGGCTTCTTAGGCGCGAGAGCGTCGGGGAGCGTACTGGCTGCGTGTAGAGAATCGTCGCGCAGCAGGGATGCCAGCGCGATCCCGGCCAGTCCGCTGCCGGCGCGCGTGAAAAATTCGCGCCGCGAGGTGACGGCCCAGCGATGGGAGAGCTTGTTCAGCATTTTGGAGTCTCGTGGCACAGGCATTCTGTGCGCATTCCTCTACATCAAACCGCACAGGCAGGAATGCCTGTGCCACCTAGTTCACATACAGAAACTCATTCGAGTTCACCAGCATGTGGCACAAATCCGTAAGCGCCGCCTTGCGCGCGTCTTCTGCTGGCATGCGCCCGCCCAGCATGGCGCTTTGCCGGTCCAGGAACGCGAGCGCCTCTTGGCGCTCTTCCACCGTCGCGGCACGCGCATACACAAACCGCCACGCGCGATCCACCTGCGCTTCCGGCGTCATACCCGCGTCATTCCACACGCGTCCGGCAAGCGAGCGCGACCAATCCAGCACCAGTTCGTTATTCAACAGCTCGAGCGCCTGCGGAGCGGTGACTGTAGCGTTCCGGCGGGGGCAGCTTTCATGCGTATCCGGCATGTCGAAAACTTCGAACATGGGATACCGCGTGTTGCGCCGTACAAAAACATATACGCTGCGGCGCTCCGCTTCGGATGGCTCTTCGTTCTTCTTCCAGCCGCCGCGGGTCTCGACGCCCGCAGGCAGCGGCGGGAAAACACCCGGGCCACCCATCTTCAGATTGAGGCGGCCGCCCACCTCCAGGATCGAGTCGCGGATAGCTTCGCCTTCCAGGCGATGCCGGTTGTAGCGCCAGACTAGTCTATCGTCGGGATCCGCTTTCGCCGCATCGGGATTCGAGCGCGCCGACTCCTGATACGTGTTCGAAAGCATGATGAGCCGGTGCATCTTCTTGATGCTCCAGCCATTCTCGACGAATGTCGCAGCCAGATAATCCAATAGCGCGGGATTCGTGGGCCGCTCGCCCATCACGCCGAAATCGCTGGGCGTGCCCGCGATGCCGCGCCCGAAGTGGTAATGCCAGATGCGATTCGCCATCACGCGCGGTGTCAACGGGTTCTCGGGAGAAGCCAGCCACTCCGCCAGCGCCGTGCGGCGGCCGGTTGAGGCGACATCGGCGGGCGGAATAATGCGCGCAGGCCCGGGATCGAGGATCGAGAGGAACCCCGGCTCTACCTCTTCTTTATACGCGTCGTAAACGCCAACGGCCAGCACGTGCGTTTTGGGCGACTCCCGGCCGTTGTCGATCATGGCCTGGGCCACCGGCTCCGGAGCGGGCTTGATGCCGTCGAAAACGGCCAGTTGGGCGCTCAGTTCTTTCCAGCGCTGTTTGGCCTCACCCTTCAACTCTTTCGCGGCGTCCTCTTCGCTATGTTCGAGCTGCGTCCGGGCCTTGTAGTACATCTGCCACTGGATGGGCGTGCGCTCGGCCGCCTGTGCGGTGATAGCCGACTGAATCTCAGCCGGAAACTTGTCGAAGTTCTCCTTATATAGGGAGGCCAGCTCGGGCTCCACCAGCTTGTGTATCCCGGCACGGATGTCCTGGGTCTTGGCGTCCCAGGCGGCATACTGCCTTTGGTATTCATTCCGTTGTTCACCAAAGTGAAGCGCCAGTTGATCTTCGATGCGCGTGTTGGCGAAGAACGCCTGCAGCCGGTAATAGTCTTTCTGCAGGATGGGATCGAACTTGTGATCGTGGCACCGAGCGCACGCGAAGGTGAGGCCCAGGAAAGTGGCGCCAACGGTATCGGTGACGTCGTTCAGGATCTCCTGGCGGCGCTCCATGAGCTTGCGCGCATTGCTCTCGTCGGGAAAGTGCCGGTTGAAGCCGGTGGCGACCAGGGCGGCGGGATCTTTGGGATACAGTTCGTCACCGGCGATCTGCTCTTTAATGAACCGGTCGTAGGGCTTGTCCTGGTTAAAGGAATCAATAACGTAATCGCGGTAGCGCCAAATATTGGGTCGCGTTTCGTCGCTCTTGAAGCCCTCGCTATCGGCATAGCGCGCCAGATCCAGCCAGTGGCGCGCCCAACGCTCACCGTAGCGCGGCGAGTCGAGCAACCGGTCTACAACTTTAGTAAACGCATGGGGCGAGGGATCGCTCACAAATGCCTGCACTTCTTCGGGTGTAGGCACCAGGCCTGTGATGTCGAGCGTAGCCCGGCGAATCAGCGTGACGCGATCGGCCGGGGGCGCCGGCGTGAGGTTCTTCTCTTCGAGCTTGGCCAGGATGAAGGCGTCGATCTCGTTCCTGACCCAGGCGCGATTCCTGGGCTGCGGTACGGCGGGCTTGGCGACCTTCTGGAATGCCCACCAGCGGCGTTGCTGCGGAGTGAACGGCTTGGGAGCGTCGTCGGCGAACAATGACGCGATCCCGGCGGCGGCCAGAGCACCCCACAAACCCTTACGAGTCATGCGTCCCTCCGGAGGACCTGATTGTCGCAATTATAACAGGGAGTAGGACGGGCATTCTTGCCTGTACATGGGCTCAGTACCGCACATCGGCAAGGATAGGCGCGAATGCCGGTCCTACGGCTCAGTGGCCACCAGCCGCGAATCGGCCTGGAACTTGCGAAAGTTCTTGTACGTGGTGTCCTCTTGCACGCGCAGCTTCTTAAAAATTCCGAGCCGCGCGGAAGCGGTGATGGAAATCCGCCGCGGCAGCCAGACTTCGTCGTTCACCCGCGTCTCGTCGAACCAGATGTGCGCGCCCGGATCGAGCCGCACCAGAAACAGCCCCCAGGAAACCGGATCCATGACCTCGGCCTCCAGCTTGACCCAGTGGTAGGACCGCTGGTCGATCCAGAGTTTACCGCGCACGTGCGGAAGAATCTTGCCATCGCGGCTGCGCGGGCGATAGCCGGCCAGCGGTGAAGCTTTCAGGACCCAGACTTGTCGTCCATCGATGGCATCCTGCCCCGCAATCTTGAAATCAAATGCCTCCGCCACCTCGCGCATGGTTTCGCGCTGCCGCTCGCGCCGCTTTTCGTACTCCTCGATTCGCCGCTGCCGTTGCGCCGGAGTTTCCTTCATCCGCTCCGCGATACTCTTGTCGAGCTTATCCCGCTCCTTCTTTTCTTCCGCCGGGGGAAGCCGGTGGTCATCGCGCTCCACCAGACGCAGGTAGGGCGAACCCTCTAGTAAGGTGATGTCGTAAGTTTTTATCTCTTTCGACTTCACCAAGCCCGCGGAATCGATCTGGCGCTCCTCGGTGCGCTGCAGAAAAGTGTAGTTACGAGCGATCTTCCAGTTTTCGTCGCTGGCCGCGACGGCGCGCCGCACGATCTCGCGCGCATCGGGTCCTTGAGCCGTTACTGCACTCGCGAGCGCGAACCCAATCGCGATTCGCATGATCGAAGGTACGCGCGCGAGGAGGCGCGAGTTTCGGTTTTGGGGCGGCGATGTGCATTTTTTTCTTGACATTCTTCGCGAACCACCTTATATATGAATCACATTGCGATTTTCGTGATCGCAAAATCTGATGTTAGGGAGAATCAATCGATGAAGAACGCAACCAAGAAGGCAAAGAAGAAAGCCGCCCCCAAGAAGAAAAAGTAGTTGGCGGCGTCCCGAAGAGGGATGCAAACGAGTTTGACTTCAAGGCCCCGATTCTTCGGGGCCTTTTTATTTGATGCCTCGATTTTTCGGGGCCTTTTTATTTGGCGCCCCGATTCTTGGGTGCGCTTTCATTGGTGCTGGGCCCTGCGCTGCACCAGCGTCCGGAACGTCTCCCCCATACCCGCCAGCAGATGCTTCAACTGCAGACGGCGTCGCATTTTTTCCCGCGGCTCATCTGCGGCCAGCGCGCGCGAGAACTGATCGGCCGTTCCCGCCTCGATCAGCGTGCGCGCCAGGGGCTCGAACGTTTCCCGTTCCAGACCGATGCTCCTGCCATGTTCTTCCAGGGCGGTGAAACAAACGTGCGCCGTGATGTCCTGCTCTCCCGGGTCTTTCAGCACATCGTCCAGAGCCCGATGGCGCCGGTAGCTCATCAGAGTCCCGCGCGGGAAGCGTGGCAGTTCCGCCACAGTGTAGCCGTAGTCGATGGTGAATACGTAACCGGCTTCAAGCGCCGCGCGAATCCGGTCGAGCCACGCGAGCGCTTCCAGGCTCACTTCGAAAACTTGGCCATCGGAGAGTGCGCCGAGATATCTCTTTCGATAACATTCCAGGTCTTCGGGCGCCGCGCCGGTCTCCGCCCATGCAAAACCATCGTCCTCAACACCCACGCCCAGTTCTACCCCGCGGTCGCCGCGCATGGCCGCCACGTGAACGGGCAGGGCGTCGAAAAACTCGTTCGAGAAGACCACGCCCCGGATGCTCTCTGGCAGCCGCCCGCGGCCCACGTCGACGGGAATGTATCGAAACTCGCGTAGCGCTTCGGCCATCTCAGCCCGGCCCGCGCCCAGCTCCACCACGGTGAAGTCCTCGGGGGTACCCATGCGGTCCCGCAGGTTTCGGATTCGCTCGGCGATCAGGATGCCGAACACGGGCTGGAGCTGTTCGGCCGTGTAATAATCGCCGCCGATGCCGAACGGATCGCGCGGCCGGCGGTAGTACCCGAATTCCGGATGGTAGAGCGCCGCCTCCATGAACCGGTGAAAAGGAATCGGCCCGCTGCGGCGAATTTCATCGCGCAGGATTTCAGCCAGCGGGGTCATGGAGTGCGGCTTTGCGGAGTCCGGATGAACATCTCGACCAGGTAGTCGTGCAGGCAGTCGTAGAGATAGCGCTGCAGCGTCCAAGGAAACTGGGCATGATCGATGTCCCTCGGGTGGAGCGGGGCGTAATACGTGTGCAGGCCGAGATCGCGATTCTTCAGCTCGATCACCAGCTCGATCGAGCCATTTTTTTCCCGCGCCGAAAACTCCATGAGCGCGTGCTCGTAGCGCGTCAGTTCCGCGCGCACTTTGGCCAGGGCCGGGCTCTCGGGAGTGTCCACGCACCTATGCTAGCTTGAAATTTGTATTGGCGACTCTCTAATCCCGGACCACGGACAAGGCGGAATGCCTGTCCTGCCTGCTGACGGATGCCTCTGCCGGACACTATCCGCGTCAAGCTCAGCTCGGAAGCAGCCGGATACGTCTCCATCACGCCGGTTGTCGTGCAGGAAATGCCGCTGCGCGATCTGGTGGAGCACATGCTCGGCATCACCGGGAAGGATGAAGCCCGTGTGCGGGACCTGCTGCTGCGCGGCACGCTGGTGAGTGGCGCGTCGCGATTCCGCTGGACCGGATGGGAAGCCGAACCGGAGACCGTTCGTTCGCTCCTGGCCAGTTTTCCCGACGCCGATCCTACCCGGCCGTTCGACGCCGGCCACTGCATTCGTGTGGTGTTGCGAGGGACGCGCCAGCCGGTCGGCATTCCGCGCGACATCGGCGCGAACCGCGGCTTCATGGCGCGGATCATGCGCCGGAAGACTTTTTGGGATTTGCTCATGGAGATCGCCGCCGCCGGCAAGCCGTACTATAGCGACTACTGCTATCGCGACCGCGCCGACGTCTATCGGCTCGCGCTTGGCGCTCCGGAGGCACAACGCGTCCATGAGGGCGCCCGGCTGGTGCCTTACACGGCGCTTCAGGGCCAGATTCGGAATGTGCCGATCGATTCCGCCGAGTTCTACGTCGTTCGCGCCGATCTGCCGCGCCGGTGAGGAGGTTGCCGCTTGGTTCAGGAACTCGCCGTTCGCCGCTTGCGCAACTCATCCAGCGTCACCGCCAGAATGATCACCGCCCCGATGATCGCCTGCTGCAAATACGGCGACACTCCCAGCAGATCGCTTCCATTGGAGAGTAGTCCCATGATAAACGCTCCGATCAACGTTCCGGTGACGCTGCCCTCACCGCCATGCAAACTGCCGCCGCCGATTACGACCGCGGCAATGGCCTGCAGTTCGTACCCCTGACCGGCCGTGGGCTGGCCCGTCATCAGGCGTGAGGCTTCAATCATTCCAGCGAGACCGGTCAGCATGCCGCCGATCGCGTACACGGCAGTGGTATGAAAGTTCACCGGAATTCCGGCATAGATGGCGGCTTCGCGGTTGCTTCCAATGGCGAAGGCGTAACGTCCGAGCCGGGTGTGCTCGAGAACGATGTGCGTCACTAAGGCGCACGCCACCAGGATCCACAACACGAACGGCACGCCCAGCACATTCCCTTCGCCCAAGAATGAAAACTGCTGCGGAATACGGTGCACCGGCAGGCCGTTTGAAATGATCAGCGTCAAGCCGCGAAAAATGCCCAGGGTGCCGAGCGTAACGATAAATGGCGCGATGCGCAGTTGCGTGGTCATGAGCCCGTTGGCCAGCCCGCACAGCAGTCCTGTAACAATGCCCACCACCACTCCAACGGGAATGGAGAAGCCTTTCTCCATGGCCATGGTCCCGAGCAGGCCGCCCATCGCCAGGATCGCGCCAACCGAAAGATCGATCCCCCCAATGATGATGATCATGGTCATGCCCAGCGCCATGATGTTGATGACCGCGGTTTGCCGGACCACGCTCGAAAGGTTCGTGTTGGTTAGAAAATGCGGCGACGCAATCGCCAGGGCGATAAAGAGAATGATGAGGCTGAGAAACGGCAACAGCCGTTGCAGTACGATGCGGTCGTGGCTGCTCTTGGCGGAAGCAACCGGCGTCTGATTCTGCTCGGCCACCGGCTGGCTCACAGGCGCTCCTCCGATACGGGCTGCGTTTCCAGCGCCGCGCAGCGCATGATCTCTTCTTGCGTGGTGCGACCCGGCAATTCACCGGTAATCCGGCCTTCGCGCATCACCAGAATGCGGTCGGCGACCTGCAGCAGTTCCGGCATCTCCGAACTCACCATCAGGATGGCCGCGCCGGAGCGCGCCAGTTCCTCCATCAGATTGAAAACTTCGACCTTGGCGCCCACGTCGATGCCGCGCGTAGGCTCGTCGAACAGGAAAATTCGCGCCTGGCGGAAAAGCCATTTGGCGATGACCACCTTCTGCTGGTTGCCGCCGCTCAGGCGCCCGGCCAACTGTCGGGGCGAACCCGCGCGAATCCTCAGCCGTCCAATGAAGTCCACGGCAGCCGAGTTTTGCGCGCCGCCGTCCACCAGACCGAAGCGGCAGATGGCCGGCATATTGGCCAGCGTGATGTTGTGCGCGATGGGCAGCCGCAGCGCGAGGCCGGTGATCTGGCGATCCTCGGTCACCAGCGCGATCCCCGCCTTCACCGCTTCCTTCGGGGAGCCGATCCGCACCTCGCGCCCGCAAACCGTGACCTTGCCCGCATCGAGGGGGTCCACGCCGAAGAGCGCCCGGCACAGCTCCGTGCGGCCGGCGCCAATCAATCCTGCTAGCCCTACAATCTCGCCCGCGCGCAGCGAAAAAGAGATGTCGTTCAATTTGCCCTGCTGCGTCAGGTGTTCCACGCGCAGCAGCTCATCTCCCGGCGGAAGCGGCTCGCGCTGGTAGATGGCCGAGACTTCGCGCCCCACCATGTGGTGGATGATGCGCTCGGTGGTCAATTCCGCCAGAGGTCCATTATGCACGGTCATGCCATCGCGCAGGATGGTGACGCGATCGCCGACGGACTGCAATTCGTCCAGCCGGTGCGTGATGTAGATGACTCCGACTTGCCGCTCGCGCAGCGTGCGCACGATGCGGAAAACCTCGGCCGCCTCCGATCCCGAGAGCGATGACGTCGGCTCATCGAAGATCACCAGGCTCGAGCCATGCAGGATGGCGCGGCAGATCTCCACCAATTGCTTTCCCGCCGGTGTCAGCTTTTCCACGCGCCATTCCGCGCGCAGCGGAAACTGGTGCTCCGCAATCACCCGGCTGGCGGCTTCGATCATGCGCCGCCGCTTCACCCAGCCTAGCGGCAACCGCTCTTCGCGGCCGAGATACAGGTTCTCGGCGACCGTCAGGTGCGGGGCCAGCAGCGATTCCTGGTGGACCATCGAAATCCCGATCGCCGCCGCCTCGGCCGGGGTTTTCAAATGGACTTCGCGCCCCTGCCACAGCATCTGGCCGGCATCGCGCTCCACGATTCCGGCAATAATTTTCATGAGCGTGGATTTGCCCGCGCCGTTTTCGCCGAGCAGCAGGTGGACTTCGCCGGGCTGAACGGCCAGATTGCCGTCCCCCAGCGCTGTAACGCCGCCGTACCGTTTTTCGATGTGGTTGAGTTCGAGGAGCACCGGAAGCGAACCAGTTTACAACGGTTTCGGTTCGTTACACGGTGGCTAGCTGCGGAAGGGCGCCCGGCTAACGCGCCGCAAGCGAAATCCGGACGCCCGCCCGCAATAAAAAAGGTTCCAATTGACCCACTTCACAGCCGCGCTTCCCACCGGCATGCCCGGCTAAAGCTTTGGCAAACAAGCTGCGTGATGCTATCTTCTCGGCTCCCCACTTCTCCGTTTTGCGGAAAAGCGGATCAGGGCTTTGAAGCTCACCTGCCGCTTCCTCCTGCTTGGAGCTTGCACCTCGAAATGGCCTTTCGCTCGCTCACCCCGGCTACCTGTTTCCAGATTGCCGGCATAAGGTCGCCGCTCCCGGCCACATTCTTCGATGCCCGCTGAAATTCCATCAAGCCCGTTCGGCTTTTTCGCTACTCCACTCAATCCGGTTGGCCCCGGACCGGGCGGGATCAAAGCGATGAACCCGTTGCCCGACTTCATTCCCGCGTTTCCAGCGGCTGCTGAATTTCCACTCCCCTTCGGGGGCGATTAAACCCCCTCCAGATCGCAGCGTTCCATCCAGCCTGCCACCGGAAAAGCCCGCCTTGTGATTCGCCCGATTTCCCTTCGCTCCCCGTCAGCCTTTTACTTTTTGGCAATCGGCCTTCGGATCATCGTTCCAGGTCCGCTACGTTTCACCCGGCTCAACTGTTCCGTGAACCCCTTGGAACCAAAGCCATAATGCCCTGGAACGCATTTTAGGTCAAATGAAATTTTGCCGTTCGAAGGTGATTTCCTCAACATTCTTCTTGTGATATTTCATGCGTTTAGCGGAGCTCATTGGTGCACGAACGGTGGAAAAGCCGCAAGCGCTGGTGGAAAAAACAGATCGGCGCAAAACTGTTCCCGCAGGCCGAATTCGGGGCGGTATAACTAAGGTTTCGGGTCCGAGCCGTGAGTACCTGACATCTCCTGCAGCGCCGTCTTCCACGCGAGCCGATGCTTCGTATCCGAGTATGCATCAAGCGGTTCGCCCACGTGGGTCAGGAAGTCGCGCCTTGACGTCTCTCCAGCCAGGGCCGGAATTGATCTAGCCAGATCGATCAGATTAAAAACGTACAGATTCTGCCCTGCGTTGAACTCCTTGGCCACGCGCTCGGGAACGCCTTCAACCCGCATGCTCGGCTTGGCCGACACAAAAAAGATTTCTGTGATCTGTTTCTT
>JBGPKX010000170.1:0-12287 GCA_041486185.1 Bryobacteraceae bacterium | reverse complement strand
GTTTTCGATTTCTTCCAGTTGGAACCACAGAGCCGGCACATTCGTTTTTTTACTTCCCAAGATGTTCACTGCGACACCATCTTTTCGCTGGCTTCGCAAAACGGGTTGCGCGTCACGGCGCTGAATTTCCCATCCATGTTTCCGCCGCCCCGGCTTTCAGGTTATGTGGTGCCGGGTTGGGTTCCGTGGCGTCAGTTGCGCCTGGCATGCTGGCCCGAAGGATTGTTGGATTCTCTGAAAGCCCTGCCGGGTTTCAATCAGCGGGAATTGGCCATGGACATCAAGCTCGAGGAAAAGACCACCGAGGGTTGCGCCAATCCGGAAGAGTTAGGCCCCTGGATCGAACTGCACACGCGCCGCGAGCACAACTGGTTCGACATACTCCGTCATCTGACCTTGCAAGACCCTTCCGATTTGACCGCCGTGCTCTTTGATGGCGTGGATAAGTTGCAGCACCTTTGCTGGCGCTTCATCCAGCCCGAAGACGCCCAGCCGCTCGAGCACGAATGGGAACACCGAATCCGCGACCTGTGTTTGGACTACTTCCGCCGGCTGGATGGCCTGATCGAACAGATCTGCACTCTTGCCGGGCCGGAGGCTAATGTGTTGCTTGCGTCCGACCACGGATTTGGCCCCACGAGAACGGCTTTCCACGTCAATAGCTGGCTCGAGCGCAAAGGCTACCTGGCCTGGTCCGAGGCGGCCGGTTCGTGGGACACGCAAGGCGCTTTGCTCGGCGTGAGCCAGGTGGCGCGGCACACCTGGATGATCGACTGGGGTCGCACCACCGCCTTCGCGGCCACGCCCACCAGCAGCGGACTTCACATCGTGGTAAATCCGAACGGCAGCGGACCTGGTGTGCCCGCTGCCGAATACACGTCCTTTCGCCAGCGGCTCATTGAGGATCTGATGAACGAGCGTGACCCGAGGACAGGCGCGCCGATTGTCGAACGTGTCTGGACACGCGAAGAACTGTTCTCAGGCCCGTACGGAACTACCGCTCCGGACCTTACGCTGACGCTGGCCGACGGTGGGGTCATTTCTATTTTGCCTGCCGCGGAACTGATCTCGGTGCGGCCCGAAGTTGCCGGGCAGCACCGCCCGCTGGGAATTTTTGCGGCCAAGGGTCCGGGCCTGCGCCGAGGCGTGAGCGTGGGGGAACTGTCCATACTGGACGTTGCGCCTGTCATCGTTCATACGCTGGGCCTCGCGGTGCCTGCGGAGATGACGGGCCGGGTGCCCGAGGAAATCTTCGAGGAGCGTGCGCTCCACAACCAACCCGTTCGCTACGGTGCTTCGCCGGCCTCCGGGCTTACCACGTCCGGCGAAGAGGAAACCGTCCCGAGAATGAGCGTGGAGGATGAACAAGTCGTGCTCGATCGGCTCCGAGAGCTGGGATATATAGAATGACGGATCAGGTGTGTAGAAATGCCGAAGATTAACGTAAACGGGGTGAATCTTCATTACATTACGGTGGGCTCTGGTCCCGATGTAGTGATGCTCCATGGATTTCTGGGGAACCTCGCCCTCTGGCACTTGTACACCGTGCCGTTGCTGCGCCGCGAGTTCCGCGTCACCACTTACGACTTGCGCGGGCATGGCTATAGCGAAATCACTCCCACTGGATACACCGCCGCCAGCATGGCCGAGGACTTACGATGCCTGCTCGACGCGCTAGGCATTCAGCGCGCGCACCTGGTAGGTCACAGTTACGGGGCGGACATTTGTATGTATTTCGCGCTGCTCCATCCGGAACGCGTCACGCGGCTCACCGCCATGGAGCCCGGGCTGGCCGCTCTGGTGCACCAGCGCAAGCGTGAGGACTGGGTCGGCTGGTCTGCGTGGGTGGAAAAGCTCGAGGAAGCTGGACTTCACATCCCGGAGGATAAACGCTCGGACCCCGACTATCTGCTTCAGATCAGTCTGGAGACGCCCAAATTCTACGGCCCGACGCGGGGACTGCCGCGCAACCGGGCGCCGCTGCTGAAGCTGCTCAAGACAACCACTCTCATGCAAGATTACGAAGAAGTGGGTGAGCTGACGCTCGAAGCCGTAAAGCATATCCAAACGCGGACACAGCTGATTTACGGACACAAGTCGCATTTCCTGAGTTCGTACGACTACATTCACCAGGCCCTGCCCAACTGCGAATCGGTGCTGCTTCCCGGTGGGGAGCACTTCGGACCGCTCGAGCAGCCGGAGTTACTGACCGAGCACCTGCTCCGGTTTCTCCGCGAGCCGGACGAGCCGCACTCAGGGGCGCCGGGGCCGGTAACGTGCAGTTCTCCCCTTTTGGAGCGCGCATCCGATGGCTGACCGGCACTCGCGGGGTGTTCTGGTCACGGGCGCCTCCCGGGGATTGGGCCTGGAGACCGCACTTCGTTTAGCCGAGGCCGGCTTTGACGTGTGGGCTGGAATTCGCGATCCGCGCCAGGCGCCGGTAATCCAAGAAGCCGCACGCCGGCGCGCCGTGAAACTCGAAACGGTGCCGCTGGATGTCACCGACAACTCCTCGATTGACGCCGCCATTCGCGCCATCGCCGGGCGCAGCCGCCTGTTTGGACTGGTCAACAATGCGGGTATCACGGGACGCGCATTCTTTGAGGACTTTCCCGAAGAAAAGCTGCGGCAGATTTTCGATGTCAACGTTTTCGGAACCATGAACGTCACCCGGCGCGTGTTGCCGCTCTTGCGGCAGGCGCGAGAGGGCCGTATCGTCACTCTCACGTCGATCGGCGGACGCATCGGCTCTATGGGCCTGGCGCCTTATGTCGCCAGCAAGTTTGCCCTGGAGGGGTTCAGCGAATCGCTCTGGCTCGAGATGAAACCGTTCGGCGTCCAGGTAGTCATCGTGGAACCGGGCATGGTGAAGACGGACATTTGGGACGAAAGCCGCCGTGTGCTGCCGGAAGCACGAAATCCGCAGAGCCCTTATTTCGCTCGCTTCGCGCGCGCCGAGGAACTGGCTTCGCGCGTGTTAAATTCTTCCCGGCTTCGGCCCCGGGACGTCGCCGAAACCGTGTTGCGTGCGCTGACCGCCAAAAGGCCGCGTCTCCGTTACGTAGTGGGTAGGCGCGCGAGCTTGGTCCTTTCGCTGCGCCGGCACTTGCCGGGGGAACTGTTCGAAAAGTTCTATTTCGGCGAGCTGCTCCGGCGCCTCACACCCGACGCGGGCGGCGAGGACACGCCCGCGGTAACGCATCTCCAGGTGAAACCGTGAGCGAGGCCGTCTGCAAAGCGGCTGCTCCGGCCGTCACGGCCCCCGAGCGCGTCAGCTTCGCCATCCTGAGCCTGTACGGCGCAGGCGAAATGCCCATCACGATGACGATGGTTCTGCTGGGCTTGTTCGGGCTCTTCTTTTACAACTCCGTCCTGGGGCTGCCGGCGCCGCTCGTGGGCCTCGGCTTCGCCGCGGGTCTGACACTAGATGCGTTGCTCGATCCGTACATCGGCTATCGTTCGGACCGCAGCCAAAGCCGCATGGGCCGCAGGCACGGTTTCATGCTTGCCGGCGCGCTCGCTCTGGGACCCTGTTTCGCGCTCCTGTTCAGCCCGCCGCGCCAATTGGGGCAAGCCGGGTTGTTCGCGTGGCTGCTGCTCAGTTCCCTGGCATTTCGCGCGGCGAGCGCAGTGTACCGGATTCCGTACTTGAGCCTCGGCGCGGAGCTCAGCCAGGATTACGACGAGCGCACGCGGATAATCGCGGTACGCTCGCTGTTCGGCCTCATCGGAACCGGCTGCGCCGCGGGGCTTTCCTTTCTCCTGTTCTCCGGGGCCTCCTCAGCAGCGGGCGATGTGAAGCTGGTCTATGCCAATTATCCGCGCCTGGGGCTGGTGTTCGGGTTGATGATGACCCTGAGCGCGCTGATTGCCGTGAAGGGCACGGTGGCTCATCGCCGCGCCGCCCCGCTACCGCCGGATCAAGGGTCACGCCACGCGTTTCTCCCGGGTTTCGCTCTGGCGATGCGCAACCGGGCTTTCCGTAGCGTGTGGCTGTCGTTCACTGTCTTTTTTCTGGCCGTAGTTGTGAACGCCAGCCTGGCAGTACAGTACTTCACGTGGTACGCGCGCATCCGCGAGAATCGGTACCTCAGCCTGATTCAGGTCAGCTTCGTGGTGGGGGCGTTCGCGGGTGTGCTCCTATGGATGGCGCTGGCAAAACGAGCTGAAAAGCGCACGCTTTATGCGGCCGGAACCCTGGCCACTGCGGTCCTGCTGTGCGCGGCCAGCTTGCTCGTCGGCGAGGGCCGCCTGTTCGGAATGGGAAACCCGATCCCGCTCATGGTGGGACACGCGGCCGGCGGGCTGTTTGCCAGCGCGCTCTGGGTTATGCCGGCGTCGATGCTCGCCGACGTGTCCGATGAAGACCAGCTTGCAACCGGCTTGCGCCGGGAAGGAATCTATTTCGGCATTCTGAATTTTGGCGAGAAGGTGGCTTCGGTCGGATCGGTGATCGTGGCTGGCTTGATTCTGCAATATTTTGTGCGACTGGCGCCGGGCACTGCCACGCAAACGCCAGCCACCGCGGCCCGGCTCGGCCTGGCCTACGGGTTTGCCCCCGGCTTGCTCGCGGTTGTCGCCGCCATGCTCATCCTTTCCTACCCGTTGAACCGCGGCGCCGTCGTGGAGATTCAGCGCCGGCTGGCCACTCGCCGAGCAGACGTCACCCATGCCTGAAGCTCGCCAAACACTGCTGATCACGGGCGCCGGCTCCGGTATGGGAGAGGAGTCTGCGCTGTTTCTGGCGGCACAAGGCTACCGTGTGTTCGGCTCGGCGATCAGTGAAGCCGAAGGCCAAGCCTTGCATGAACAGGCATCTCGCCGCGGAGTGGAAGTCGGCATAGTCCGGATGGACGTAACGCGGCCCGGCGATGTACAGGCCGGAGTGGAATCGATACTATCTCAAGCCGGGCGGATTGACGGGCTGATCCAGTTCGCCGGCTTGGGATTGCGGGGCTTTTTCGAAGATCTAACGTTGGACGAGGTGCGCCGGGTATTCGAGGTCAATGTTTTCGGCGCCATGACAGTAGCTCAGGCGGTCTTACCGCACATGCGCCGCAATCGCGGCGGCCGCCTCATTTTCGTCAGCTCCGCGGCCGGGCGCATGGGAACCATGAGCATCAGCGGGTATGCATCGAGCAAGTTTGCCCTCGAAGGCCTGGCGGAATGCCTCGCGCAGGAGATACAGCCATTCGGCATCTGGGTATCGCTGCTGGAGCCGGGTCTGATCTCGACCCCGCATTTCACGGTGAACCGCAATCGCGCCCAGCGCGCCACCGATCCGGCGAGCCCATACTATCCATGGTTTTGCCAGCATGAAAAACTGGTGGACGAAATTTTGGCCCGCAGCCGGTTCAGCACGGCCGACGTGGCGCAGGTGGTTCACCGGATCCTGTTGGCGCGCCGTCCACGGCTGCGCTACGTGGTAGGTCCGGGCGCGAAGCTCGTCTTGAAGCTACGCTCGGTGTTGCCGGGCGAGTGGTTTGAAAGAATCTACTGGGCAGTGGTGCGGCGAAAAGTGACCAGGCCCCGCGTCCAAGCTACCGGCTTGAGCAAACCCTGAAGGCTCTATGATTGATCTGCACACCCATACAGACCAGTCTGACGGGACATTCTCTCCCGGCCAGCTAGTGCAGGCCGCGGCCGCGATGTCGCTTGAAGCGCTGGCCATCACAGATCACGACACGCTGGCGGGCTACGACATCGCCTCGCCCATTGCGGAAGCGGCGGGTGTCGAGTTAATCTGCGCGATCGAACTCAGCACGCGGCTTGATCGCCATCCCGGAGAACCGCGCAGTCCCTCGATTCACCTGCTGGGTTACTTTCCGGACCAACCACCCGGACTGGAATTTCGCGACTGGCTCCTGCGGCTGCAACAGAGCCGGCGCGCGCGTAATGTCTCGCTGGTGGCCAAGCTGCAATCGCTCGGCGTCGATATCGCGCTCGAGGAAGCGCAGGCGCTGGGGCGGAACCTCACGGGCCGCCCTCATTTCGCCCGCGTTCTGGTGTCGAAGGGTTACGTGCGCACCACGCAGGAGGCTTTCGACGTTTATCTCGCGGATGACGCGCAAGCCGCAGTCGAGCGAGAAGAACCGACGCTTCTCGAGGGCATCCAGCGCCTCACCACAGGTGGTGGCCTGGCGGTACTGGCGCATCCGGTGCGGTTGGGCCGGCCGGAGTTCAACCGGCCCGAAAATTTGGCCGGGGAGTTAGTGGCGGCGGGGCTGCAAGGGATCGAAGCGTTTCACAGCGAGCATAGCGCCGCGGACACCGAACGATTTCTCGGCATCGCGCGGAGATTCTCGCTCTTTGTAACCGGCGGTTCCGATTTCCACGGCGACAATAAGCCGGGAATCCAATTGGCCACCGGCAAAGGCGGCAGCTTGTGCCTGGCGTATACACTTGTCGAAGAAATGCGGGCTGCCGCCGCGCGGCCCGCAATATCCTGACTTATGAAAAACCGGTTCGAAGCTTCCTTGGACTGATAGGAGAATTTATGTCACGCATCGCAGCAGCTCGGCTCTTTCCCCTATTGCTCGCGTTTCCCGCCCTGGTTCCGGCCGTGTGCCCCACCAGTACTTGCATGCCCGACGGCACGCAAACCAGCGGCGCCAAGTATCGCATCTGTATGCCGGACACGTCGTGCTGGAATCACAAGCTGGTGGTCTTTGCACATGGCTATGTGGATCCCAACGCGCCCATCGGCATACCTGAAGACCAGTTGACGGTGGGCGGCATTTCACTTCCTGCGCTCATCAACCACCTCGGGTTCGGTTTCGCGGTGTCGAGTTACAGCACCAACGGCCTTGCCGTATTGCAGGGCATCCAGGATTCGCTCGACCTGGTGAACGTTTTCGGCAGCACGGTGGGGAAGCCGGATCGGATCTATATTGTCGGTCCCTCGGAGGGCGGCCTCGTAACCGCGCTTTCCATTGAACAGCACCCCGACGTCTTTCAGGCCGCGCTGCCGTCATGCGGCCCCATTGGCGATTTTCAGCGCCAGATCAATTACATTGGCGACTTTCGCGTAATCTTCGATTATTTCTTCCCCGGCGTCATTCCGGGCACGGCGGTCTCGGTTCCCCAGGAAGTCATGAACGATTGGGACAGCCTCTACGTGCCAGCCATTCAGAACGCCATTCAAGCCAATCCGTCTGCAACCAACCAACTGCTGAACGTCACCCACGCGGCCATCGACCCGGCGAACCCCGCGACGGTCGCGCAGACCGTGGTCGGCCTGCTGTGGTATGCGGTGTTCTCCGCCAATGACGGTATGCAGAAGTTGGGCGGGCAGCCCTTCGACAACCATAACCGCGTCTACTCAGGATCGCTCAACGACGCAGATCTGAACCGGAAGGTGGCGCGCTTTACCGCGGATCCGGCGGCGGCCCTCCAAATCGCTTTCCACTACCAGACTTCGGGCAAGCTCCAGCGGCCCGCCGTGACCCTGCACACTACCGGAGACCCGATCATCCCTTACTGGAACGAGCCGCTGTACACGTTCAAGACGATCTTCCAACAAACTACCGCCGAAAGGCTCAACATCCCGGTCGCGGCCTATGGCCACTGCAACTTCACCGCAGCCGACGCACTGGTTGCCTTTGGGCTGATGCTGGTGAAGGACAACGCCTCCGCGCTGCCTACCGGCGCCGAAGGGCTGGTGCCCGCCGATCAGCGGCAAGAGTTTGTGAGCCGGGCTCGCGCGCTGGGTTTGATCGGGCGCTGACGAAGACAGGGCGCTGACGAAAACATTGGTGGAACCGGCGGCGTGTGATACTATCCGCTAATCTCATGACACCCCTTGGCGATCCCGCGAAAAGGATATGACTCCGACAATAGAGGGAATACCCGTGATTGGCCGGCCATTCCACGGTCATACCACCAGCGGGACCGGCTGCTTACCAGTACCAGCAGGCAACCTGCTTCTCCGAAGACGTGTTTCTCAACTGGTAATGAACGTGCACTCATGGACGGAGCTATTGATCGGCTTCGGGAAATGCGCGCTAAGCCTGTCTTTTGGGGTGGAAAGCGGCCACTTCCACGATGATACGGTCTCGGCTTGGGGAGTACCGAGTCAAATTTCTGGGATTTATGGAAAAACATAGTTGCTTGCGCCCGATGTTGCCCGCTGCGGTGACGCTGGTACTATCCTGTTTCCTCGCCCTGGATGCCATAGCCCAGAACCCACCCGATCCGGCTCCGGATGCGAGCGGCGCAGCCAACGTTTTCTACGGTGCCGTACCGGCGAACGGCGCAAATACTCCCGTACTCCTGTTCATCCCTGGATTGAAGGGCACTGCCTCCGACTGGTGGACCAACAACGACATGTACGCGGATGCCTACCAGTCCGGCTTCCGCACGGCCTTCATGAGTCTCAGCCTGGACAACTCCCGCAACGATGGCAGTATGCAGGACAACGCGCTCGTCATACAGCAATTCCTGCCCCAGGTATTGGCGCACTATGGCGTGAAGCAGGTTTACGTAATCGGCCATTCCAAGGGAGGCCTGGATATACAGGCTGCGATGATGGATCCAAATACGGCCCAGGTCGTGAAGGGAGTATTCACCATCGATACCCCCAACCAGGGGACTGAACTCGCCGATTGCGCGGTGGGGCCGCCGGGGACCGCCTGTTTCAGCGTGGCCAAAGCTTTTGACCTGCAGGGGCCTGCGGTTCAATCGTTGACCACGGCGAGCGTGGCGGCCTTCCGCGCGCAGGCCGATCCGTATTTCGCCCAGCTGGGGATTCCGTTTTATACCATCGACGGAGTCACGTCTCTCGGCAATATCATCACCGAGGCCACCGGCGCCGTCCTCAGCCAGATCACCAGCAAATCCGTGCGCAACGATGGTTTGGTCACCGTGCCACGCGCCCAACTGCCTACCAGTTACGCCTCCAACATCGGGGACGTCTTCGCCAACCACTTCACCTCCATGCAGGGCAGCGTGTCCTGGGCGGACATCTGGAGCCGCCTTATGGGTCAGGAGCAGCAGACCTTCATGGGATGGAATTGCGTTGCGACCAACGGCTTCGGCAACCCGCACAATACTTTCAGCTGGTCGATGAGGTGGTTCAACGGCAAGCTCTATGTGGGCACGGGCAGCGAGGTGAACTGCGTAGCGGTCGCGACGTTCGCTGTACAGGAAAATCATCCACTGGTATATCCCCCGCTCGGAAGCGATTGCTCGGCGGATATGAAGGACCTTCCGCTTCAAGGGGAAATCTGGCAGTACACGCCCCAAACCAAGACCTGGCTGCGCGTGTATCTATCGCCGAAGGACATCCCTCTGGGCAACGATCAGGACGGCAACCCCGCATTTACCGGCGAAGAGATCGCGTTCCGCGACCTGGCGGTGTTTACGGAATCCGACGGGACGCAGGCTCTCTATGCCGCCGGCGTATCTGCCTCGTCCGTCTTTGAACAAGTTCCTCCCTACGACACTCAGGGCTACCCGAACCCCCGTATCTTGCGCTCGGTTGACGGCGTGAACTGGGCGCCCATTCCTATGGACCCGGGTACATTTCTGGGAGACATCGTCAAGAACTCGCCGCAACTGTGGAAGGTTAGGGGATTCCGCGACCTCACCGCTTACCATGGCGTTCTTTATGCCACGGCCGGGGATTACTTCGGCACCGGGTACATCATCGCTTCGAGCGATCCGAAGTCGGGAAACGACAGCTGGCACGCGGTCAGCCCCGCAACGCCGGATTTTCCCGTCCGCAGCCTCTACGTCTGGAATGATATTCTGTACGTGCTCACGGGCGACCGCCGCATCACGCAGCCGGATGCAACCGGCAAACAGTGGCCTGCGGGCTACGGCTTATACAAGACGAAGAATCCCACCACGGACATCTCGTCTTTCACTCCCATTATCACCGATGGCGCCGGCATGGCTTTGGGGAGACGCGGCACCGGCGCACTCAGCGTGATGGATTTCAAAGGCCAGCTCTTCGTGGGCACGGACCGGCCCACCGAACTGGTGCGCGTCAATCCCGATGACACCTGGGATCTGATGGTCGGCCCGGCCCGCGAGACCAAGGCCGGTCCCAAGACCCCGCTCACCGGCATCGACAGCGGTTTCGGAAGCCCGTTCACAGGCCACTTTTACCGGATGGGCGTGTACGACGGCGAACTGTATCTGGGAACCTGGGATTGGAGCGTCGCCCTCGACGGCATCCCCATTATCAGCACCTTATTCCTATTCGAGTACGGTTTCGACCTGTTCAAGACCACCGATGGAATTCGCTGGACGGCAGTATCGCACGATGGTTTCAACGATCCGAACAACTATGGCATACGAACATTCCAGACGACGAAGTTCGGCATATTCCTGGGAACGACCCGGCCCGTCGGCGGGACACAGATCTGGCTGAACAACTCCGCCCTGGACTACAACCACGATGGCGGGATCGACTCCAATGATGTGGCCGTGATTTCGGCGGCCCAAGGCCAGCCCGCCACCGGGCCGGACGATCCGCGCGATCTCGACGGCGACGGCCAGATCACCGCAGCGGATGCCGACCTGCTCTCCACGCAGTGCACACTGGCCGGGTGCGCTGCTGTTGTCCCGCCGCCGGCTATAACGCCTCCTGTGCTGACTGCCGCCGACAGCCAGAGCAGTGGAGGCAATGTTTCGCTCCGTTGGACGCCTGTGGCGGGCGCTGTGAAGTATCACGTCTACCAATCCGTCCTGACGCCGATCCTCCAGTTCCTGCCGCCCCAGGGTATCACGCTACCGATTCCCGGCACGGGACAGGAATTCACGCTGCCACAGGATGCGCTAAATGGTAACCTCGATCCATTCTGTCCGCCAGGCTCGCCTCCAGCCACGATTGCCTGTCTGTTGATCGAATTCGCCCAGGGCCTTTACGCCAACACGGGACTGGCCCTTCCGAAGCCGTGGGCCGACATCGCGGACACCACCGACACGAACTACTTTGCGCCCGCCCCCACGGTGGACCAATCCCGCTATTACGTCAAGGCCGAGGACGCACAGGGGAACCTGTCGGATCCGTCTAATCTCGTGGGCGCGCCGGGGATTCCACCCGATCTGGGCGTGCTGGTCATCGACGCGAATTCTCTCAGCTTTTCGTATCAAAACGGCGGCCCGTTGCCTCTTGGCAAGGCGCTCAATTTGAGCTCCCAGATCTCACCGCTGACGTTTTCCATCGTGACGCACTTCGACCAGTCCAATTTCACGGGCTGGCTGAATGTCTCCCCCTTGTCGGGACACGCTCCCCTGCAGCCAGGGTCGACGCAGGTCACGGTTAACGTCAATCCCTCTGGGCTGGCCGCGGGAAATTATTCGGCGACTTTGATCGTCACCGACGGCACCGGCGTCGAGCAAAACATAGCAGTCAGCTTGCTGGTACTGCCAGGTACGGTGCCGCCCCCCGGCAATGGAAACACGGCGCTGTCTGCGAGCGCGCAGCAGATGTCGTTCGCTTACACGACTGGTGGAACACTGCCTCCGGCGCAGAGCCTGCAGGTCTCGAGCCTCGGGGGCCCCGTTCAATTCACGGTCGCCGCTTGGAGCAGCAGCTGGCTCAGTGTGGGGCCCCTGTACAACTCCACCCCCGCAACACTGACCGTAGCTGCGAAACCGGCCGGATTACCGCTGGGAACCTATAACGGCAGCATTATGCTGAAGCGCGGACCTTCAGAGCCGTGGCAGGTAGTGCCGGTTGTTCTCACCGTCAGCGGGCCGCCTGTGGCCGCTCCGGTTACCGATACCGCCTTGCCGAGTCCCGTTATTCCTCACATTGCAAACGGCGCCGGCTGGAATACTACGATCCGCCTCATGAATACCAGCACCAGCCCCCAGCCCTTCACTCTGAGTTTCTTTAACGACGATGGCTCCGCTCTGACTCTTCCCTTGGGCGCGGACGGCACCGTATCGTCGTTGTCCGGCTCGATTCCCCCTGGAGAGATGCGAATCATCCAGTCCGATGGTTCGGCCCCATCGATGGTGGATGGTTGGGCGTTGCTCGACACCGCGGACGCTGTCGGAGCTTCGGTGGTGCTCAACGCTCCGCCGGGCGCCGGAAATTCTTCCGCTGCGCAGGTACCCATCTGTAGCACCGCCACTCAGCAACTGTTTCTGCCTTTCGACCAGACTTCGAATGGCACCGTATACGGTACCGGAGTCGCGCTGACTAACCCCAATTCCACGGCCGCCACGATAACCTTTACATTCACCGACGAGACTGGCCGGCCAATTCCAGCAGCCGCTACGACTTTCACCGTCGCACCCAACGGTCACTACGCCGGGGTGTTGGGCAGCGT